>QZJP01000065.1 GCA_003599345.1 Bacillota bacterium | reverse complement strand
CCGCACTGGTGAAGCTTGAGTTCCGGACCGATGACGATCACGGAGCGCCCGGAGTAGTCGACCCGCTTACCGAGGAGGTTCTGGCGGAAGCGCCCCTGCTTGCCCTTGAGCATGTCGCTCAAGGACTTCAGCGGCCTGTTCCCGGGGCCGGTAACGGGGCGGCCCCGCCTGCCGTTGTCTATGAGAGCGTCCACGGCTTCCTGCAGCATCCGCTTCTCGTTGCGGACTATGATGTCGGGGGCTCCGAGGTCGAGGAGTCGCTTCAGGCGGTTATTCCTGTTGATGACTCGTCGGTAGAGGTCATTGAGGTCGGAGGTCGCAAACCGCCCGCCATCCAGCTGCACCATGGGTCTCAAGTCCGGCGGGATGACCGGGATGAACTCGAGGATCATCCACTCCGGGCGGTTGCCGGACTTGCGGAACGCTTCGACGACTTCGAGACGCCTCGTGGCTCGAATCTTCCGCTGGCCCGAGACCTGCCGTATCTCGGCCCGCAGTTCCTTGGCGAGTTCATCGAGGTCAATGCCCGTGAGGAGCTTCTTCACGGCTTCCGCGCCCATTCCGGCTTTGAAACTCTGGCCGTACTTCTCGCGAGCCTCGCGGTGCTCTTGCTCGGACAAGACCTGACGGGCCATGAGCGGTGTTTCGCCCGGGTCGGTCACGATGTAGGCGGCGAAGTACAGGACTTTCTCCAGTGCCCGGGGGGACACGTCCAGGAGCAGGCCCATTCTACTAGGGATGCCTTTGAAGTACCAGATGTGGGAAACGGGGGCGGCGAGCTTGATGTGGCCCATACGCTCCCGGCGGACCTTCGACCGAGTGACCTCGACCCCACACCGATCACAGACGATGCCCTTGTAGCGGATGCGCTTGTACTTGCCGCAGTGGCACTCCCAATCCCTCTGAGGTCCGAAGATGCGCTCGCAGAACAAGCCGTCGCGCTCCGGCTTCAGCGTGCGGTAGTTGATGGTTTCGGGCTTCTTGACCTCGCCCTGTGACCACTGCACGATCTGGTCGGGTGAAGCCAGGCCGATTTTCAGAGAGTCGAAGTTGTTGACGTCCAGCACGGGCTCTTCCCCCCGGTTGTAATCGTCTGCCAGAACCCAAAGCGCCCCGGCCGGCGCCCAATGGATAGCGAGCGGGAGGCGACCGGCTACTCGCTAATAGTCATCGTCTTCCTTGCCGGTGTCCGTCTCGAAGGAGCGGCGGAGCCTATCCGCCTCTTGTCCGGCTCGCCTTCGCTTGAGGCGCCTGGCGACGAGGTCTTCCCCTTCGTCGATCTCTTCGTCGGCCTCAGGGAGGGACTCCAACTCCTCGTCCTCGTCGTCGCCAGCTTCCTCATCCTCGTCGAGGATCGCGTAGTCGGCGTCATCGTCCGCTTCGAAGGCGTCGGTCTCTTCATCCGTATCCTCCGAATCCGTATCCTCCGCCAAGTCGCTGACAGCCCGGCCGGGACTACCCGAGTAGTCGCGGGCTTCCGGACCCGCGCCGCTGTCTTCGTCAGGCCCAAAGGCCTCGTCTTGGTCTCCGGCGCCTGAGGTCAGGAGTTCCTCATCAACCCGACCGATGTCGTCCGCGGCTTCCTGTCCCTCGTCCGGGGCCTCTTCCTGGTCTCCGTCTCCGAGGAGCAAGGCGCGCGCCCGGTGCCGCCTATCTTCGAGTTCCGCTTCGTCTTCAGCGGCGGGCTCGCGCGGCGCGTCGCTGGAGGCCGGTTCCGCGGAATCCAGCCTCAGTCCGAAGCTGACGTCCTCCTCCTCGTCCGCCGCGCCGGCCAAGAACCGCCTCGCCTCACGCCGACGGCTGGCGGCGCGCCTCAAGCCACTGACGGCCAGACCCGCGTCGTCGAAACCCTCCCCGGTCCCGAGATCGAGGTCGAGCTCCCGCGCTTTCTCGATGACGTCCTCGTCGGTATCCCGAATCTCTATCTCGCGCGAATCCTCGGACAGGACTTTAACGTCCAGGGCCAAGCTCTGGAGCTCCTTGATGAGAACCTTGAACGATTCCGGAACCCCGGGTTCCGGAACGTTGTCGCCCTTCACGATGGCCTCGTAGGTCTTGACCCGCCCGACGATGTCGTCCGACTTGACGGTCAGGAGCTCCTGCAGGGTGTAGGCCGACCCGTAGGCCTCCAAGGCCCACACTTCCATCTCCCCGAACCGCTGCCCGCCGAACTGCGCCTTTCCCCCCAAGGGCTGTTGCGTCACAAGCGAGTAGGGGCCGGTAGAGCGCGCGTGGATCTTATCGTCCACAAGGTGGGCGAGCTTCATCATGTAGGTGTGACCCACGGTGACCTGGCTATCGAACTCCTTGCCGGTTCTCCCATCACGCAATCTCGTCTTGCCGTCGGGTGGGAGACCCGCTTCACGGAGCCTCTCTTGGACGTCGTTCTCGGTGGCCCCATCGAACACTGGGCTGGATAGTTTGATTCCCAGGACAGTGGCGGCCCAGCCGAGATGGGTCTCCAGTATCTGGCCGATGTTCATGCGGGACGGCACCCCGAGCGGGTTCAGGACGATGTCCACCGGGGTACCGTCCGGCAGGAAAGGCATGTCCTCGTCGGGGAGGATCTTGGCGATGACCCCCTTGTTCCCGTGCCGGCCGGCCATCTTGTCGCCCTC
Source organism: Bacillota bacterium (assembly GCA_003599345.1). Classification (GTDB taxonomy): domain Bacteria; phylum Bacillota; class Sulfobacillia; order UBA995; family UBA9673; genus SURF-36. The sequence continues at coordinate 7,440 of QZJP01000065.1, read as the reverse complement.
TGAGATCTTGCGCTTCTGAGCCACGTAGCAGCGGACCAATTGGTTCACACCGGGGCTCAGCTCGTCCCCGCCCTCGCGGGAGAAGACCTTGACGTCGACGACGATGCCGCTCTCGCCGTGAGGGACGCGAAGAGACGTGTCACGGACTTCACGCGCCTTCTCGCCGAATATTGCCCGTAGCAGCCGTTCTTCGGCGGTAAGCTCGGTCTCGCCCTTCGGAGTGACCTTACCCACGAGGATGTCGCCGGGCATGACCTCGGCTCCCACCCGGATGATGCCGCGTTCGTCGAGGTCCTTGAGGACGTCATCGCCGACGTTGGGGATGTCACGCGTAATCTCCTCGGGGCCGAGCTTGGTGTCCCGGGCGTCGCACTCGTGCTCCTCTATGTGGATGGAGGTGAATACGTCGTCTCTCACCAGGCGCTCGGAAATCAGTATGGCGTCCTCGAAGTTGTAACCCTCCCAAGGCATGAAAGCAACGAGGACGTTCCGGCCGAGGGCCAGTTCGCCGTGGTCCGTCGACGGACCGTCGGCGAGGACGGCCCCCTTGGCCACCTTCTGCCCCACCCTGACCACCGGCTTCTGGTTCATGCACGTGCCCTGGTTCGACCGGTCGAACTTGGCCAGCTCGTAGCGGTCAATCTGCCCGCGGCCGGCGTCTACCACTATCTCGCGCGCGGTCACCCTTTGAACCGTCCCGGCCCGGTGAGCCGTGACGAGGATACCCGAATCCCGCGCGACGCGCTCCTCTATCCCCGTCCCGACCAGGGGAGCCTCGCTTATGAGAAGCGGGACGGCCTGGCGTTGCATGTTCGCGCCCATCAAGGCCCGGCCGGCGTCGTCGTTCTCCAGGAACGGTATCAGGGCAGATGCTATGCTGACGACCTGCTTGGGCGATACGTCCATGTAGTCGACTTCCTCGGCCGGGAGGAGCCGGATCTCCTTGCGGTAGCGGCAAGTCACCCGCGGTCTCGTGAACCACTGCTCCTCCAGTTCCTCGTTGGCCTGGGCGATGACGTACTCGTCTTCCTCGTCCGCGGTCAGGTACTCGATCTCATCCGTGACAGTGCGCCTGTCCTTGTCGACCTTGCGGTACGGGGTTTCGATGAACCCGAATTCATTTATCCGGGCATATGTAGACAGGTTGCCGATCAGCCCGATGTTGGGACCTTCCGGGGTCTCAATCGGGCACATCCGGCCGTAGTGGGAGTCGTGAACGTCGCGAACCTCGAAACCGGCCCTTTCACGCGTCAACCCTCCGGGGCCGAGGGCACTCAGCCTTCGCTTGTGAGTCAACTCGGCGAGCGGGTTGGTCTGGTCCATGAACTGCGACAACTGGCTCGACCCAAAGAACTCCTTGACCGCGGCCACGACGGGCCTGATGTTGATGAGCGCCTGCGGAGTGATGATGTCGACGTCCTGGATGGTCATGCGCTCTTTCACCACCCGCTCCATGCGCGACAAGCCGATGCGGAACTGGTTCTGCAGCAGTTCACCCACGGAGCGAAGGCGCCGGTTTCCCAGGTGGTCGATGTCATCGACGCTCCCGAGGCCCCTATAGAGGGTCAGCATGTAGTTGATAGCCGCAACTACGTCTTCCTTGGTGAGGACCTTCAGATGAACCGGCGGAGGGCCCTCTTTCGGCCTGGCGTTGGAAATGACTCGGACCTCTGAGCCGTCGGCCACTCTAACGTCCACCTGGCTTATCCCCGCGGTCTCGATTCGTTCGGCGGTTTTCCGGTCTATCGTCGCTCCGGCGGCCACTATGAGCCGGCCGGTCGCGTCCTTCACGTCCTCGACCGCCACCGTGCCCGGCAGCCGGCGCTTCAGACTGAGTTTCTTGTTGAGCTTGTAGCGGCCCACACCGGCAAGGTCGTACCGCCGGGTCTCGAAGAAGAGGGATTCGAGTAGACCACGCGCGCTCTCGACCGTCGGGGGCTCGCCGGGGCGAAGCCGCTTGTACGTCTCGACAAGGGCCTCGTCCTCCGATTCGCACGGGTCTTTGTCGAGGGTGTTCAGGATATGGACCGACTCGCCCATCACCCTCAGAATCTGCTCGTTCGTCCCGAATCCGAAGGCACGGAGAAGGACCGTGACAGGGATCTTCCGGGTTCGGTCAACCCGCACCCAGAGGACGTCGTTGCTGTCGGATTCGAACTCCAGCCACGCGCCGCGGTTCGGAATCAGCGTGCAGAAGAAGAGCCGGTTGCCGTTCGGGTCCAATTGCTCGGAGTAGTACGCCCCCGGCGAGCGGACCAGTTGGCTGACCACGACCCGCTCCGCCCCGTTGATGATGAAGGTTCCCTTGTCGGTCATCAGGGGGAAGTCCCCCATGAAGACCTCTTGTTCCTTGACCTCGCCGGTCTCCTTGTTGATCAGCCGGACTTCGACTCTGAGGGGGGCGGCGAAAGTCACGTCACGTTCACGGCACTCGGCGACATCATACTTAGGCGCGTCAAGCCGGTGCCGGACGAACTCGAGCACAAGATTGCCGGTGAAATCCTGGATGGGAGAGATGTCCTGGAACATCTCTTTGAGGCCGTCTTGGAGAAACCAGTCGTAGGACTTGCGTTGGATCTCAATGAGGTCCGGCATCTCGAGAACCTCGTTGATCCGACCGAAGTCTACCCTCTCTCTGACGGCTTGCGGCATACGGCGGCTCTCCTCCCGCGGAAAGACTGAGGACCCCGGACCCGTCCCTTGCCGGGTGCTGGGTACCTAGGCTATGGTCACGATGGAGAAAATTGGTCGCTAGCTAGTATGATAAGGATTGCCTCACAGGGGGTGTCTGATACTACTTCCGACCCGCATCCCGACGCAATAAGCAATTAATAAGAATAACACACGTCGAGGCCTTTGTCAAAGCGTTCGGCGCTCGCGGGAGTATATGAGGCCATAGGGGGCAACGAGGTCCGGGCGAAGGGGGCCGCCGGCGGTCCCCTTCGCCCGGGACCCGATGTTCTCCGGAGGTGTGAACCTGAGCCTGGTCCCACCCCGTTAGTCGCTCCCAGCCCATGGCTTTCTCACGGCCCGACCCTCTTGCGCCGCGGGAGTGGCCGGTCCTACTTGATCTGGACGGAAGCTCCGACCTCTTCGAGCTTACCCTTGATGGACTCGGCGTCGGCCTTGGAGACCTTCTCCTTGACCGGCTTCGGTGCCCCGTCGACCAGGTCCTTGGCCTCCTTGAGGCCAAGACCCGTTATCTCACGGACGACCTTGATGACCTGGATCTTCTTGTCCCCGGCGGAACTGAGAATGACGTCGAACTCCGTCTGCTCTTCTTCAGCCTGCGCTGCGGCGGCGCCCGCCGCGGCTGGAGCGGCGGCCACGGCCACGGGGGCCGCCGCGGAGACGCCGAACTCCTCCTCCAGGGCCTTTACCAGCTCGGACAACTCAAGGACCGTAAGTCCCTTGACGGCCTCGACTATCTCGGCAACCTTGGACATTTCCGCACCTCCGTGTTTATCTCGCCCTCGGGTTCCAACCCTCGGATTCCTGCGCGTGGAGCAAGGCTCCGCCCCGCACCGGCCATCAGCCCGCGGCAGCCCGCTTCTCAGCGATCCTGCCCAGGGCCACGACTAGGCCCCTGAGGTTGCCGGCCAGCACACGCTGGAACCCGGCTATGGGAGCCTGAAGGGTACTGACAACGGTGCCGAGCAACTCCTGGCGCCCGGGTAGCACCGCTAGGTTCTTGACCTCGCCCGGACCGAGAACCTTGCCTGCGAGATAGCCGCCCTTGAAAGGCACTTCCCGCTTCTCCCGGCTGAACCGGTCGATGACCTTGGCGGGGGAAATCGGGTCATCATACCCGAACGCCACCGCCGTGGGCCCGCTGAACAGGCCGTCAAGGCCCTCTATCCCGGCCCTACGGGTCGCCAGAGCCGCCAGGGTGTTCTTGACCACTTCGAGCTCCACCCCGGCCTCACGGGCGATCTTCCTGAGGTAGCTTATCTCCGCCACCGTCAGACCCATATAGTCGGCCAGGACCGCTGCCTGGGCCCGCCTGAACTTGTCCTCGAGCTCGGTCAGAGATCGCTCCTTTTCCCGGCGTGTCACCAAATCCCGTCTTCACCTCCCCGGCCGCCTTGCGCCGACCGTCAATAAGCCCTGCGCCGAGAACGAGGGGCGCAGGGCTGCACGATGATCACAGACCCGAAACGCCTCGGCGGGCGGGTCCCCGGGACCCTTTAGGCGCCGGTCCATCTCCGGCGCACCCGCTGTCCACGGCCGGTCATGCGGTATTGAGTTTCCTAACCGAACGCTGGTGCGGCCCAAGCCGCAACCGCGAGCGATACCGAGCTACATCAGTCTGGACGGGTTGACGCGAATACCCGGGCCCATGGTCGAGGACAGCACGACACTCCTCAGGTACTGACCCTTGGCGGCAGCCGGCTTGGCCTTCACGAGGGCCTCCATGAGGGATTGGAAGTTCTGGAGGAGCTTATCCTCCTCGAACGACACCTTCCCGATGGGAGCGTGCACTATCCCTGCCTTGTCCGCCCGGAACTCTATCTTGCCTGCCTTGATTTGCTCGATGGCCGAACGGAGATCGAACGTGACCGTCCCGGCCTTGGGGTTAGGCATGAGGCCACGCGGGCCGAGGATACGTCCAAGCTTGCCGACGACGGCCATCATGTCCGGAGTGGCTACGGCGACGTCGAAGTCCAGCCATCCTTCCTGAATCTTAGCCGCGAGATCCTCCGCCCCGACGTAGTCCGCGCCGGCGGACTCCGCCTCCCGGGCCTTCTCGCCTTTGGCGAAGACCAGGACCCTGACGTCCTTGCCTGTGCCCGCCGGGAGAACAACGGTCCCTCGAACCATCTGATCGGCGTGCTTAACGTCGATTCCCAGCCGGACAGCTACCTCGACAGTCTCGTTGAACTTGGCGTTGGCCGCTTCCTTGACGAGCTTGACGGCCTCAGGCGGCTCATGGAGTTGCTCTTGGCTCACCTTCGCCATAGCTTCCTTATATCTCTTGCCACGCTTCATCGTTCCGACTCCTCCACCAAAGCCTTTCGGTCCTAGGTCACGTCGCGTCCGGTCTAGTCCTCGACCGTTATGCCCATGCTGCGAGCGGTTCCGGCTATCATACTCATGGCTGCCTCCAAGCTGGCCGCGTTGAGGTCGACCATCTTGGCCTCGGCTATCTCCCTGATCTGGGCGCGGGTGACCTTGCCTACCTTGTCACGGTTGGGACGTCCCGAGGCCGTCTCCAGACCGGCTGCCTTCTTCAGGAGAACGGCGGCGGGAGGCGTCTTGCATGCGAACGTGAACGACCGATCCTCGAACACGGTTATCTCGACGGGGACGATAAGTCCTTCTTGCTTGGCCGTCCGCTCGTTGTAATCCTTGCAGAAGGCCATGATGTTGACGCCGTGCTGCCCGAGAGCCGGGCCTACCGGGGGAGCCGGCGTGGCCTTGCCCGCGGGGATTTGCAGTTTGACGACGGCCAGAACCTTCTTTGCCACCTTACCCGACCTTCCTTCTCTAGCCCGCGACCTGCGGCAGCGGCCTCCGGTCCGCGCCGGCGCGGTCTACAGCTTCTCCACCTGAGCGAAGTCCAGCTCAACGGGTGTCTCACGGCCGAACATGGACACGAACACCCGGAGCTTGCCCTTGTCCAGGTTGACCTCGCGGACCTTCCCGATGAAGCCCATGAACGGCCCGCTGACCACTTTGACAGTCTCGCCGTCCTCATACATGACCTTCGGCTTGGGCTCGTCAACGCCCATGTGCCTAAGGATGGCCTTCACTTCGCTCTGGTCCAAGGCCACCGGCCTCGTGCCTGAGCCCACGAATCCCGTGACTCCGGGCGTGTTGCGGACGACGTACCACGAATCATCGTTCATTATCATCTCAACCAGCACGTAGCCCGGGAAGACCTTCTTCTTGCTGATGAGCTTGCGCCCGTCCTTGTACTCGATCTCGTCCTCGGTCGGGACGACCACCCGGAAGATCTTGTCCTGCATGAGCATGGACTCGACCCGCTTCTCGAGGTTGGCCTTGACCTTACCTTCGTAGCCGGAATAGGTGTGGACGACGTACCACTTGCGGTCCGGGTGCACAGGCTCCGCCAGCGCGGCCTCATCCGCGACCTTGTCTTCCGGGAGTTCCTCGTCGCGGGAGAGCCCGGGAGCGTCTTCCCCCTCAGCCTGGGCGGCGTCGCCATCGAGCGAGGCACCGGTGCCGGGTACAGCCTCAAGAGGCCCGACGTCGGGGGGCACGGCGTCTGCCGGGGCCCCCCGGTCGGCCTCATCCACGGTAGTCTTGTCAGCCATCTTGTCCTTCTTCTTGACTCTGGGCATGGTCACAGGGGGCCTCTAGCCCCCACCTCCGTAGAGTCTTACCAAAAAAAGACCCCGCCTGGGCGGGCGTAGTCTCCTACTTCTTACCGGTCTCGGGCCTGGTGGCGCGGCCAGTCGCCTGGGCCATGCCCCGGGGCGCCCAGCGCCCGAAATCCGCGTCTGGGGCGGCTGACAACCTGGCCGGTACTTCTCAGGTCCCGCCAGCGGCGCCGAACAGAAGCAGTTTCAGGATCTCACTCAGGACGGCGTCGACCACCCAAATCACGATGGCCACGGCGATGACCGAGACTACAACGACAATCGTGTAGATGGTCGTTTGCCGGCGGTCCGGCCAGACCACTCGCTTAAGCTCGGCGCGCGCGTCTCGCAAATACCGGATGAGGCGAGCCGGCAACTCCCTGAGCCACTTCATATCGAATCACGCCCTGAATAAAATGGCAGGCCCGGAGGGATTCGAACCCCCACCGACGCGGATTTGGAGTCCGCCGCTCTACCGTTGGAGCTACGGGCCTACCAACAGGATTGACCACGCCAACCCTTGTGACCGGCTGGAGGGCCCCGGTAATCCGGCGTCACCGGGTCTCCTTGTGCACCGTCTGTCTGCCGCACCACTTACAGTACTTCTTGAGCTCGATGCGCTCGGGGTCATTGCGCCGGTTCTTCGTGGTGGTGTAGTTCCGCCGCTTGCACTCGGTGCACGCCAGGGTGATGATTTCTCGGTTGTCGCCAGCCACGGCGGTCCTCCCACTCGTCAGAGCGCAAAGTCGCAGCCCCAAGCCTCATCCGGGCCAGTAGCGGTATCAAATCTACCACAGGCACACAAAAGGTGTCAACAAAAGCGAGAACCCGGGCGACCGCCCACCAGGGCAAGTCTCCCGGCCCTCACGCGCTCGCCTGACCGCCACATCCATATCGCTTCACGGCCGGTACATCCGTACTGCTCCACAGCCGGCCCACACGCATCGCTCGCGTCCGGGCCTCGGTCGGACCGGCGCTACCCAACCGGCCATCGGGAGTAGCCGCCCCCGGACGTGACTAGTCCGTGACGCCGATGACCGCGCCGGCGCCGACGGTGCGGCCGCCCTCGCGGACGGCGAAGCGCAGCCCTTGCTCGATGGCTATCGGGGTGATGAGT
>QZJP01000082.1 GCA_003599345.1 Bacillota bacterium | reverse complement strand
GAGTCCGGCATCGGGAGGCTCTCCACCCTGTTACGGCCCGGTTCGAACCAGATGGCGTTGGCTCCGCCGTAGACCCCGGCATAGTGGTCCTGCTTTCCGGTGGGAACGCGTATCACCTGGGCTTCCAGGTCCGCGGCCAGGTTGACCAGGTCGGTCGAACCCGGGGCGCGCCGGGTCAACCTCTCGAGCGCGGCTAGGAGAGCCACAAGGAGACTCGAGGAAGCTCCCAGCCCCGACCCCTGAGGAGCTTCGTTCCGGGTGACGACGCGCAGGCCCGGCGGGGGGTCGAAGTACCGTACCGCCCGGGCCACCAGGCCGAGCGGGCCGTCGAAATCGAGGGCTCCCAGGGACTTCGCGGCGTTCTCGTAACCCGTGTCCTCGGATACCAGGCGGTAGCCTCCCCCGGGTTCGTCGTCGAGGGCGACGTGGCTGTAAACACTCACGGCCACATTGAGCGTGACGCCCCGCCCGAGGAGGAGGTACAGGGGCCAGATGTCCAGAGTGCCGCCGCCCAGATCGATACGGTTCGGCGCGCGAGACCGGATACTCATGTCGGAATCTCCCCTTCGGCATCGAGGCCCTAGTGCCCTCGTAACACTTCGGCGCCGCGACCGGGCTTTCCCTGCGCCTTCACAAGCCCGGGCCCAAGCCTCAAGACCCGCGTAAGGCCATAGACATAGTCCCCGGGGGCATGCCCGTGGGTTGGTCGTCCAAGGCCGGGGAGAAGGCACGGGTCAGGGTGGTCATAGTCGGCTGCCCGAACGTGGGCAAGAGCGTCCTCTTCGGGCGTCTGACCGGGCGATACGTCTCAGTATCGAACTACCCGGGCACCACCGTCGAGGTCACGCGAGGAATCGGCCGGTGGGCGGGCCGAACGTTCGAGGTGACGGATACGCCCGGTCTCTACTCCCTGTCCTGCATCACCGACGAGGAACGGGCGGCCCGCGCCCTCATCATGGGCGGCGGTTCTGACGTTCTGTTGCAGGTGGCCGACGCCAAGAACCTCGACCGCATGCTCCCTCTCACCCTGCAGCTGTCGGAAGCCGGGCTTCCGGTCGTTCTCATCGTGAACATGCTCGATGAAGCGCGTAGGGCGGGGCTCGCGGTGGACCTCGCGGGCCTGGGGGACCGTCTCGGGGTTCCGGTCATCGGGGCCGTCCTGACGAGGGGGGAAGGAGTCGAGGAGATCAAGGAGCTCCTGGCGGCAGTGGGCGACACCGGGACCATACAACCCCTCGTTCCACGCTACGACCGGCAGGTAGAGGCCGCCATCCGGGCGGTGGAGGCGCGAATTACCGGGAACTACGGTCTCCGTCCTCGCGCCATGGCCGTTCTGGCCCTTCAGGAGGACCCGGAGGTCCTGGACATCCTCCGGGCTCGGGAACTCAACTGGCCGCTCGTGAGTGACCTGGTAGTGAGAATGAACCAGGGGTCCGAGCCGGTGAGACAGCGTATCCCCCTGGTTGTCCATCGTCTGGCCCGCCGGGTTGTCACCCGGTGCTTGCGGCAGGTCGGCCGTCCGGCCCTGACCCCCGGTCAGGTGGCGGGCGACCTGCTCTTGCGACCGATGTTCGGTCTTCCGGTGCTGGTCGCCGTTATCTACTTCGGGCTCTATCGGTTCGTCGGCGGGTTCGGGGCGGGCACGCTGGTAGACGTCCTTGACCGGACCCTCTTCCTGAGCCGGCTCAACCCGTGGCTTGACCGGGTCGTGGACGGTCTGTTCACGGGAGAGGCCTGGCGGGAGCTTCTCGCCCACGACTACGGGCTGCTGACGCTGGGCCTCCGCTACGCCGTGGCCATAGTCCTCCCCATCGTCGGGACTTTCTTCGTCGCCTTCGCCGTCCTGGAGGATTCCGGCTACCTGCCGCGCCTGGCCCTGCTCACCGACAGGCTCCTGAAACCCCTGGGACTCAGCGGCCGGGCACTCATCCCGCTAACGCTGGGGTTGGGTTGCGGCACCATGGCGACGCTGGTCACCCGAACCCTGGAGACCCGGCGTGAGAGACTCCTGGCGACCTTCCTCCTAGCCCTCGGGGTCCCGTGCTCGGCGCAGCTCGGAGTGGTTATGGGTGTCCTGTCGGCCCGGCCCCACGCCCTCGCCGTGTGGGCCTCTGCGGTCGTGGTCGCCCTGTTAGCCGGCGGGACCCTGGCGGCCCATCTGCTGCCGGGGCGGGCGGCCCCCTTCTTCATGGAGGTTCCGCCGCTGCGGCTACCGAGTCTCGGCAACATATGGCGCAAGACCACGGCGAGGATGGTGTGGTACTTCCGGGAGGTGCTCCCGGTCTTCCTGGCCGCCAGCGTGGTCATCTGGCTCGGGCGGCTCACCGGGGTCTTCCCGACGGTCCTTTCGGGCCTGGCCGGCGTATGCCGGTGGCTGGGCCTGCCGAAGGAAACTTCTCTCGTGTTCCTTTTCGGGTTCCTGCGACGCGACTACGGGGCAGCCGGCCTCCACGACCTGGCCCCAGGCCTGCCGGCGCAGGCAGTCGTCGTGGCCGCCGTCACCCTGACGCTCTTCGTCCCGTGCCTGGCCCAGACAGTCCTGATGTTCAAGGAGAGAGGGCCGGTGACGGCCCTGGCCATCATGGGTGTCGTCTTCCCAACCGCGGTCGCGGTGGGCTACGTTCTCAGCCGAGTTCTCTCCCTGGTGGGTGGGGCGGCATGGTAGAGGGCCGCATGCGTACGGGGACCCCCCCCGGGACACGGTCCCTGGCGCGGATGAAGCCGGGCGAGAAGGGCGAGGTCATCTCGCTGGAGGCTCCCGACCACGCCGGATACAGGCGGCTGTTCGCTCTCGGCCTGGTGCCGGGGGCGACCGTCACCTTGCTCCAGCGCTTCCCCACCTACGTTTTCACGGCCGGCCGGACGACCATTGCGGTGGACGCCGGGATGGCCGAAGGGATATGGGTGGCCGTGCGGCCGTCTAGAAACCGGTCACCTCAGTCTCGGGCCTGAGGCCCAGATAAAGCGCGATGTTCGCCTTGGAGTCCATCCGCGGCGATATCTCACCGTGGTTCGCGGTGAGAAGGGTCGTCACGCCCGGACCGTGACCTGATATCTTGGAGTCGCTGTGGACGATGAGGCCGATGGTGACCGCCCCGCGACGGTAGCTCCAGCCGTAGAAGGCCGAGGCGTCCCTGATGGCCACGATGTCCCCGAACCTGAGTTTGTCCAGCCCCAGGTCGACAAGAACCTCGGGATCCTGCGTCGATATGTCATAGTCGCCACTGGAGGCGGTAGACGCTCCGAGGCCCGAGCCCATCAGGTAGGCGGGGACCTCCGCTACAACCGGGACGCTTACCTTGCGCCGGCCGCCCTCGACAATCACTTCGGGGTTCATCTCTTCGAAGAGGTCCGGGTCCAGGTTGCTCGCCCTCACTCCGGGGAACCCCTCCACCTCGAGCCCCTGCCCGTACGCCCGAATCAGGATCTGGTCCCCGATGGTGAGCTTATCGAGGACTTCGGGTGCAAAGTCCACGAGCACGTGCTCGATCCCTCCGTGCTTGCCGGTGACGAATCCCGATTGCCCCTTGACCCCATCGATCTTGCCCGATACTACGGTAGCCCGATTGCCGACGCAGGCGAGGGTGTTGTAGGCCATGTTGACCTGCTCGTCCTTTGGGTCTTTGGTGCTGACCCCGGGTTCGACGTGATCCCCCGCCCAGCCGAAAGCCCTGTCACCCACGCGCACGTTGTAGACGATGCCGCCCGTGGCTGGTCCCACGCGGGCCACGCCGTCATAGCCGACGCGGTAGGGTGCCCGCATCCGCGGGGCCGAAACCTCTCCCATGACCGACATCGCCACGAGCTTGTCCCTGTTGGTCTTGACTGTCACCCCAAAACCCCCCTTGGTCCGTTTACCGCCGTTTCGCCCGCCTTCGCCCCCGTGCCGTCCGCCCTCCTCTACGCCGGTCCGGCGGCCATATCCTCCAGCGGCCGCACTCCAGGTCCGCGGCGGGATTCCTTCCCTGCGGGTTTGTCCCCGCCGGTCCTCGGGATGCTACCGTTGTCATGAGTGCGTCCTGGGACGACTACCATGTGGTGGCCGACTACCACACTCACACGCTCCACAGTCACGGCCGGGGAACGGTCCTAGAGAACGCTCGCGCGGCCGCGCGGAGGGGACTCGAAGCCGTGGCCATCACCGACCACGGCCCCGGGGCGGTGCCGTGGGTCGGAGCGCGCGCCGCCGGCGTGTTCGAGCAAATCCGCGCCGAGGCCGACAAGGCCCAGGAGGCCACGGGGGTCAGGGTCCTGACCGGCGTGGAGTGCAACGTGATGTCCGCGGACGGTGACCTCGACATGGCCGAGGCCGAACTCCGGCGCCTTGACCTTGTCCTTGCCGGCCTGCACTTGATGATCGTCCCGCGGCGGGTGGCGGACGCGAAGACTCTCATCCTACCGAACATCCTGCCCCGGAGCTGGTTGCCCGGAGACGGTCGCACCAGGGCCCGGGTGACCAACACCAAGGCTCTGGTCGAGGCCGTCAACCGCTATCGGATTGACGTCGTCACCCACCCCGGCCTCCACCTCCCGGTGGACACCACTGAACTCGCCCGAGCCTGCGCCCGGCGAGGCACCCGGCTCGAGATATCCAGCGCGCACCGCGAGACGGACGAGGCGTTCGTCCGGGCGGCGGCCAGGGAAGGCGTCGACTTCGTCCTGTCCAGCGACGCCCACTGCCCCGGGCGCGTCGGAGACCTGGGTGCGGCGCTCCAGGTGGCGCGTCGTGCCGGTCTGGACCCCGACCGGGTCTGGAACGTTGCCCGGCACTCCTGACGTCCTGCCGGCGAGCCGGGACGTTCCGGCATTTCCTCCGGATACCTGAAACTCCCGCCGGCCACCCGCCCGGGCCACAGGCTGTCACCGGGAGGACCGCCTCCAGACCCCGAGAAGTAGACTTACACCCGCATAGCGGGACCGAGAAAGAGACGAGGAAGTGGCTGGATGCAGAAAGGCGAGCGCGCCGACCCCTCCAAGGGCAGGTTCATCATCATCACCGGTCTGTCCGGAGCCGGCAAGACCCATGCCAAGAGAGTTCTCGAGGACATGGGCTACTTCTGCGTGGACAACCTGCCCCCGGTTCTCATCCCGTCGTTCGCCGAACTCTGCGGGAAGTCGGAAGGTCGCGTCAACCGGATTGCTCTCGTCGTGGACATCCGCGGCGGGGAGTTCTTCGGCGAGTTGAACCAGGCCCTCGACAAGCTGGACGATATGGGTTTCATCCACCAGGTCCTCTTCCTCGAGGCGGATGACGATACCCTCGTCCGGCGCTTCAAGGAGGCCAGGCTGCGTCATCCGCTGGCAGCCGAGACCAGCGTCGAGGAGGCCATCCGAGCCGAGCGCCGGCGCCTGGAGGACATTCGAGGACGGGCGAACCTCATCGTCGACACTTCACGCCTGACCCCGGCGCAATTCCGTGAGAAGCTGCTGCAGATTTTCGCCGGCGACCGCGGCATAAGCCAGTTCACGGTCACGTTTGTTTCCTTCGGGTTCAAGCACGGCCTTCCGGCCGACGCGGACCTGGTGTTCGATGTCCGGTTCCTGCCGAACCCGCAGTACGTGGACACTCTGCGACCGCACGACGGGCGTGGCCGCGAGGTGGCCGATTACGTCCTCAGGTCGCCCTTGACCCAGTCCTACCTCCGCCGGCTTCTCTCGTTTTTGGAGTTCCTTCTCCCCCATTTCGTCAACGAAGGCAAGACGCAGCTCATCGTGGCCATAGGATGCACCGGAGGACGACACCGGTCGGTGGCCGTCGTCGACCGGCTCGCCGCCGTCCTGAGGAGCCGTGGACATTCGGTTCTCGTCGACCATCGGAACATCGACGCCGGCCCGTGAGTGGAGCCTGAAGACCATGAGCGTGCTCGCAGGCCTGAGGTTCTGGAGCCGCGACCCCGTCGGGCGCAAGATACACGACTGGTATCTCAAGAAGCAGCTCGAACGCGGCCCGCGCATCGTCGCTATCGGCGGCGGCACGGGGCTACCCGTCGTTCTGCGCGGTCTCAAGGCTTACACCGCCAACCTCACGGCCGTCGTCACCGTTGCCGACGACGGCGGCTCGTCGGGGCGGCTGAGAGGCGAGCTGGGCATCCTCCCGCCAGGGGACATCCGTAACTGCCTGGTCGCTCTGGCGGACACCGAACCCCTGATGGAGAGCCTGTTCCAGCACAGGTTCGAGCGCGGGGCCGGGCTGGCCGGGCACAGCTTCGGGAACCTCTTCATAGCCGCTATGACCGAAGTCACCGGGGATTTCGAGGCGGCGGTAGTGGAGTCGTCAAGGGTACTCAAGGTCCGTGGGACGGTTCTTCCGTCGACCCTGGAGAATGTGGTGCTCGAGGCGGAACTGACCGACGGCGAGATTGTGTCCGGCGAGACGGCCATTGCGCTGGGGGCTCGAGAGAAGCCGATTCGCCGGGTGCGACTCAGGCCGTCCGAACCCAAGGCCCTCCCGGCGGCGGTCCGGGCCATCGAGATCGCGGACGCCGTAGTCCTGGGCCCCGGGAGCTTGTACACGAGTATCATCCCGAACCTGCTGGTCCCGGCTATCCGTCGCGCCGTGGTCCGGGCCGCCGAGCGCGGGATTCCGGTCGCCCTGGTCATGAACGTGATGACGCAGCCCGGGGAGACCACCGGTTTCGGGGCGTGCGATCATCTCAAAGTCGTCAGGGATGTTCTGGGCGGGGGGGTGAACTGGGTCGTCGTCAACAGTGAGCGCATCCCGTTTGAACTCAAGCGCAAGTACGAGGAGGACGGCGCCGCCGTCGTGAGCGCGCCTCCCGGACTTCTCGAGCGTGAGGGGGTGCGCGTGATGCGGGCCAGGCTACTGGACACCGATGCCCTGAGAGGTTCCGGGGGAGCCGGGCTCGCGCGTCACGATCCGGAGCGGCTGGCTGGGGCAATACTCAAGATGATCGGGCGAAGGGTCCCCGCCGGCGCCCCGAGAGAGCGGAAGGGCGGAAGACTACTTGACGTTTCTCGATGACGTCCGGCAGGAGCTGTGTGCCGCTGAAGTACGTTCTTGTTGCCGATCGTGGGAGATCCGGGGATTCCTTGACGCCTGGGGACAGGCGGACGCTCGACGCCTCCGCGTCCACGCCCACTCGGCCGCCGTCGCCCGGCGGCTCTACACCCTGCTGAGTGAGGCGGGCCTCCGGCGAGTCACGGTGACACGGCGTCCACGGAGCGGGTTCTTCGTTCTGGCGCACGTCGGAGACCTGAGGACCTGGCCTCCATCCGGATGGCCACGGAGGCGTTGCTGTCGTAGGAGCTACGCCCGCGGGCTCTTCCTCGCCAGGGGCTTTCTCAACTCGACCAGGCACGGCTATCACTGGGAAGTCAAGACACCCAGCGAGACCCTGGCCGAGACCGCCAGGAGGGCCCTGGAGTCCATGGGAATCAAGGGCGCCCGGACCGGTCGCTGGCAGAAGGGCTGGGTGGCCTACCTCAAGGATGCCGGCCTGATCGCCGACTGGCTCGGTCAGGTCGGGGCTCACGGGTCGCTTCTTGGCTTCGAGAACGCCCGGGTCACCAAGGACATGCGGAACAAGGTCAACCGACGGGTGAACTACGAGACGGCCAACCTTGCCAGGACCGTTGCCGCCGCTCTGCGCCAGAAGGAAAACATCAGGCTCATTGAACGAACCACCGGCCTTGATGACCTTCCGCCGGGCCTCAGGGACCTAGCCAAGGCGCGCCTGGCTCAACCTCTCGCCAGCCTGGCGGAACTGGCTGAATCGCTTGACACACCGCTGTCCAAGTCGGGGGCCAGCCACCGCATGCGCCGCATCATGGCCAGAGCCGAACAGATACGGCGGGAACATGCCCGGCGCGGGCAGGTTGCCGGCGGCCAAACCCGCCAGGAACAGTTCCGGCCAGAAGCCCCCAGCTAGAATGGCGTTGCGTCCTCGCTTTCCCACGGTCCAGGCCCTTGAACCTTCGTGAATTGTGAACTAATGTAGTAAAGGCCGCTCAACTCCGGTCTCCCGATACCTTCATGGCCCGGAGACCGGCTGGTTAGGGAAGGAAATCCGGCCGGGAGCGACGAAAGACGGCCAAAAGACGAGTATATATGAGAAATACTGAGCTCTTCTAATGTATTGTATCAAGCTTCGAATTTGCCAGTCATTTTGGCGGTTTTGGGAGGTCGAGAGCTCATGGCCAAGGCCACGTCCAGTCTTCGCGTGGCGGGCGGGCCGGAGATGAGGAGCTTCCTGGCCGAGGTGGACGCTCTGGCGTCGACCGAAGTCGAGGCCTGCTACCAGTGCGGCAAGTGCTCGGGTGGCTGTCCCCTCGCCTTCGCCATGGACTATCAACCGCGACAGGTAATGCGCCTGGTCCAGATGGGCCTGGCGAACGAGGCCCTGTCCTCGTCCACCATATGGATCTGCGCGACCTGCCACACGTGCTCCGCGCGCTGCCCGCGGGACGTCGACATCGCGGCCGTGATGGACGCCTTGCGCGTAATGGGCCGCCGCCGCGGCATCCGGCCGGGGGACCGTAACGTGGGAGTGTTCCACCGGACGTTCCTCGACTCCGTCAGGCGGTACGGCCGTTCCCACGAATTAGGCCTCATGATCGGCTACAAGCTCGGCACCATGAGGCTCACCGAGGACCTTCCTCTCGGGCTCAAGATGCTGGCCAAGGGCAAGCTCGCTCTCCTGCCCGAGGTAGCCAAGGGGCGCGTTGAGGTGCGGGCCATCTTCCGGGAGGCCGCCCGCGGCACTGCCGGTGCTCCGGGACCCACCGGCGCTCAGGAAGGAGGGGGCCACTGATGACTTCCGAGACCGTGCGTTTCGCCTACTACCCTGGCTGCAGCCTTCACTCGACAGCCAAGGAATACGACGTTTCGATGCGAGCCGTGGCCGGCGAGGTCGGAGTCGAGCTAGTCGAAATCCCCGACTGGAACTGCTGCGGAGCCTCTTCGGCCCACGTGACCGACTCGTTCCTCGGTTTCGCGTTGCCGGCGAGGACCCTGGCCCAGGCCGACGAGATGGGGCTGGACGTCCTGGCGCCATGCGCCGCCTGCTACGGCCGGTTGATGGCCGCCAAGGACGAGGCGAGGCGGCACCCCGACCTTGCTCGCCGCTTCGGAGATGTGACCGGGCGCGTCTTCAAGCTGGAGCGGCGGGTTCTCAACGTTCTTGAGTTTCTGACCGGAGACGGGATGGCCGAGGCCGTCGCGGCCGGCGTGAAGAAAGGCCTCGACGGCCTGAAGGTGGCCCCGTACTACGGCTGCCTTCTCGTACGCCCGCCAAAGGTGACGCGTTTCGATAATGCCGAGCGCCCGGTGGCCATGGACAGAGTGCTCGAAGCCATAGGGGCGAGCGCGGTCGACTTTCCCTTCAAGACCGAATGCTGCGGGGCGAGCCTGGGGATAAGCCGCACCGACCTGGTGACCGAGCTGTCCGCCCGGATAGTCGAGTCCGCCAAGCGAGCCGGCGCCGAAGCCCTGGCTGTCGCCTGCCCTCTCTGCCAGACGAACCTGGACGCGCGACAGGGAGCCGCGGCCGCCAGTCGCGGGGAGTCCTTCGGGCTGCCCGTATACTACATAACGCAGCTCGTCGGACTCGCTCTCGGTGTCGCTCCCGGCAAGCTGGGCTTCAGCCGGCTACTGGTCGAACCGATGACCCTGCTGAGAGAGAAGAAGCTGGCCTGAGCTTGAGAGCCGGCTGGCTGCTCAGCCGGCCCGGGTCCTGAGCCGGTCCGAAACCGCAATCCGTGGTGTGAGGAGAGATCGCCCAGATGAAGAGAGTCGGGGTATTTCTCTGCTGGTGCGGGTCCAACATAGCGGGCACGGTGGACGTGGGTAAGGTCGCGGACCAGGTCCGGCGGCTGCCCGGCGTAGTCCACGTCGAGGAGAACAAGTATACCTGCTCCGAGCCCGGACAGGCCTCCATCATCAAGGCCGTCAAGGAGCACAGCCTTGACCGGGTGGTCGTGGCGTCCTGTTCTCCGCGCCTGCACGAGCAGACGTTCCGGCGGGCCGTCGAAGCGGCCGGTCTCAATCCCTACTACTTCGAGATGGCGAACATCCGCGAACACTGCTCCTGGATTCATCCGGACAAGGAAGTCGGCACTCCGAAGGCCTTCGACATCGTCCGGAAGGCCGTGGCCAAGGTTCTGCGCAACGAGGCCCTGACGCGCGGCAGCATCACCATCGAGAAGAAGGCCTTGGTCGTGGGCGGCGGTATCGCCGGCATTCAGGCCGCGCTCGACAT
>QZJP01000094.1 GCA_003599345.1 Bacillota bacterium | reverse complement strand
CGAAATAGGACGGCCCGAGCGTGACGGCCGGGAAGACCTTGATGAGGTCTCCGCCGGCCAGGCGGGCCCCGAGCACCTCCGACGGGGAGAACGCCCCCGGTATCGAGTACAGCCCCGCCTCGCGCGTGGCCCGGACTACCTCGGAAACGAGAGACGGGCTGACGATGAAGGCCGCCCCCGCCCGAGCGGCGGCCCGGACCTGTTCCGAGGAGGTGACGGTGCCGGCCCCCCACACGATGGCTCCGTCCGACCTCACCACGGCCCTTTCAAGCAGGCGCGGGGCGTCGTCACTGTCCCAGGTGACCTCGGCCAGCGGCACGCCGGCCTCGCCGAGGGCGTCGACGACCAGATCGAGCCTTTCCGGCGGCACCCGTCGGAGGACCGCGATGATCCGCCCGGCGGCGACCCTTGTCTCGACCTCGTCCGGGCCGGCGGGCGGCGGGTCTGGATGCTCGCGCCTGGACTCGCTCACCGGCTCACCTCCGCGACCCGGACCCGCTCCAGGAGGGGCAGGTAGGTGGGGTCTGTCTTGAGGAGGCTCTCCCGGGCAAGCACGCCCGCCCGCAGCACCAGGGCCGTCTCGGTTGCGCGGCGTCCCACGTCGCGGGCCGCCTTCACGAGAAGCTCCGCGTTCTGCCGGCCTTCCTCGAACTGCTTCGACAGGGCCGCGCGTTCTATGTCGTTTGCCGTCCATCCGGCCGCGCCGATATAGGACTCCCACATGTCCCCCGTGACCGGGACGCACTGCATGAGAAGGGCGTGGTTGACGATGTCGGTCAGCGCGTGTTCCTGGCCCGAGCAGAGGTGAACGCCCTGGGCTATCCCGGCGATGACCTTCAAGTGCCTTGGGAGGGAGTCGACCCCGGGAGGGAAGAGGTGGCGGTAGCGCCCGAACAGGCTGTTCCCGAGGCGGTCGATGAAGCACTTGAGCTGCCCCGGAAGGCCCATGTGGTAGACAGGGACCGAGTAGATGACCACGTCGGCTCTCAGCCAGAGGTCCCGGGCCTCCTGGAAGCTGTCCTTGATGACGCACTCCCCGCCCAGTTCGCCGCAACGGAAACACGACAGGCACGGGGCCATCTTCTTGCCCCGGACGGTGTAGCGGAGACACTCGACCGCCACCGGGTCGACCTCGTGGGCCGCGTCGAGGGCTTTGTCGAGGAGGAACTCGCTATTGCCCGGCCTCGGGCTTCCGCAAATGCCTAGAACGGTCAGTCTGGTCATTCGATACCCATCCTCTCGTCGGGCGGGCGGCGCGGAGGCTCGGGCGACCGGACCCCAGGCGGCCGCCTAGGGCGTTCGCCCCTGCCCGGTCATGAGGAGCCCGATTCTCTCGATGTCGAAGCTTCCGCGCTTGAACTCCCCGACGATACGCCCGCGGAACATCACGACGATGCGGTGCGACAGGGTCAGGAGTTCCTCGAGCTCGCTTGAAATCAAAAGGATGCCGACACCCTCTTCGGATGCGGCCCAAAGCCGTTCACGGACGTACCTGGTGGCTGCGAAGTCGAGCCCGCGGGTCGGCTGGCAGGCCACGATGACCTTCGGCTTGCCGGACAGGACCCTGGCGAGCACGACCTTTTGCTGGTTCCCCCCGGAGAGGGTGCCGGTGGGGACGCCGGGACCCATGGCCCGCACGTCGTATTCCTTCATCGCCTCGATTGCCGCCCGCCGGCATTCCTGCGTGCGGACGAGGCCGGCTCGGGAGAGGGGGGGCTGTTCGAGTCTCTCCAGAGTGAGATTGTCGCGGACCGACATCTCGGGGAACATGGCGTGCTCGTGCCTGTCCTCGGGGATGAAACCCAGCCCCAGGTTCTTTCTCCCCCGCACGTCGAGACGGGTTATGTCCTTGCCGGACATGACGACCGGCCCGTCGCTGGGCTGGCTGAGGCCGACGATGGCCTGGGCCAACTCCATCTGGCCGTTGCCGGCCACCCCCGCGACCCCCAGGATCTCGCCCCTCTTGACTTCGAGGCTCACCCCGTCGACCGCGGGACGGCCGCCTTCGCCCCCGACGACGAGGTCACGGACGGCCAGAACGGTCTTGCCCGCGGACCCTTCGGCGCTCGGCCGGCTCTCGAACTCCAGGTCCAGGCCGGAGATGTCCCGGTTGACCATCATCCGGGCCAGCGCCTCCGGCGTGGTCGAGTCGCGGGCCACGGTGTCGATCACCCTGCCGCCGCGGAGAACGGTGATGGCGTCGGCCACGGACATGGCCTCGGGAAGCTTGTGCGTGATGAGGACGACGGTGTGCCCCTGGCGCCTGAGGATTGCGAGCAGGTTCAGGAGGCTGTCGATCTGCTGGGGGGTCAGCACGCTCGTCGGTTCGTCGAGGATGAGGAGACGTGTCCCTTGGTAGAGCAGTTTCAAGATCTCGACCTGCTGCTGTTGGCCGACCGCCAGCGTGCGCAGCGGGGCGTCCAGCCTGAGCTGGAACCCGTACTCCTCGCAAAGCTTGCCGAGCGCGGCGCGGTGCTTCTTCCAATCGGGCCGAAGCGCACCCCAGGTGAGCTGGGGTAGAAGGACGTTCTCCAGGACCGTGTGGGTGGGGACGAGGGAGAAGTGCTGGTGCAGCATGCCCACGCCCTGCCGCATGGCCTCCCTCGGCGACCACCCGGAGCCGACCCTGCGTCCCCAGATGCCGATGTGACCCTGGTCGGGCTTGAGCATCCCGTACAGGATGGTCATCAGGGTCGTCTTCCCGGCCCCGTTCTCACCCACCAGAGCCCGGATCTCGCCTCGCTTGAGTTCCAGGGAGACGTCGACTAGAGCCCGGACCGGGCCGAACGACTTATGAATGCCTTCGAGAACGGCGGCCTGGCCGACGAAAGCCTCATCCGGCCCTTCCGCCGGCCCGACCGCTTCCGTCGCGCCTCGCGCGGCCAACGCGGTCACCTCCGCGTCCGACAGGGTGCGCCGGGGGGCCCCGGCGGACCGGAGCCCCCGGCGCGCGTAACGCCCTAGCGAGCGTTAGGGTCCGACTTCCGGATGCTCGACGACGGGGATGACAATCTCGCCGGCCTTGACCTTCTCGAAGAGGTCCTGGATCTCGGCGACCTTGTCGTCGGGCAGGCTCCCGCGGAAGTCGGCGATGCTGAAGTACTCGGCTCCGCACATGACCATCTTCTTCTCCAGCGTGTCGGAGAGGAACTGGTTGGCCATGTCGACGTACATGCGCTTCTTATCGACGATCAGGCTGGTGAGGACCGCGTTCGGGGCGTCGTCATACCAATCGGCGGCGTAGCCGATGACCTTGGCGCCGCCGGCCTCCGCCGCCTCGAACACTCCGGTCGTGGCCGGGCCGGTGACGGTGAAGATGACGTCGGCCCCCTGCTGGATCTGAAGTTCGGTGATCTCACGGTGCTTCGGGATGTCAACCCAGTCGCCCGCCCAGGAGACGATGACCCTGGCGTCCGGGTTGACGTACTTGGCACCCTCGATGATGCCGCTGTACATCAGCTCCAGGACGGGGATAGGCATACCGCCGGAGACTCCGATGACCCCGGTCTCGCTCGCCTTGGCGGCGATCATGCCGACGACGGCGCCGTACATGTACATGTCGGGCACCCAGGCGGCCGACCTCGGGGAGTTCGGCAGAGTATCGGTCAGCGAGGTCATGATGAACCAGGTGTTCGGGTACTCGGGCGCGACCTCGAGATAGGCGTCGAGGAACCCGTTGGACGGGAAGACGATGATGTCGTAGCCGTTGTCCGCGTAGTTCCTGGCGATGTTCCAGGAGTCGGAGTAGGCCACGTTCTCGGCGATGGCGACCTCCCACCCGAGCTCGTCGCGCAGGTAGACGATGCCGGGCCAGTCGGCGCGGTCCCAGCCTCCCGCCCTCTCCGGGTTGGCGATGGCGTAGAGGAACGCAATCTTGACCTCGGGCTGCTCGGCCTGCGGCTCGGGCTTGCAGGCGACGCCGGTCGTGACTACGAGAGCAAGGACGACGGCGATGGCCAGCAAGCGCACGATACGGCTCGTGCTCTTCACTGCATCCAACCTCCATTCCTTGGTATCTGAGTGTCCTCGGTGTCTACGTGCCCTTTACGCCGGTCCACGGGCCGGCGGGGCCATGTGACCAGGGCCGGTTCACCCTGTGGCTCGGCTGGCGATCACCCCCCCAGGTAGGGCTTTCCAGCTTCCTTGGGGCCCACGGCGCGGCCCATCAACCCCACGGCGAGGAGAGTCAGGACGTAAGGGAGCATGAGGTAGTAGAAGGGGTTGATGCCGCTTCCGAGGGCCTGGGCTCTGAAGGCGAGGGCCTCGCCCGCTCCGAACAGGAGGCACGAGAGAACGGCCAGGAGCGGGTTCCACCGCCCGAAGTAGACGGCGGCGAGGGCGATGAACCCTCGCCCCATGGTGATATTGTCGGTGAAGCTGCGGACCCAGGCCAGGGTCAGCGACGCCCCGCCCAGGGCGCAAAGAACGCCGCTCAGAACCAGAACCGCCATCCTGGCCCTCCGGACGTTCATGCCCGAGGCGTGCGACGCCCGGGCGCTCTCCCCGAGGGACCGCCAGAGAAGTCCGGGTCCGGTCCGGAAGAGGAAGACCCACGCGAGACAGGTGAGAACAAGGGCCACGTAGGTGAGCGGGGAGATCGAGGCCAGGAAGTTCCCCCGGGCCGCCGGCCCGGCCAGGGAAATGAGGGTCGCCGGTCCGATGAGCTGCACGCCCCGGATGACCGTGATTTTGTAGATGAAGCTGGTCAGGCCTTGAGCGGTTATGTTGAAGGCGATGCCCGACACCACCTGGTCGGCCGGCAGAAGGACCACGAGGGCGCCGAGCACGAGACCGGTGACGGCGCCGACGACCACGGCGGCCACGACGCCGAGCCAGGCGTTCTGTGTCAGGACGGCGGTCAGCACGGCGGCCAGGGAACCGCAGAGCATCATGCCCTCCACGGCGATGTTGAGGACTCCGGCGCGTTCGGCGAGGAGGACGCCGAGGGCGCAGAAGGCCAGCGGAGTGGCCGCCCGTAAGACCGCGAGCCCGAACTGGAGAACAGCCTGGTCGGTCACTCGGCTCCCTCCATCCGGCAGCCGCCGGCGCGGGCCTGGCTTGAGGAGCCCTCGGACCCCGAACCGGTCTCGACCGGGGCGGCCTTCCTGGCGCCGAGACGGCTGGATCTGACGGCCAGGTAGACGAGCACCGGTATCCCCTGCAGGAGGTAGACGAGGGCGGCGGGTACGCCGGTCAGGGCCTGCATGGATCTGGCGCCGGTCTCGAGGATGGCGAAGATGGCGCTCACGATGAGGACCCCCACGGGCCCCCCGCCGAGGAGGGCAACCGAGATGCCGGTGAACCCCCAGCCCTTGGACCAGGTCTCGGCCACGCGGTAGGTGACGCCCAGCACCTGGATGCTCCCGGCCAGGCCCGCCATGGCGGCTCCGCCGACGACGGCGAGGATGGTCACGCGGTCGACCCTCACGCCGGCCAGCAGGGCGGCCTGTCGATTGTAGCCCACCGCGCGCACCTGGGTCCCGAAGACGGTCCGGTTGAGGATGACCTCGAAGACCAGCAGGGCCGCCAGGGCAATCCACACCCCGAGGTGCGGCCCGCCCGCGGGGACGGCCGCGAGACGGAACGGGGCGGGGACGGGAGGGGTGGCGCCGTAGAAGGCGCTGGGGTCCTTGAGCGGGCCGGTTATCATCGCGTAGACCAGCAGGACGCAGGTGAAGTTCAGCATGATCGTGGTCGTCACTTCACTGGCCCCTCGTCTGAGCTTGAGGACGATGGGAATGACCGAGGCTGCCATGCCCGCGGCGCAGGCCGCCAGGAAGGCCAGGGGCAGGGTGACCCACGGGCTGCCGCCGAGGGTCAGGACCACGGTGATGGCCGCCAGGGCGCCGACCTCCAACTGGCCTTGGGTGCCGATGTTGAAGAAGCCCGCCCGGTAGGGGATGAGGACTCCCAGCCCGCAGAGAGCAATCGGCGCGAACTCGGCGAAGGTCGCCAGCACCGCGTTCCGGCGACCGAGAGCCCCCTCGATCATGGTCGAAAGGACCTGGGTGACGCTGGCGCCGGCGAAGGCCGTGCATATCCACAGGGCCAGAATCGAGGCGACGATGGTGAGGCCGACCGTCAGCGCGAAGGCTGGGTCTACTTGGCCTCCGCGCGGCATGAGCTTCCGGAGGAGCCGCGTCATCGCCTGAGATCACCCCAAGCCGGATTGCTGGTGGTTCAAACCCCGGACTTCGTGAGGACCGCCTGGGCCGCGCTCACGGCAGCCCCCCGCCGGCCCTTCCAGCCGAAGCTCTGGAGGCAGTCTTCGAGAGCCGCCAAGGTATAGAGGACGTTCTTGGGCTGCGCCCCCATGCCCATGGTGCCGACGCGGACGGTGTGGTCGCCGATCTCCCCGTTGCCGATGGCCACCCCCCACCGTCTCAGGAGAGCGGCCCGCAGGTCCTTTTCGTAGAGGCCCGGGGGCAGGTAAATCACGGTCACGACCGATGAGGCCGTGTCTTCGGAGCGGGCCACGATGTCGAGGCCCATGGCTCTTACGCCCGCTCTCACGGCCGCGGCGCACGCGGCGTGACGCTTGCGGAACCCGTCAGGTCCCTCGGCGAAGATGTCCTTGAGAGCTCCGTAGAGACCCCTCACGAGCGGACCCGACGGCGTGGGCTCGTGCGCCGCTCGACCGGCGGGCTTGGGCTCCCGGGTGTCGTCGCGCCACGCCCGGTTCATGGCCCTGACCTTGACCTCGTGGTACCTCCGCCACACGCGCAGGTCGAGGCAGAGGGTGTCGACCTCCCGAGTCCGGGCGTCGATGGCTTGCCAGGCCTTGGGGCTCACGCCGACGAGGGCCAGCCCCTGGGGGCCCGAAAGGCACTTCTGGGGGCTGGCGAAACAGAGGTCGACGCCCCAGGCATCCATGTCGAACTCCTGGCCGCCCACTGCGGAAATAGCGTCGACCAGGAAGAGCTTATCGGTCTCCCGAACGAGCGCGCCCAGGCGCTCCACGGGGAACAGCGTCCCCGTGCTTGTCTCGACGGCGATGACCGCGAGGGCCTTCACCCCGGGGGTCGCCAGGGACGCTCTGACCGAGTCGAAATCGGGCGCCTCGCCGGGCGGGACCTTGACCACCAGAGGGGCTCCGCCCGTGATGCGGACGAGGTCAGCCATCACCTGGCCGAAGATACCCCCGTGGATGACGACAACTTTGTCACCGGGTTCGAGGACGTTCCTGAGGCCTGCCTCTATGCCGTAGGTGGCGCTGCCCGCCATGATGAGCATCTCTGACTCGCGCGCCCCGACGAGGCGGGACAGGAGTCGTAGAACCTCTTCCTCGATATCCCAGTACGCGGGGTAGTAAATGGGCGTCTCCATCTGCCGCCGCATCTCGTCAAGGCAGGATGGGCTAAGCATGGTCTGGCCGGCGCTCATGTTGAACATCCTCAGTCCCCCCGGACCGCCGGGCGCGACTTCGCCCCGGACTCCTGGTCGTACCCCATGTCCCGGGATATCGCCGCCGCCGTTTCGGCTACTTTCCTCCCGCTTTGGTGCAGCTCGTCCTCGCGGAACTCGGAACCGATGAGGGTCATGCTCACCGCGGCGATGACCGACCCGGTATGGTCGAACACCGGAGCGGCCGCGCAGTGGACGAGTTCCTGGTGCTCCTGGATATCGATCGCGTAGCCCCTCTGCCGGACGACCTCGAGGTGGGCTAGTATTTCCGCCAGGTCGATGGTCGTCCGTCGCGTGTAAGGCCGGAGGGGTCGGGCTACGAGAAGGTCGCGGGCGACATCCCTGGGTTGATAGGCGAGCAGGACCTTGCCGAGGGCAGTGCAGTGGACCGGCGCGCGGCGGCCCACGCTGGAATAGAGCCGCACGCCGGCCTTGCCCTCAAGCTTCTCGATGTAGACGATGTCCGGGCCGTCGAGAACGGCCATGTGAATCGTCTGGCCCGTCGCGGCCTGGAGCCTCTCCAGGTGCGGACGGGCCTGATGTCTGACTTCCAGATTGCTTACCGCGACCGCGCCAAGCTCGACGATTTTCAAACCGAGAGAGTAGCTCCCGCTGGCCGGATTGCGGCGTAGGTAGCCGGCGCGCTCCAGAGTAAGGACCATCCGGTGGATGGTGCTCTTGTTGGTCTTGAGTTTGGCCGCCATGTCGACGACCCGCAGGTCCGGCTCGTCCAGGGTGAACAGGCCGAGGATACTGAGAGCCTTCTCCACGGCGCGCACTCGGTAGTAACTGTAGTCCGGGGTGTCGGGCATCTCCGTCCCACCCAGCTAACCGGCGTCTCGCGGACCGAGACTTCAACGGGGGAGCAGCGTATACCTCGCCCCTGCGTCTCGCTTGGTGAGGAGTAAGTCTCACCACGTGAGACAAGAGCTGGGAGGGATAGCAAGCGGCCGGTAACTCCCTACCCGGGTCCGGCGAGCCACTTCCGGTAGGTGGCCGCGTACTGGCCGGCCGCGGCCGGGTCGGGCTCCACGGTCAGGGCTATCCTGACCATCCGTAGGGTGGCTTCTTCCAGGCTCCCGTAGACCCCGGCTCCGACGGCGGCGGCCGCGGCCGCTCCCATCGCGGTGGCCTCGCGCACCTCCGGGACGGCCACCGGCAACCCCAGCACGGAGGCCAGGATGGACACGAAGGCCGCGCTCCGCGACTGCCCTCCGCATACCGTGACCTTGTCCGGCTTTGACGGGAGCTGCTCGAGGATGCCCTTAAGGGAGTAGGCGATGTTCTCGAGGACCGCTCTGGCCATCATTCCTCGGTCGGGGGTGCAGAAGACGCCGAGAGGGGGGAACTTGATGACCGAATCCGCCGGGAACTTGAGAGCCGAGAAGTCCGACACGGCCGGTCCGAGCCAGGCCATGACCTCCGCCGCCGGCGCCGCGGCCACTTCCCTATCGAGGACGCCATAAGGGTCGGGCTCCTTCACGAACGCGTCCGCATACCAGGCGTAGGCCGTCCCGGTAAGGCCGGCTATCCCTTCTCGGGCCCACTTGCCCGGTACGGCGTAGGACCCGAGGAACGTCTTCCGTGTCTCATCACGCCCGCACTCGTCGAGCACCTGCATGACCGGGGCCGTCGTCCCGGCGACGATTACCGTGTCTCCGGCGTCCCAGCCCCCGGACCCGAGGCACCCCGCCTGCGTGTCGGCAAGGCCTGTCACCACCGGGATGCCTTCCGGCAGCCGGAGGTCCCGGGCGGCTTGCCCGGACAAGACCCCCGCCGGCTGCCCGGGCCACCTGACCTCCGGCAGGATGGCCGGGTCGAATTGGTGGGCCTCGGCCAGCTCCCTGGACCACGTTCCCTTCTCGATGTCGAAGAGGCCCGATGACGAGGCGTTGGTGGGTTCGACGGCGATTTCCCCCGATAGGCGGTACCTGACCCAGTCGCTGACCATCATGACGTGCCTGACCCGCTCGAAGACGTCGGGTCTCTCTCGCTTGTGCCAGAGCAGGCGCGCCGCCGGGTCGAGGCCGAGCGGCCAGCGGCCGGTGATCCTCCAGTGGAGTTCCCCGAGGTTCTGCGCGATCTCGAACCCGAGGCCGACGGCCGAGCCGTCCCGGTTCGTGCCGCAGTAGACCTCGTCGCCCTGGGCGTCGAGCCAGACCGAACCGTCGCGGATGCTGGTGGTGGACATGGCCAGGACCTCGGGCCCTTCCGCGCCGCCACGCCCGGCGGCCACCGCCTCCGCGAGGGCTTCCCGGGCCGCGGCGGCGAGGGCCGACCACCATTCCTCGGGGTCGAAGACGGAGCCCATGGGGTTGTAGTCGGGGGCTCTCATGGTCCAGGGGCGGTAGGCGAAGGCCACCTGCCTGCCGGCGGTGTCTATCAGGAGACAGCGGCCTCCCCCTCCGCCGGCGTCCAGAACCATCAAGAGACCGTCTCTGCCCGCTCGCTCTGCCCGTGTCACGCCGATCCCGCTCCCTTCGGAGAGAGCCATCCCAGGTCGAGCTCCTGCAGCTTGGCCTCGGTGGGCCGGCCGCCCTCGTCCCAACCCATGAGGCCGTAGAAGAGGTCGAGCCCCTTTTCGAGCTCGTCACGTGCCACAAATCCCGGCGGGGCCGCGCCTCCCGCTTCCGGGGGCTCGGCCTGGGCCATCAGGCGTGGGGGCAGGGCGTCGTCCCCGCGGCCGGCCCCGAGGATACCGTTGTAGAAGCGGGCCATGGTCGCCGCCCGTTCGCCCATCTTCATGAGTTCCCAGCCGCTGACGTTCTCCCCGGTCACCGCCTGGACGACCTTCTCGAGCCGGGTGAGGTCGAGGGCGGTCGTGGGCGCGGCGAACATGATGCACAGGGGTAGGCAGTTGTAGAGGCTATAGGTCAGGTGGGAGTAGGTGAAGGCCCTGACCTTGTCCGGGCCGAG
>QZJP01000016.1 GCA_003599345.1 Bacillota bacterium | reverse complement strand
ACAACGACCTCGGCCACACCGACGACGACGAGCATTTCTTCCAGCATCTTGGGTACCTGACGCCCGAGCTGCTGCGCGTGCTCAAGCCCGGGCGCGTCGCCGCCGTGCACGTCAAGGACAGGATCGTGCCGGGAGGCTTGAGCGGCTTCGGCTTCCAGACCGTCTCGCCGTTCTCCGACTACACGATCGCCCACTTCCGCCAGCACGGCTTCGCCTTTCTGGGGCGGAAGACGATCGTGACCGACGTCGTGCGGGAGAACAACCAGACCTACCGGCTCGGCTGGACGGAGCAGTGCAAGGACGGCTCTCGGATGGGTTGCGGGATGCCCGAGTACCTGTTGCTGTTCCGCAAGCCGCCGACAGACCGCAGCAACGGCTACGCCGATGAGCCCGTGGTCAAGAGCAAAGAGCGGTACTCGCGCAGCCGCTGGCAGATCGACGCCCACGGCTTCGCGCGCTCCAGCGGCAACCGGCTGATCGATCCCGAGGAGCTGAAGAGCCTGCCGCACGAGAAGATCTTCAAGCTGTTCCGCGACTACAGCCTCGCTCACGTCTACGACTTCGAGTATCACGTCAAGCTCGGCGAGGCCCTCGAGCAGATGGGCCGGCTGCCCGTGACGTTCATGCTCCTGCAGCCCCCGAGTTGGCATCCGGACGTGTGGACGGACATCGCGCGGATGCGGACGCTCAACTGCCAGCAGGAGCGCAAGGGTCAGGAGATGCATCTCTGCCCACTTGCTTTTGATTTGGTCGACCGGGTGATCGAGCAGTTTTCGATGCCCGGCGAGCTCGTCTTCGATCCGTTCGGGGGCTTGATGACTGTGCCCTACTGTGCGATCCGCAAAGGCCGCCGAGGTCTCGCCGTGGAGCTCAACCCGACCTATTTCACGGATGGCGCGGCCTACTGCGAGGCGGCAGAGCGGCAATTCGCGATGCCGAGCCTCTTCGATTTGGACACAGAGGGGGTGGCCTGATGGCCCGCCTCTACCTCGTTGCGGATCTCTTCTGTGGCGCTGGCGGCAGCTCCACCGGCGCCGAGAAGGCCATCCGCGCGATCGGCGGCGAGATGGTGCTCGTGGCCGTAAACCACTGGCCGGTGGCCGTCGAGACCCACCAGAAGAATCACCCGACGGCGCGCCACTACATCGAGGATCTCAACGTCGCCGATCCGGAGAAGATCGTGCCGGAGGGCCGACTCGACCTGCTGATGGCTAGTCCGCAGTGCACGTATCACTCTAGGGCCCGCGGCGGCAGGCCGGTGGGCGATCAGCAGCGGATAGACCCTTGGGCCGTGCAGCGCTGGCTCTCCAAGCTCGACGTGCGCTGTCTACTCGTCGAGAACGTGCCCGAGTTCGTGCAGTGGGGCCCGCTGCTGCCCAACGGGAAGCCCGATCCGAAGCGCAAGGGAGAGTACTTCACGGCGTGGCTGTCGGCGATCTGGATGATGGGCTACGACGCCCAGTGGCGGATGCTCAACGCCGCCGACTACGGCGATGCCACGACGCGTGTGCGCTTCTTCCTGCAGGCGCGCCGGGACGGCCGGCCGATCAGGTGGCCGGAGGCGACGCACAGCCCCAGCGGCGAGGCCGACATGTTCGGGCAACGGCCGCGCTGGCGGGCGGCGCGCGAGGTGATCGACTGGGCCAACCCCGGCGCCTCGCTCTTCGAGCGCAAGACGCCACTCTCGCCGAAGACGAGGCTTCGGATAGCGCGGGGCCTGCAGCGCTTCGGCGGCCCACTGGCGCCGCTCTACATTCGCCTGCTCGACCTGCCCGAGGAGGATAAGGAGCGATTCCTCAGGCCCGCGAACGGCGAGGCCTCGCCGTTCATCGCCGTGGGGCGCGAGAACAACGTGCCGAAGAGTGTGGACCACCCCCTCGGCACGATCACGACGATCCCGGGGATGTACCTGTACGAGCCGGTCGCGCAGCCATTCGTCTTCGGCAACCGAAGCCACAACGCGCCGAAGGATGCCGGCGAGCCGGTGCCGACGATCACCACGGCGCACGGCGGCGGCCTCTGCGTCGTCGAGCCGAAGGCAGAGCCTTTCGTGCTGGGCCAACAGGGGGGTGGGGCGCCGCGCCATACCGGCGAACCGCTGCCGACGATCGCCACGGACGGCGCCATCGCGCTGATCGATCCGCACCTGATCAAGTACTACAACTCGGACGGCGGGGGCCAGAGCGTCGAGGCGCCCGTGCCGACGATTCTTGGCAACCATCACATCGCCCTATGCCGGCCGCTCGCCGTCCCCTACGGGCCGAAGGCCGAGGCGCGCCCGGTCGACGAGCCGCTGCCGACGATCCTGACCAAGGATCGCCTCGGGGTGGCCTCGCCGATGATTGTCCCTTACTACGGGGAAAAGAACGGATCGCCGCGAATACCGCGGAGCCCCGACGAACCGCTGGCAACCATCACCACGGAGCCGCGCTTTGCTCTTTGTACCCCGGACGCGACGCCCTTCCTC
Source organism: Bacillota bacterium (assembly GCA_003599345.1). Lineage (GTDB taxonomy): Bacteria > Bacillota > Sulfobacillia > UBA995 > UBA9673 > SURF-36. Next base: position 7,917 of record QZJP01000016.1, on the reverse strand, counting down.
GTGCCGCAGTCTCACGCAAGGAGTGACGATGACCACCCTGGAACTGGCGCTCCAACTGGTAGCCGAGGGCGTCCTGTGTGTCCGGCAGGACGGGTCAGTCTGGAAATGCATCAAGCGGGATCGTTACGGACACCGGACGCCGATTCCGCCACAGCGGGCGGACCTGCATCTCCTGAGGGGGTATCCCAGGGTGACCTTCTGGGCGGAGGGGAAACAGCGCTCGATCGCCGCCCACATCCTAGTGTGGACGGTACTGCGCGGCCCTATCCCCCGGGGGATGGAGGTCGATCACATCCACGGGGTGAAGACCGACAACCACCCGGCTCGTCTGGAGCTTGTGACACCCCGGGAGAACTCGCGACGAGCGTACCGCTTGGGACTGAAGAAGCCGAGCGGCTACCCGGGCCGTCCAACGCTCCCGCTGGAGGTCAAGGAGCAGGCAAGAGCCTTGCGAGCGCAGGGGCTCAGCTACCGACTGATCGGACTGGAGCTGGGCATCTCCCAAACGACAGCCTTCAAGGCACAGGCTTCGTAGTTCCTTACTTCGGTGAAGCGCCGGGGCAGTCGCCGCGGGTGCACGACGTCGACGAGCCGCTGCCGACGGTGACCAGCCACGGCGCCGGCGCGCTGGTCGCACCCGTGCTCGTGCAGACCTGTCACGATGGCAACAACGGTCGCCGCCTGGATGAGCCGTTGCCCACCCTCACAGCGCGGGGCAGCCTCGCGATCGCCGAGCCGGTGATCCTACCTTGCGGCAGCGCGGGTGCCATTGATCCCCGGCGGCTCGTGCTGATCGACGGCGTGCCGCACGTGCTCGACATTCGCTTCCGGATGCTGACGAACGTCGAGTTGGCGAGGGCGATGAGCTTCGAGGACGAGGAGATGCGCTACGAGTTCGTCGGCACCAAGTCCGAGATAACCAAGCAGATCGGAAACGCAATCCCAGTTAGAATGGCGGCCGCGTTAGTACAGGCCATTCTGTCTGAGAAAGGAGACTGTGAGTGAGCATCCGAGTTTCAGACGACGTGTTTCCACGTTCTCCGCTGGGCTATGTCTCGCACGGTCTGGATGGAAATACCGAACGCCTCCGCGACCGTCACGGTCGGTTCTCCTCGCGAGAGGCGTGCTCGGATTTGGCTTACACGCTCCTCGCCCAACAGGTTCCAGCGGCGCCTCTTTGGATTGGATTCTGTCCTGACGGTTGCCTTGCACTTCTTGTGGTTCTGGACGGACTCAAGCATTGCACCTGGGGCCGCGCCCTTTCGCGCCCTATCCAACAAGGTAGGGCGGTAGCGATAGACCCAATCAACCATCTTGCGGGTCATTCCGAATCTCTCGGCAACTTCACTTCTAGGTACACCAGAGTCGATAAGCTCGCCGACCTCAATATACAGTTGGTGCCGTTTGATGACCTTGTCGAGTTTCGGGCGCATGTAGGCGAGCGCCTCATCCGCTTTAGCCGCCTTTATCGTCAAGAAGGGGCGGATGCGAAGCAGCAAGGATTCTGCTTCACTATAGCGCCGGACCCTCCAACTGTATTTCGTCCTCCAGTTCTCTTTGCTGAAGGTTATCTCCTCGATGATTCCGAGCCCAACCCGAACTCGGATCGCCTCAATGAGCGCTTGACTCGTGTTGGAAATGGACACATCGATGCCCGGTTGGTTGGGAATGTGAATGCAGCCCTCACCATCAAAGAAACCAGCAAGCCACGCATAGAACTGATCATCGGTCCAAGTATCGAACATGCTAAACACCTCGGCGTGGTCTGTTCCGATACCATTGTATCATCTGACACAACAGAGAGCAAGCATCTGGTTGCCGTCCCCGTGCGAACCGCTACAGCGCTCGTGCTGTCGATGTTGGGGGAACGGTAGATGGGCGGGGTCATCTTGGTTCCGGAGGTCATCGCTAAAGCACTAGAGCGCGGCGCAGCGCTCGCCGTCAGCATCAGCGGCGGCAAGGACTCGCAGGCGATGCTCTGCACGCTGGCACGGCTGCATCGCGAGAACGGCTGGCCAGGGCCGCTCTTCGCCGTGCACGCCCACCTTGGCCGGGCGGAGTGGCCCCAGACGATGGCGCACTGCGAGAACCTCGTCGACAGCGCCGGGGTACCGCTGCGCGTCGTGCGCCGGCCGCAGGGCGACCTCGTGCAGGAGATTCGCGACCGGCTCGAGAAGCTCCGCGGCGAGAAGCCGCACTGGCCGGACGCCCAGAACCGCTACTGCACGAGCGACCAGAAGCGGGCGCAGATCGATAAGGTGCTCAGGTGCCCGCACTGGCCCAGCGCGGCGAATCGCTACTGCACCAGCCACCAGAAGACCAACCAGATCGACAAGGTGCTCCGCTCGCCGTGGCCGACTGCGACACAGCGCTATTGTACCGCCGACCAAAAGCGCGACCAGATCATCAAGGAGCATCGGCCTTTCCCGCTCGTGATCTCGGCGATGGGGATTCGGGCCGAAGAGAGCGCTAGCCGCCGGAAGAAGTCGGTGGTCACGGTAGCCAGTCGAATCACCGCGGCCGCGCTCCAAGCGCTCTCGCCAGCAGAGGCCCTCGCGGCGCAACGGCCCGGCCAACGCCTCGCGATGGACTGGTTGCCGATTCATGGATGGAGCGAGGACGAGGTATGGCAGGCTTGTGGATCCTCGCTCTCCGAGGTCAACGAGCGGCGCGCGCTCTACCGTGCTGATTGTGTCGAGCAGGCGCTTGAGGATTGGCCGGCGCACCCGGCCTACGTCTTTGGAAACCAACGGCTGAGCTGCGCGCTCTGCGTGCTGGCATCCCGCAACGACATAGCGGTCGGCGCTTGCCACAACCCGGAACTGCTAGCGCAGTACGTGGCGATGGAGCGGGAGAGCGGCTTCACGTTTCGGAAGGATTTGAGTTTGGCAGCCTTACAGGTGGAACAGATCAGCTAGGGGCTGGACTATGAGACTACACAATCGGATGGTCAAGGCGACGTTTTGGAACGACACCGAGCTAATCCGCCAGTTCAGCCGCGACCAGCGCCTATTCTACCTTGGGTTGATTCAGCTCGCCGACGATAGCGGCTGCCTTGAGAACGACCCGTGGGCCTTCAAGATTCACCTGTGCCCGCTGGAAGATGATATCACGATTGACATCTTGGAGCATTGGACACGGAGGCTAATTAATGCTGGGAAGGCGATCCCCTACAGCAGCCGCAACAAGCAGTGTCTCTTCCTAGCCAACTTCGCCAAGCACCAGCCAATCAAGAATCCCGCCCCACCAGAGGTGCCGCTGCCGGAGTGGATCGAATGGGTGCCATACCCGAGCAACCATCGCACGGGGCACTACGAGATAGACAACGAGAACATCCCGGAGCCTTACACCAGTCTTACACCAGTCTTACGCGCGCCTGACGATGTTCTTCCAACGGAACCTAACCAGGAACCTAATGGAATGGAACCTAATCATGGCGCTTGCGCGCCAGAAGTCGCGCCTAACGGCGCTGAGGGCGCGAAGAAGAAGCCCGCCCGAAAACCAAAACCTGCTGAGGGTCACGCGGAGGACTTCGAGGCATTCTGGGCAGTTTACCCGCTAAAGAAGGGTAAGCAGGAGGCCCTCCTGAGCTATCGGCGCCTGATCAAGGCCGGCGCGGACCCGGCAGCGATATTCAGCGGGGCCGAGAACTACGCGGCAGAATGCCAGTTGACCGGGCGCGAAAAGCGGTTCATCGCGCATGCCAAGACCTTCCTGAACGGTCGTCGATACGAGGACTATCAGGAGCCGCCAGACCCGGCCGATTTCGCGCCGCAAGTGCGGCCGAGGGCTGGGCCGAGAGTGTCCAACGCCCACGCCGCGATAGACGAGGCCGTCGCCAAGATCGAAAGGGGTGAGTCCTACTTTGGAAATTAAGCAGGCAAAGCGCGTGCTCGACGTGCTGGTCGAAGCCTACCCGGACAAAGAGATCAAGCCGGGCACGGTGGAGATCTATATCCGTTGCCTGGCCGACCTCCCCTACGAGGCCGTGCAGGCGGCGGTGCTGCAACACATCACGAGCAACAAATGGTTTCCGACGATCAGCGAGCTGCGCGAGCTGGCCACTGGGATGCTGCCGGGCAACCAGATTCCGACGGCCACCGAGGCGTGGGCCGAGGTCAAGCAGGCCTTCGCCAAAGTCGGCTACTACGGCAAGCCGGAATGGTCGCACCCGGCGCTCGCGAAGACGGTCGAGGCGATGGGCTGGCAGTCGCTCTGTATGTCCGAGAACGACATCGCCGACCGCGCGCATTTCATCCGACTCTACGAGGTCTACGTCAAGCGGCTACGCGACGATCAGCTCGAGCTGCCCGAGGTGACACGGCTGCGTGGAGAGCTGGCCAAGGGCGAGACGGTGGCCCTGCCCGACAAGATCAAGGCGCTCGCCGACGCCAAGAGGGTGAAGCCGTGAAATCGTACGTCTCGCCCTACCGCCCACAGCCGGTGCCATTGGGCCTGGCGGCAGGCGTGCGGGGCGGCCTGATCATCGCCGCGGCCGGCGACATCCTGCGTAAGGGCAGCCAGTGGACGGCGGATCAGGTGCGGGTCGCCAACGTTCGCCTCGGTTGGCGACTGACCGATGCCGAGCTCGAGCGCGCCGCGGAGATCGCCCGCGTCTGGCGGGGCGTGAAGCAGGAAGAGGCGCTGATGAGGCAGAGAGGAGGGCGATTGTAGCGATGATCACAGTCAGTTGTCCGGCCTGCGGCAAGCCGATGATCGTTCGTGTCAACCGCAGTACCGATGAGGAGTTCCTCGGCTGCAGCGAGTGGCCCAAGTGCAAGGAGACCCGGCCGATGCCGGAGGACGTCAAGATGCGCCTCGCGGGGGCGCCCACACTGCCCGGCTTCTAGGCCGGTGAGCAACAAAGCAGGAGGTAACCCCAGTGACCGAACAGACCGAGAAGTTCGATTCTTGGTGCCTGATCGAGCTCTTCGGACACCAGCGCATCGCCGGACGCGTGACGGAGACGACCATCGCTGGCGGGGTATGACCCTCTTGACGAGTGCGGGGGTTTTGTCATGACAGAGGGAAAAGTCTGCAAGACCTGCGGTGCTTGGAAGCCATTCTCGGAGTACTATGCTCGGTCAGAATCACGGGATGGCCACCGAGCTACCTGCAAGGAGTGCCATGAGAAGCGCCGCGAGGCCCTGCTTCAGAATCCACAGAGACTAGAGGCTTATCAAGAGCAGCATCGAGTCGCCAGCCGGAAGTACTCCAAGCGCTACAGGGAAGAGCACTGCAACGACCCGGAATACAAGGCCAAAAAGAAGCTGGCGGACCGCAAACACTACGAGCGCGTCCGCGATGAGTGGCTCGCTCAGCAGAAACAGGCTTACGCACAGAACCCCGAGCCCAAAAGGCTTCAGTCGCGCCAATGGCACAGAGACAACCCGACAAGGGTTCAGGTGAGCCACGTCAACTGGAAGGCGGAGCAACGTGGTACAGAAGGCAGCTTCTCCTACCTTGAGTGGGTGGCGCTTTGCGAGAAGTACGACAACCGCTGCCTCTGCTGTGGGGAACAGAAGCCTCTAACAGTTGACCACGTGATACCGCTCTCTCTCGGCGGGCCAAATGTCATCGCCAATGTGCAACCCCTATGCGGCATCTGCAACGCCAAGAAGGGCAACAGGACTATCGACTACCGACCAGACGACAGAAAGGAGATGAGTGCGCTATGAGCCAGAACGAGGGCGAGAAACTGGAATCTTGGTGTCTAATTGAGTTGTTCGGACATCAGCGACTTGCCGGCTTTGTGTCCAGCGTGACGCTGGCTGGGGCGCCAATGTTCAGGATTGATATCCCCGCCACGAGCCAGAGCGAGGCCTACACGCGCTTCTACGGCCCGGGGGCGATCTACGGCATCTCGCCGGTGACTGAGGAGGTTGCCCGGGCGATGGCGGAGCAGATCCGGAGCCGGCCGGTGCAAATTTACGAGCTGCCGCAGCTTCGGGCGCCGCAGCAGTCGACACACCAGAGGTGCCAGCACCTGCCCGGTGAGAGCTGCTCACGTTGCGAGGATGACGAGGGCTATGAGGATGATGAGCCATGAACGAACAGGAGGCTCGGACAAGACCGGAAGATGAGCTTGGTTGCGCGGGCTTCTTCGGCTTCGGCTCCGGTTGGATGGTCGAGAAGCAGGGCATCCCGGCCGACCGCGCTTGGTACTGCAACACCTGCCCGACCAAGTCGGCGTGCTGGGATGCGCACCGGCTCCGCGTGCAGGCCTTCTTCCCGGAGCTGACGGCCACCTTTGAGGAGATGGCCAAGACGATGAAAGGCCCAGCGCTGGTGAAGCGTTGGCTCGACGAGTTCGGCAGGGCCGACCCGTACACCACGGTGATGCTCGGCAACTTTCAGGACGGCATAGCGGTCGGAGCTGGCGAGCAGCCAGCAAATCGAGGCGCGTACACGATCAGGGTCGAGGGCGGCAAGATCGCGCGATTGGAGGCATAGATGAGGGTCGGCACCAAGAGCCTGCTCTTCGGGGTGCATCAAGTACTCCTTCACCCGTTGTGCGTTTGGCTCGCGTGGCGGAAGCTCTACGGAACCTGGCCCGGTTGGCGGGAAACCATCTGCATTGTGGTTCACGACTGGGGATACTGGGGCCTGCCAAACATGGATGGCCCGGAGGGCGAGCAGCATCCACGTCTTGGCGCTCGGATCGCGCTGCGTTTGTTTGGGGCACGCTATTGGGTGTTCTGCATCGGTCACTCCCGGCAGCTGGCGAACCTCATCGGCACTGATCCATCGCGGCTCTGCTGGGCGGACAAGTTCGGTGTTACCCTGATGCCTGCCTGGCTGTACTTGCTTCTTGGCCGCCTCAGTGGCGAGGTCTATGAGTATCGCGCCGAGTCAATCAAGGCCGGATTCATGCCCCCTGGTGTCAGTTTGCAGGACTGGCACCGGCGCTGTATGGACTATCTTCGCACTGTCGCTTTGCAACAGGTCGCGGCTCCGGTCAGCGCTGGCAGTGAAGCGTTTCGACGAGCGTTGCAGAAGAGGTGAGCGCCATAGGGGGAAGCGATGGCCATTTTCGTTGACCGCCTAGTTGCCTATGCCGGGCCGGCGAAACCCGGGGCCGGGCACTGTTTCGGCAATGGGAAACGCTCTTGTCATATGTGGACGGACGGGGATCCCGAAGAGCTGCATGCCTTCGCCGCCCGGCTTGGCTTGATCCGCGCGTGGTTTCAGCACGGCCACGTCGTCGACCATTACGACCTGACGGCATCGAAGCGGGCGTTGGCCCTGAAGATGGGCGCTGTGCCAACCGACCTGAAAGAGTGGCTCAAGCAGAATCACCCGCGGCTGAAGGCAAGGGCGACGGCGACGCACACGAGAGAGGAGGGTTGACGGTGACAGAGGAGATTCGCTTCTATCGCGCGGTCGGCCCGTATGGGTTCCTGAGCAACCTATACCGCCAGCCACTCTTCTTCGAGGGGCGCTTCTTCCGTAGTGCCGAGGATGCGTACCAGTACGGCAAGCCGCGCAAGACGGAGGTCGCAGATTGGTTGGTCGCCGCGCCTTCGCCCCACCTGTGCGCCGCGGCGGCCCACGCGCTGTTCGCCTTCGACGTGAGGCCGGATTGGAATCAGATCAAGCTCGAGCGGATGCGCCAGGTGCTCAGGGCAAAGTTCACGCAGCATCGCGAGTTGAAGCTAAGCCTACTACAGACGGGCGATGCAAGACTGATCGAGGAGTCCGCGACGGATGCGTTTTGGGGGATTGGCAAGACCAGGAAGGGCAAGAACATGCTCGGCGTTCTGCTGATGGAGATACGGCAAGAATTACGAGAAGAGAAAGATGGTCGATGACTGATCGAGCGCTCGTCGACGCCGGCCTCCTCGTGCGCGACGGCTGCGACTACGTGCTGACAGCAGCCGGCCGCGAAGAGGTCGACCGGATCTGCGATCGGCTGGG
>QZJP01000058.1 GCA_003599345.1 Bacillota bacterium | reverse complement strand
GGGGTCCGTGATGGACGGGTTGGCCCCCAGGATGGACCCGGGCGACACGCCGAACTGCTTGGCGAGCTTCGCCAGGCTGTCCCCGGTCTCCACGGTGTACGGGATGAGCCGCAGGGCCGGCTCGTCCGGCACGGGCGGCAGGTCGGACCTCGCGGGCGGGCCGGAGACGTACTCGTCGGGCTGCACGGTGGAGTAGGCGGGCATGTCCGCCCAGTTCAGCGCTAACGCCAGAGCAAGCGCGGTGAGCAACACGCCCAGGACCCGGAGAGGCCTAAAACGGACCATGAAGACATGCCTGCCGCCACACTCCAGGGCAAGCTGGGCCACCAGGTTCATCGCGCCGCTCCTGACGGAGTAGGCCCAGTAAGGCTTGTCCGGGCAGCCGGGGCGGTGAAGGACGACCTCCTCGGCCGCGCTCAACAACCGAGCAACAAGCCGAGGGACGGGGTGGTCCGACTTCCCCGGGTGAGACAAGAAGCGGTCGTCAGGTCGCCCCGTCCGCGGCTTGGTGGCATGCGACCCCCCGAACAGCAGGAGCTGCTCGCTCATTCATCCGTCACCTCCAGTGCCGTCTGACAATGGCTGGGCGTCCGGCTCACCGGCCCGGATGCGTGCGGTCTCCTCCTTCAGCCTGTTGCTCAGCGTCTGTATTGCATGCAGGGCCTCCCGGCACCGCTGGACGGTCTGGCGCGACTGCCTCACCTCGGCGACCAGACGGTCGATGTCGGTGCGGGCGTGGGCGGCGAACACGGCGTTCTCCCATCGGTAAATCTGCCGGAAGCCGTACCTCAAGCCGTACCTCGTACTTCCACCACCGTAGGGCGTCCTGATTGCGCACGGGCCGTCAGTTCCAGACAACCGCACGGCCTCCCACAGTCCTGGGTCGGCCTCGTTCGCCCGGGCCTCGATGGCGGCCAGCTCCTCCTCGGTCAACGGGGTGTCGTCAGGCATCGTCGTTCACCGCCTTCCCTTCGTCCGAGGCGGCCCGCCCGTCGGATACCGCACGGCCCCGCAGTAGCAGCGACCTCCCTGGTCGTCGTCGCCGTAATAAGCGTGGCCGTCACTTGCGCATATGGCCTCATCATCCCAGTCAGGCTCCGGATAGGGCTCTTCTGGATATGGGCACGGGCTTCCGTGGTAGTAGCCGAGCATGTAGTCCTCTCTCTCCGAACACGGTGGGCACCCCTCGATGGCATCTGCCATCCCGTCCTCGTAGTTCAAGCGCCTACTCGTCACCCTTCGCCTCCTTCGCGGTCTCGTGCTCCGCCAGGGCCAGCCAGCAGGCGGCGATTTGGGCACGGCGCTCGGCCTTGCTTTTGCGGCCTCGGTAGTACCCGCAGTAGGCACGGACAACCGGTTCAGTTCCCGGATGCGGGCGCCCAGCGCCCTCATGTTCTGCTCCGTCGGCAGTGGGAGGTCCAACGGCCAGGAGATGACCGGGAAGCCGCACGCGGGGCAGCGGAGCCGACGCTGGACCCGCCGTCCTCTGGCAGTTGCCGCAGTACCACACGCGCCCGCTCACTCGACGCACCCCCTCACGAGCTGGCCGAGCAGGTAGACCCAACCCAGCCCGATCAGAAGCCATATGAAGAACCTCTCGACCTCGTCCTCGTCGAACCAGTACTTCATGGCGTCTCCCCTCCCTAGGGCAAGAAACATAGGGCCACGATGATTCCCACGATGACCGCCCCGCCGGCCAGGAGCGCCCGGGCCAGGCCGTCGACCCGGACCTCGCGCCGCCTCCGGCCGTCGATGTCGACCCTCATGGCCGCTCCCACCACCTGTCGACGTGGCCGTCCGGGCCGTCCATGTCGACCCACTGGCAGAGCGCGAGGAGGCGCGAGACGACCCGGTCGCCGAGGACCTGCCGGAGCTCCTCGGCCGTCCGCACGTTGGTCGTCACGATGGTCAGCGCGCCCTCCAGCTCGCGGCGGTTCGCGACGATGAAGAGCCGGTCGACGACGAACTCCGTCACCCGTTCGAGCTGGAGATCGTCGAAGACGGCGAAGGGTATCCGCCCGACGAGGTCCATGGCTTCATCGTAGTAGGCGGCCGTGTGCTGGCTCCCCCGGAGGTCGTCCATGAGTTCGGGCAACGTCTCGAAGAGGCACGGCACGCCCGCCGCGAGCCAGCGGCGCATGATGCTGATGGCGAGGTGGGTCTTTCCGCACCCCGTCGGCCCTGAGAGGAGCAGCCCCCGGCACGGACCCGGCTTCCCCGCCCATGCGGCGACCTCGCCGGCGAGGCGGTAGGCCCTCTCCGTGCCGGGGCCGACGCGGAATGTCTCGAGCGTCATCCGGTCGGCGCTCTTCGGGAACTTGGCCGAGCGGAAGAGTTCGGTCACCCTGGCCTGCTGGACCGCCCACTCCCGTCGCCGGCGCTCGGGCTCGCAGAGTTCCCCCAGGGCGTCGAGCTCGAGACCCCGGTCGGTGCGGACAGGTGCGGGCCGGACGAACCTCCGGGGCGCCCGACACTCTTCGGGACCCGTGCACCTCCTGCAGGCCTCCTCGGCCTCTGCCAGGACCTCGAGGGCCTCAGCGCTAGCGCTCATCTGAGACTCCTGGAGGTCGAGCCTTCTCGCCAGCGCCATCGCGCGCGGCGATAAGGCGGTCGTAGTAGCCCGGCGGGCGAGAGCCGCCCGCTTGAGCGGCCCGTCCGGGAGCCAGCCCAGTGCCTGGGCCAGAGATTTGGGCTCGTTCACGTGCGCCACGCTCCTTCCGTATCTCCTCCTGCTTTTGGAGCCAATTGCGAATCCGAGAACGCCAGTTGGCCTTCGCCGTGTTCCTGGGTGCCTTCGGCCCGGTCCACCAGGTATAGCACCGGTCAATCTCATCGAGCAGGTCCAGCGTGGGGAACCGGATGAGCCACCTTCGGACGAACTCAAGGTCAGTCTCGAACCGGAAAGGGTGGCCCGGAAGGTCCTCGAGGGCTTTGAGAATCTCGCGCTCCTGGGTGGTGAGGTCGGGTGGTGGTTTCTCGGGCTCTTCCCGGGTACCGGGTACGGGTACCGGGAATCGGGTTCGGGAATCGGGTTCGGTGTTCGAAACGGTTTCAGAAGGGTTTGTCGAGGCTTCAGAAACCGTTTCAAAACCCTTTCGAAGGAGTTGGGAAACGGTATCGAAACGGTTTCGAAGGGCTGTCGCAAGGGCCGGGCAAGCCTTGTCGGCAATCTCGATGAGAGTCTTCTGGAGCGGTGTCGGAGGCAGTTGTCTGACGACCGCGACCGCGCCCTTGACCTGGTTCGGGTTCTGTGGCGGGTCGTCCACCAAGGCATCGGACACCAGCATAACCTGGCTCTCGTAGTCGTAGCGGGCGTAGCCTGCGCCCACTAGCTCCTCGAGCGCGGCCAGCAGCCGGGCCTCGTCCCACTGAAGGTCCGCGGTCATGTAGGGCAGCGGGCAGTAGTAGAGACCGACCATGTTGCCGTGCGGCGAGGTCCTGAGGTACAGGGCCAAAGTCCGGGCGTCCTCCGACCAGGCCCGGACGCGGGGGTCCTGCCAAAAGCGCGGCGAGATGTGGTAGTAGCGGCCAGCCGGGGTCACCGAATCACCAACCCCTCGGGATACTGCTCGAACCAGACGCCCCGCCAGAACGGGCGCAGGCTAGACTTCAGGAACACGGGCACGCCGGCAGTCATCGTCTCTCCGATCGCCTCCTCCAGCCACTCTACCTCGGGGGGGCCGCGCTCCGGGCCCGGTCTGGGCGCCGATGACCAACCAGCCAATGTGAACCCGGAGCCTCGTCGGGAATGGCCCGAGTGCGGGCTCGTAGGAGACCCATCGTCGGTCGGGAGGCCAAGTGGCATCTGCCAGGTCGAGGAGCCGCCGCCCGTCATCATCGCCAGCAACCGTCGTTCCCGCCCAGGCATTCGGCGGCAGCTCGAACTCGGCGTAGCGGGCCGGGTTCTTGGTCAGGAGCAGGTAGTGGTGCCGGGGCGTCTCACGGATGACCTGGAGGACGGGCTCTATCCACTCGACGGGCACCCACTCGCCGAAGAGGTCGCCCATGTCCACCGCGAAGATGACACTCGGCTTCCGCCGCCTTTTCGGCTCGTCCAGCCGGTGGGGATGGAACGTCGGGACGAAGCCGTAGGGATAGGGGTTGCCCGGCCACCGGTTTACTGCGTGGTTCTGGGCGGCTACATCCTCGCCCCAACTCCAGTAGGCGCGGCTGAAGCGCTTCGCGATCCCCCGTGCGTAACAGTAGGCGCACCCGTGCCGGCACCCCGTCACCGGGTTCCAGGACATGTCCGCGTAGCCGATAGTCTTCCGGATGGGGTTCATTGGCGGCCTCCCCCGCCGTCAAGGCGTCCGCAGATGTAGCCCGTGACCCAGGCGATAATCACAAAGAGGACGGTGCCCAAGGTACTCATGGCCGCCCTCCGTCCCGGGCCGCCTGGCCCAGCCTCTCCTTGGCGAGGCAGGCCAGACATGTCTTCCGGGGTGGGTCGCCGTACGTGTGGACCACCCGTCCGCACCCGGCCTCGCAGGGACCTACGTACTCCCGCGGACCCCGCTTGAGGTTCAGGTCCCGCTTCCGTCTGATAACGCCGTGACCGTAACCCACGTCTCTCCTCGCCCTTCCATCCCCGGTGGCGCTTGCCACCGGCGGTGTGATATACCGCACAATGTCTCAGCCCGAAAGCCGGTCAAAGGTCTGGCCGGCGGGGCCGAATGCCCAGCCCAGAGGCCGCTACCACGCGACCCGCCGGCCAAAGCCGCCTGCACCCCGGCGGCCTCGGCTCGGCCGACCGCTCACTCTTCCCGCCTGGTCGTGCTCCCTACGCATGGCTTTGGTAACCCACCAAGGTCTCTGCTGCGCGTCGCCGCTCCTCGCGGAGTCGTCTCACCTCGCGCCTAAGCCGCGTCACCTCGTTCACCTCGTTCACCTCGTCGCTGAGCCAGTCCCTGTCGGCCGTCACCGCCTCAAGGACGCACTCGTCTGGCTGGACGGGCCTCCAGAGGGGGCCCGTCCAGCCCTTGCTGTCGGTTGTCAGAGTCGCACCTGAAGGGCCTCAGCCAGGCTCTTCTTGAGCGTGCTCACCAGCACGTCGTCGAGGGCCTTCCGGAACTTGGTCTGGGCCTCTGCTACGAGGGGTTTGAGCTCACCCTTGAGGGCGGCCTCAACCGCGTCCTGGACGCCCTTCTCAAGCACGGTGAGGGGCTTGTCCCGCGACATTCCGTAGTCATGCGCCTTCTCGTTGAGACGCTCGCGCACCAACTCAGCGAGCGTAATAGCCTCGCCCGTCGGTTCACCCCATGTGTTGGTCCGTCGCCAGGGTCCAGCCAGGACATCGGCGATGGCTTTATCAACCGCCTTGGCAGTCCTGTCCTTGACCAGGGCCTGCGCGGAGGAGTGGGCCTTCTCGCGTATCTCCTCCAGGAGCTGAGCCGCAGCGACCTTCACAACCTTGCTTTCCAGCAGTCTGTCCTCGATGGTGATAGTCGCACTTGCCTCGACCTTAGCCACTGTCCTCTCTCCTCCCATCCCCCGACCCCGGAGCGGTCGTGCGTGTCTGACCGCCCCGGAGCCGGAAGGGTCTACTGCGCCCCGGCGGCCTCCCGCGCGGCCCGGTCTGGGCCCCGATAACCAGCCAGTTGATGGCCTTGTGCTGGAGAAGCTTGGTCGGGAATGGCCCGAGGACCGGCTCGTACGAGACCCAGCGAGGCATCGAGGTCGGCAGGGCCTGATTTAGATCGAGAATGCGCCGGCGGTCACCGCCGCCTGTCACCGTCGTGCCGCCCCACGCGTTGGGGGGCAGCGTCAACCCGCCGTAGCGGGCAGGGTTCTTGGTAAGGAGGACGTAGCGGTGCTGCGGAGTCTCCTTGATGGTGTTGAGGACCGACTGAATCCAGAGTCTCGGCACCCACTCCCCGAAGAGATCGCCCATGAAGCAGACCAGGATACGGCTCGGGGTTCTCACGCTCTTGGGTTCGGCCAGGCGTCCTGTCAGGAGTCTTGGCTCGAACCGCCAACCCTTTGGCCAGGCTCCGTAGATCCCCATGCCCCGCTCCGCCTGTCTCCTCGCCCAGCAGTAGCTGCAGCCGTACTTGCAGCCGATCACCGGGTTCCATGCCCAATGCCCATACTCGATGCGGCTCCTGTGCACGCTCTTTCTCCCTACCTACCCACCGGCTTGCACCGGCGGTGTTATCTGCTTCACAATTACGCCACTCTAACAATCCGCCCAGTGATCTCGGCCACCCGGCGCCTGAAGCCCTCAGCGTCGCCGCTGTCGTCGCTGAGGTGAAGCAGCCAAACCTCTCGGAGCCGGGAAAGGTCGTTCGCCCGTAGGAACCCGCAGAGGGTGTCGATGCTCATGTGCGACCGGAGCACTCGGCGCTTGACCTCGCGGGGCACCAGACCGCTCTCCACGTTGGCCTTGAGGGTCTGTAGGTCGTAGTTGCACTCGAGCATCATCACTGTGCAGCCGGGGAACCTGTAGCGGATGTAGGCGGTGTCCGTCGCGTAGAGCAGTCGCTCGGACCCGCTGGTAAGCAAGAACCCCAGGGGCTCGACCGCGTCGTGCACTGTGTCGAAGGGCAGGATGGTCCAGGTGCCGAGGGTGAAGGGCTCTTTTGCCCGGGCGATGTGCAGGCGGTGACCGCCAAGGCCCAGGGCTTCGGCGCTGCCGGAAGAGCACCAGAGGTCCACGCCGGCCCTCATCACGTTGGCCGCTGCCTTCGCGTGGTCTAGGTGCTCGTGCGACAGGAGGCAGCCGACTAGGGCCGAGATCTTGAAGCCCGCCTTCGGGCGGAGCTGTCTAAGCGGGATCCCGGCCTCAAGGAGCAAGGGGGTGGCCCCGTCGCTGACGACGTAGGCGTTTCCCCTGCTCCCCGAGGCCAGGACCATGACGGTGATCAAAACGCCGGCTCCTGGGCGGCCGCCCCTTGCGGCCGGTCAGCCTCGCGGTAGTCCGCGTCGAGGATCTCGCCGTTGGCTTCGCGCTCCACCTCGTCGGCGAACTCGCGCTCCTCTGCCTCGTCCCGGTCAGCGCCCAAAGCGTTCATGAGTTCGACCGAGAGGATGCCGTAGTGACCGAGGATGTGCCGAAGCATGGTCTTGAAGGCCATGGCGTCGAAGTTGGTGCTCCAGGCCGACTCAGGCTTACCCCAGGACCGGCTGAACTTCTTGGCGTGGGCGATGACCTGCTCCTTGGTCCAGTAGACGGTTTTACGGAATCCGTTGATGGTTTCGATGTAGGCGAAGTACCCTACCCTCTCGTCGCTCGCGCGCTGTCCGGAGAGGTCGATCTCGCCGGTGAGTTTGTCGGCGCGGACCAACTCGCCCTCGTAGACGGCGTCGGCGTTGATGTAGCGGTACTGTCCGGTCCGCTGCGCGAGCTGGATGTAGCCGCGGTAGCCGATCTGGAACTGGGCCACCATGACGCCGTTCACCCGGTAGGGCACGAGCCAGGAGAACCCGAGCTGCTTGTTTAGCGGCAGCTTGAGCGTCGCGGCTTTTAGGGCCTCCATCACGACTTGTCTGGGGTCGCACTGCTGCAGGTTCCGATCGGAGCCATAGACGTCGATGAGCGAAGCCACGAAGGCCCCACGGTTTTCGGCCAAGGCGTTCTCGAACTGCGTCTGAACGCTCTCGGCGCTGAGGATCTGCTTCAGTCTCTCGATCGGCGCCAGGGTCTTGGTCTCGGATTTGCCGGTGACCTTCGGGCCGGCCGCCTTGCCTTGCGCCTGCTCATTCATCACTTTGCCTCCTTCACGACCTTGAGAGTCTTGTCGGGCTCTGACACGACGAGCCGGATGAGTTGGCTCTTGAGCGGGATGAGGCGGGTGACCGCCTCGGCGTTGTCGATCCACACCGGCGCGGAGAACCCGTAGTGCTCGGCCAGGGTGTTGATGATGTCCAAGCCTACGTTGAGGCGGGCTCCCCGGTTGAGGGCAGTGCTGTAGGGGACCCCCTCGTAGAGGGTCTCGCAGCACTCCTCGACCGCGCCGTTGACCAGCACGTTGAAGAGCTTGAAGCGGGCCAGTTTGAAGCGACTGTTGATGCGGTCGGTCAGTAGCCGGACCTTGGCGCGGACAAAGGCTTCGGTCAAATACAGCTCGTGCTCCAGCCGCTCGTACTCGGCGGCGAGGCGCTTCTCCTCGGCAGCGAGTTCGTCGATACGGGCGAGGCCCTGGGAGCGCTGCTGAGCCTGCGAGATCTCCCGCTCTGCTGCAGCGACCCGCTCGTCGAGGGCCCGGATCTCCGCGTCGATGGCAGAGGTGTCGGGAGCAGCGGCCGCGGCGGCGAGGGAAGCCTTGAGGGCATCGCGCTCGGCGACCAGCCGGGCATGCGCGGGACCGAAATCGAGCTGAGCCCGCTCCAAGGCCTCGACCTCAGCCTTGAGGCGGGTGACGTTCTCCTGGAGCGCCGGGAAGCCGGCCCTGGCCGCTGCGAGCTGCTCGTCCAAACGGCGGATCTCGGCGTCGACCTCGTCCTTGCGGGCCCGCAGCGCCTTGCCGTCCTTATCGAGCTTAGCCAGCGTCTCCGCCTTGCAGGCGTTGAAGTGGGCCTCGGTCTTCGCCCGGGCCTCGGCAACCATCTCGGCGGGCAGGCCCTGCCCGCACGTCGGGCATACTGTCTCGTCCGTGTACGTGAACTCCTCGGCCGCGGCGGCGCGGAACTTGGAGCGGAGCTCGTCGAGCTCGGTGTCCATCCGGCCGGCGCGCTCCCGGGTGTCGCCGAGTGCGGTGATCAGGCGATCAACCGCGTGCTCGGCGTTCGCCAAGGTGCTCTCCGCCATCATCTGTTCCTGGCGCTTGATGCTTAGCTTGGCAGCGTGGTTCTTGCGGGTCTCGTTCTCAACCTGAAGGATCTGGGCTTCGACCTCGGCCAGGCGGACACGCTTCTGCCCGGCCTCGCCGCCGGCGGCCAGGGTAGCCTTCTCGTCGAGCTTTCGCTGCCGGGCGGCCCGGGCCGCAGCCAGATCTTTCTCGGCCTTCGCCGTGTCGGAGGCCTCCGGGAGGCCCCGCTGAACCTCGGAGATCCGTACAGGAATCTGCTCGAGCTCCTTGTTGACCCGGGTCTTTGTCGCGGCCAGGACCTTCCGGTGGTCATCGAGGCTCCTTCCGCCCAGGATCTCCGTGAGCGGCGCGAGCTTCGAGTCGGAAGCGATGACGTCGTCGTCGGAGATGTCGCCACATACCTGGAGGAGGACCTTCCGTCGCTCCTGCCAATGGAGCTGCTCGTTGAAGAAGGCGGGGTCAGAGAGCAGCCGGAACGTGCGCTCGTCGATGATGGAGGCGATGCGGGCCTCGTAGTCCTGCTTGCGGACCGGGACCCCGTCGACGAAGTACTCGGTAGCGTGCCCGGTGAAGACCTTCTGGGCGCTCCCTCGCTGCTTGGTCCATTGCTCGGAGTAAACCTTGCGGAGCGTGATCGTCCTTTCGGACAAGCTGAAGGTCCCCTCGACCTCGTGCTCGAGGCCGTGGGTCGGCTGACCATCGGGACCCAGGGTCTTGATCTCGAACTCCTTGCGGCTCGAACTGTCCTTGTCGAACAGCAGCCAGGTGAACGCGTCAAACAGCGTCGTCTTCCCGGTGGCGTTGTCTCCATAGATGTCCAGGTTCCCGCCGTCGGCCTGCAGCACGAAGTCAGTGATGCCCTTGAAGTTGCGCAGTCTTAGGGTTACGAGGTGGAGCTCTCGCGCAGCCAGGACAGTTCCGGCTGCGGGGCGCACGAACTCAAGGAGCTCGGTCTGTTGCCTTTCGGGTACTGCCATTTGGGTCACCCCTATCTTCCCGGGGCCCGCGGATCCAGGGGAACCGCGAGCCCCGCGTCTCACTCACGCCGCTCGCCGGAATCTCCGGGCGAGCTGCCTCCTCCGCCACGCGGCCTGGGCAGTGCATCTTGGGCCGGCCAGGACGGCGGCTGCATAGATAGTCCGGAGATCGGTCCCGGCAGCGAAAGTAACCTCCGCCGCCTGTTCGCACTCGCCGATCGTCGGATGGGCCAGGTGCCTCGGATTGATCAGGCGCCCGTACGCCTCGTAAACTCCGTTCGGCCATTCGGGGAGCGTACGATGCGGGCGAATGAATCGGATGCTCACCCGGATATTGCAGGGCAGGTAGTCCTCGCCCTGGTCGTACTCCCAGTTGCAGCCGAGGTCGATCTCGCCGTGGTTCCGGAGCACCGCCTCCCGGCGCGCCCACTCCTCGTCCGAGGCCTCGAGGTCCGCCTCGAACGTCTCGCCTTGGGACGCGCTCCAGCACACGGGTCCCATCCCGCGATAGATGGACACTGGGTCGGTCAGCCGCCGGTGGCACCTGGCGCACTGGCCAGCCTTTGCTTGCCCTTCCTCTGCCACTTGCAGCCCTCCCTTGACTAGGGGGTCGGGGGCCTGGTACGCTTGCGTAGGGCGCACCAAGCCCCCAGCTCATCACCTTGCGGCCTCTTCAGG
>QZJP01000001.1 GCA_003599345.1 Bacillota bacterium | reverse complement strand
GCCAGAGCGCGGCCGAAGGACTCCAGCACGGGTGACAGCCAGGTAGCGGCCAGGTCGAAGGGTCGCCTGAGCCATCCTGGGCTCGCGGCCAGGAGCGCCCGGCCGGTCAGGGCCGAGGGGTTGATGTGAGCCGAGGCGAGGAGGGCGTCCCTGGCGGATGCGGCCCAGGCGTCGACGCGTCTCAGGGCGCGGTCGGACACGGCGATGAGGCCGCCGGCGACGGAAACCGCGCCCGCGAAGGCCCGCGACAATCCGTTGAGGAGGCGAACGCGGATGCGCCCGTAGTCCATGCCCGAAATCCCCTTTCGACTTCGGGCCTAGTATCCCCAGCCGGACCGGCCGCTTCGGTAGGCTGGGGCCGGGCCGACCGACCCGCCGCGGTCCGTCCTACCACTCCTCCGCGCCGGTGTTACAGTGCAGATGCAGGGGGGTAAGAACCTTGAAGGACTCCACGAGGGTAACGCCCGGGCCCGCCTTGCCCAAGGCCCGCGCGCGGGCGGCCAGCTCCTCCGCCTGCGCTCTCAGGTAAAGCCGCCCCATCTCCCACACGGGGCCCTGAAACTGGCTGGAATGAGCCGCGATGGCCGAGAGCTTCTTCTCCCAGAAGGCATCCACCCCGACGTAGGTGTTGGGGCGGGAAGTGTTGTACATGGCCAGCATGGCGGGGGAGTGGGCGTTGAGCCCCGGGAGCCGGTAGGGCGGCTCGAGCCCCGCCAGGACGACCGCCGCCGCCACGGCGAACCCCGTGCCGTAGTGATCCGGGTGGGCCTCGTATGGCAGCCAGGGGTCCGGTCCCATCACCGCGTCCGGTTTGTAGCTCCGGATCAACCTGACCAGGGGGCTCCGCAAGGCCGGGTCAGCGCCGGTCGGCACGTTCCCGTCAGGGAAGTCCAGCCAGGCCATCTCCGACACGCCCAGGACGCGGGCGGCCTCGGCCTGTTCCTCACGCCTCCGCCGGGCCAGTTCCGACGGATCGACCTCGGGATCCACGCTGCCCCATCCGCCGTCGGTCACCGTGACGTAGTTCACCTCGGCCCCGCTCGACGTCAGGGCCGCGATGGTTGCCCCCGCCCCCCATTCGGCGTCGTCGGGGTGGGGTTGCACGACGAGCACATTCCTGGCCTTCATCAGAGACGGTACCGGGAAGAGGTCCCTCAAAGACACGCCGGGCATCACTCTCCTCGCGTCGCTCTCCTCACGTTACTCCCCCGCCGCTCTCTTCACGGGCAGGCTACGGGCGACCGCTCTTCGCCGGTTCCGGACAATATCCTTTCCCATTGTCCCTCCCCCGGACCGGGGTAACGTCCGCGACCGGACCCGCGGCCACCCTTGCCTTGAGGGGGAACCCCCGGCAGGGGAACAGTCAGGCCCGGACGAACCTACGCCCTGAGGTTCACCGTCAAGTCACGGGAGGTCGAGCGGTCTTGGAGCAGTCGTCCGGCACTTCGTATGGGCGGAAGGTCCTCTACAGCATGGGCAGCCTGTCGGCCGCGGTGGCGGGGCAAGTCGTCGCCACGTGGCTCCTCTACTTCTACGTCGACTACATCAAGCTACCAGTGGCGCTCTACAGCTTGGGGATGATCATCTACAGCGTGTGGAACGCGGTCAACGACCCTCTGGCTGGCTACGTGTCCGACCGTACCAGGTCCCGCTGGGGCCGCCGCGTCCCCTACATCGCCTTTCTCAGCCTTCCCCTGGCGGTCAGCCTCACTCTTGTCTGGACTCCGCCGGCGGGCGTCTCGGGTTGGGGTCTCTTCGGCTACTTCGTCGCCATCCTCTTCGTCTTCGACACCCTCTTCACGTTCGTCATCCTCAACTGGACCGCTCTCTTCCCGGAGATGTACCCGTCCCTCCGGGAGCGGTCCCAGGTTTCGGCACTGCGCCAGTTCCTGGCGATCCTCGGCATGGTGCTCGCGATGGCCCTCCCACCGGTTCTCTACACCGCCTTGGGCTGGCCGGTCATGGGGGCGATTCTGGGCGCGGTCACCGGTATCGGTCTCTACCTGTCGCTTCTCGGGAGCAGGGAGCGCCCCGAGGTGCACACGGGTGAGCCCCTGAATCTCCTTCCGGCCCTGAAGGCCACGTTTGTGAACAGGTCATTTGTGACGATGGTTCTCACGAGTCTGTTCGCCCAGTTCGCCTTTGTGGTCCTTCCGGCGGCAATACCGCTCTACGCCAAATACGTCTTAGGGATTGCCGACCAGCAGATGACCCTCATTTTCCTGGCCGTCTTCGGGTCGGCCATCGTGATGTTCTTTGTCTGGCAGCGCGTCACGACCGCCATCGGGCCGCGCCAGGCGTTCCGTTACGGCCTGGTCCTGTTCGCGGCGGGGCTCATCCCCTTCCTTTTCCTGAAGGACCTCACGATGACTCTGGTGACCGCCGTCTTCCTGGGGGTCGGCCTCGCTCCGCTGATGATGATCATCGACATCCTGATCTCGGACGTTATCGACGAGGACCAGGTCCGGACGGGCACGCGGCGCGAAGGGATGTACTTCGGGGTGCACGGGTTCGTCATCCGGTTCAACATCGCCCTCCAGGGTCTCATCTTCGGCGCGCTCCTCACCTGGGGCGGTTACGTCGCCGACGCCGCGCAGACCGAGAAAGCCGTGCTGGCCATTCGGATGCTGATGACGGTCGTTCCGTGGGCGGCTCTGGCCCTGAGCTTCGTGACCGTAACCCTCTACCCGCTGCACGGCCGGCGCCTCGAGGAGATGAAGGAGGCCCTCGTCAAGGTTCAGGCCCAGGCGAAAACCAAGTCGGAGGCCGCGGCCGACTGAGCCTCTCGGCCCGGCCGGGGTGAGCCGTCGCCTGCGGCCGCAGCCCGAGCGCTCTCATCATCGGCCCGGGATCCTGATTGTCCGATAGCACCGGGGCGAAAAGGTCGCCTAGCTCCATTAGCCGCGCCGGCACTGTCCGGATGTTCAGTGTCCGGGGGTCAAGACCCCGGAGTTCTTCCCACCCCACCGGCGTGGAAACCGGAGCGCCGGGGTGGGGCCTTGGGCTATAGACCGACGCGAGGGTCTTCCCCTTTATGTTCTGCAGGTGGTCGATATAGATTCCCCGCCTAGCGGCCACTCGTCGCTCTCGGGTCGTTCGGTCCGGGAGGACGCGGTGAATGACGTCGGCGACCCGCCCGACGAAGGTCTCGACCTCCTTGTAGGTGTAGCGCCGCGTCATCGGTAGGTAGATATGGAGACCGGTCGCGCCGGACGTCTTGGGATAACACCTCAGCCCGAACTCGCTCAAGGTCCGCCGCACGACGAATCCTATCTCAACCGCCTGGGCGAAACCTGCCGGCGGCGAGGGGTCGAGGTCGAAGACGGCGTAGTCCGGGCGGTCAAGGTCGTCCACCCGCGACAGCCACGGGTGGATCTCGATGCATCCCCACTGCCCGAGCCAGGCCAGGGTCGCCGGGCTATCGGCGAGGCAGTAGTTGACCTCGTGGTCGGTATGGGCTATCCGCACGGTGGACACCCACTCCGGGGCGCTTTCCGGGACGTCCTTCTGGTAGAAGTTCTTGCCGTCGATACCGTCGGGGTAGCGCGTGAGGTTCAGTGGACGGTTCCTGAGGTGCGGGAGCAGGAAGGGAGCCACCCGGACGAGGTAGTCGATGAGGTCACCCTTGGTGTATCCCTCACCCGGCCAGAAGACCTTATCGAGATTGGTCAGCTCGAGCCTCAGCCCACCGATGGTCACGGGAGTCCTCGGGGTTGGGGTCACCGGACGCCGACCTCCGGCATCCGGCAATCGGCGGCGTCCTTATCCGGCCGCAGGCCACGGTAGACCGGGTGCCGGAAGCGGCGGTCCCGCGTCCACTCGAGGAATTCGACCTCGACTACGTGACGCGGGTTCACCCAGGTGGTCCGGCCCCTGAGCTCGCGGGGCGTCCCCCCTCTAAGCGGGCATCCGGCCGGAGGGCCGAGGATATCCACCAGCCGTCGCGCTTCTCTCTCGTCGAAACCGGTTCCCGCGTGACCCGCGTAGACGAGCACCCCGTCCTCGTCGACCACCCCCAGGGTTAGAGCCCCTATCGGTCGGGCGTCCGCCGCCCTCGTGTAGCCCAGCGCCAGCGCGAAGCCCCGGTGCACGTTCCGGACCTTCAGCCAATCGCGTGTCCTGCGTCCGGGGTAGTAGAGGCTGTCGAGCCGCTTGGCCACGGTCCCCTCGAGCCCCCGGTCAACGGCCGCCCTGTGGAACTCCACCCCAGCCCCCACGACGCCGCCCGAGTGAACAAGCTCGGGGCCCTGCCCCAGCCGCTCCTCGAGGAGACGGCGCCTCTCGGCCAGGGGCCGGTGAAGGAGCACGTCATCTTCCAGCTGCAAGAGGTCGAAGGCCACGAAGAGCACCGGGCGACCGCCTCCCTGGAGCGTCTGGAAGTCGGGCCGGCCGTCTCTCAGCGCGACAAGCTCGCCGTCCACGACCGCTGACCCCGACTCGAGCAACCCGTGGAGGCCGGCCAGGTCAGGGTAACTCGCCGTCAAGTCACGCAGGCGTCGTGACTGCAGGCGCGTACCCTTCCCCCGGTCGAGAAACGCCAGAGCTCGGTAGCCGTCCCACTTGACTTCGAACAGCCAATCCCGGCCGTCGAACGGTTCCGGGGCGGTCTGGGCGAGCATCGGGGCCGCTTCGCCGAACTTCAGCCCCTCCCCCATCCGCTACCCGCCCCCGTAGGGACCCCGCCAGGGTTCTTCCGGGGCTCCGGGGCCGCCGGCAGGCCTCGCCCCGGCGGGCCCGGGTCCAGCAGGCGGGCCGCCGGGACCGGGCCCGGGAGCACCCCCCGGGCCATAGGGTTGACCCTGCTGGGCCGCCGCCCGCCCCGGTCCCCTCGTGACCTGCGCCGCCTCGACACTGGCCCTCAGGGCTTCCATGAGGTCGATGACCTTGGCCGTTTCGGGCTCGCGGTACTCGTAGATCTGGCGCCCCTCAATCTTAGCCTGGATGACCTCCCGCAGGGCCGCCCGGTAGTCGTCGGTGTACTTACCCGGGTCAAAAGGCGCCGTCAAGCTCCCGACGAGCATCTCAGCCATGCGGATCTCGTTCTCGTGGAAGGCGGGCTCCTGGCCCAGCCCACTGAGTCCGGCATACGACCGGATCTCGTCGGGCCAGTGCATCGTT
Source organism: Bacillota bacterium (assembly GCA_003599345.1). Classification (GTDB taxonomy): domain Bacteria; phylum Bacillota; class Sulfobacillia; order UBA995; family UBA9673; genus SURF-36. The sequence goes on along the minus strand of QZJP01000001.1, from coordinate 5,370 downwards.
TCCATGATGAGCACCCGTGAGTCGAAGACCCGGACGGTAGCTAGGGCCTGGCGGGCGCGGATGGCGACACGGGCTATGGCGACTCTACCGGTCTCTAGCATGGCTCGCCTCAAGAGAGCGTAGGCCTTGAGCCCGCCCTCGCCGGGTTCCAGGTAGTAGGCCTTGTCGTAGTAGACCGGGTCGATCTCGGAGAGGTCGACGAAGTCCACGATGTCGACGACCTTCGTTTCCGCGGCGGGTAGGCGCTCGAAGTCCTCGTCCTCGAGAACTACGAACTGGCCCTTCTGGTACTCGTAGCCGCTCACCATCTCCTCCGGCGCCACCTCGCGCTCGCAGGACGGGCACCACTTGACGTACCTGATGGGAGTCTTGCAGTCGCGGTGGAGGTACCTGAACTTGACGCTCTTGTTCTCGGTCGCGGGGTACACCCTGACGGGTATGTGGACGAGCCCGAAGCTTATGGCACCTTTCCACAGAGTCCTCACCGGTCGACCACCTCTTCCCTAGCCTTCCCTCGGCCCGGAGCGGTAGTCCCGGGGTCGGCCTTCACGGTCCCCTCCCGACCGAGGACGGGCCCGGCGCGCCCAGAAGCCGGTCGAAGAGGTTTCTGAGAAGGACCCACACGTCCTGGAGGAACTGGCCGACCAGTCCCCCCGCGGCCACCGGTCTGAGCGAGACGAGTGGGGCGTTCCCCAGGGCCTCTCCGCCGACGACCACTCTGAGGGTCCCGATCGTTTCCCCCTCGGCCACCGGGGATGTCACGTAGGGGGGTACGTCGGGGTCGACCCTGAAGCCCTCATTCCCGCCGGCGAGAAGCGCGATACGCACGTCTCTGGCCGTCGCGAGGGGCACCCACCTCTCGGCCGCGCCGGCCACCCTCACCTGCGCCACCTCCTCCCCGGCCCGGCAGACCAGCCTGGACTCAAAGGACGAGAAACCCCAGTCGAGGAGTTCTGTCGCGTCGGCCCACATGTCCGGCGCGTGCAGGACGACGGCCACCAGTTGCCAGCCGTCGCGCGTGGCCGAGGCGATCAGGCAGCGCCCCGCCTCCTCGGTCCAACCGGTCTTGACCCCGTCGGCCCCCGGATAGAGCCAGAGAAGCCGGTTCTCGTTGTACACCGCCCTGTCCCAAGGGTGACCGGGCCACGGCATGACGTACCGTCTTGTCGAGACAAGCTCCCGGAAGTCAGACCTCAGGAGGCCTTCGCGCGCCAGCAAGGCCATGTCGAGCGCGGACGAGTAGTGCCCGAGGGCGGGCAGCCCGTGCGGGTTCCGGAAATGCGTGTCGCCCGCTCCCACGCGGGCGGCCAGGCGGTTCATCTCGTAGACGAAATGGTCTACGGTGCCGCCCACATGCTCGGCGATGGCCGCGGCCGCGTCGTTGCCTGACCGGAGCATGAGGCCGTAGAGCAGATCGCGCAGAGTCTGTTGCTCCCCGGCCTCGAGCCAGATGGACGACCCCCCGATTCCGGCCGCCGCCGCGCTGACCTCAACAAGACTATCAAGGTCGCCGGCCTCGAGGGCCACCAGGGCCGTCGCCACCTTCGTCAGGCTTGCCGGGGCCCGCCTGACATGGCCGTTCTTGGCGTAGAGAACACGTCCCGAGGAGACGTCCATCAGGGCCGCGGACGCCGCGGTCACGTCGGGGGCAGGTGGGGCTCCGGGAACCCCGGTGACTTCCTGATGGTAGCTCCCTCCGCCGTCGTCGGGTGGGACGGCCGCCAGAGCGGCGGGTGCGGCCCCGCCTAGAGGCGTCAGGGACAGGCAAAGAACAAGGGCAGGGCACACCGCGAGAAAGACCCCGCCGCGGTGGGAAGGCTGGCGGGCTCGGGCGGGCCTACCGTTCCGCTGCGGGACGCGCGGCCGGAGCATCTGTGCGGTGCGGCTGAGAAACACAGGGCCTGTTGGAGGCTAGCCTTCAGGCCGGGTACGCGTGCGCCTGCCGACCCCGGCAGCCCGCGGAGCCTCACCCGTTCTCCCGTAGGATCCGTCGCCGTTCCCGCGGATAGCGTACTGGATCTCCTGTATGAGCTGAGGAGCCAGGTCGATCAACCTGTCGTAGAGGGCGCGGCCGTCTACCGGCAGCATACGGACCTGGTTCTGGCCGACGACCAGGAACCCCACCGGCTTGATGGAGACCCCAGCACCGCTACCCCCGCCGAAAGGCAGTCCGTTGCCCTGGGAGCCGCTGTCGCCGCCCTTGCCGCCGCCCTGCTTACTCGTCGTACCGTACTCCGCGCCGCCCGCCGCGAACCCGAAGGACACCCGCGAGACGGGCATGATGACCGTCCCATCCTGGGCCTCAACCGGGTCTCCGACGATGGTGTTGACGTCCACCATCTCCCTGATGCTTTCCATGGCCGTCTTCATGAGGCCTTGAATCGGGTGTTCGGCCAAGCCCGTCGCCTCCCGGAATGGTCAGAGTGTGGTCTGCGGAGCCAGGCCAGGGCAAGCCAGGCCAGGGCAAGCATAATATGACCGACCCTCAGAGCCCCTATTCCCGCCAGACTGGTCTCGATTCCGGAGGCCGCGAAATCCGCGTCCACCCTGAACTCGGGTTGGCCGGGAGCCAGGTCCAGCTCCGCCCGGGCTAGGGCCCTTACGATGCCCTTGGTCGCCCACAGGGCCCCAGCGGCGACGCCCGTCGAGGCGGCGTCCCCAAGCCCCACTGTGGTGGTCCAACTCAGCCGTCGCCAGTGGGCCTTCTTGGTGAGGTAGTAGGTGACCTCGGCGGCGGGCCCAACGGCCCTCGCGGCCTGCCAAAGACCCGCCAGGGCGGGATTACGCGGAGGTCTGACCAGCCCGCCCGGTCTTCTTCGCCCTCCCCCGCGCTCTCCCCCAGGCGCCGTCGACGGCTTCCCGCTTGCCTCGAGCGTCGTCGCGGCTATCCGCTCGAATGCTCGCCCGGCCGCCACCCTGCCCAGAGCCAGCGCCCGGGGCACCGGGAAGCGCAACTCGCGACGCCACCCCATCGTCTCAAACCCGAAAGCAAGAGTCCTCCCGCGCGCGTCCTGGTGGAAAGAGACGTGAAGCTCCGCCTCGACCCGGACCGCGTAGAGAACGACGGCCACAAGGGCCAGGCCGCCGGATACGAAGATGGTGATCCGGAGAGCCTCGGGCAGACCCATGAGGAACCTCCCGAGGAAAGGTCTTCCCCGCGACGACCTGGCTTATGAGCGGGCCCGGGGCACGGTCTGGCCGGTCGCCGAAACGTAGTCGAGAATACCCTCGCCCAGAGCGGCGCCCACGCGCGCCTGGAAGGCCGGATTCCGGAGGAACCTCTCCTCGGCGGGGTTGGTGAGGAACAGACCTTCCATCAAGGCGGCCGGGCAGTGGGTCTCCCTCAGGACGAAGAAGTTTGCCTGCTTGACCCCACGGTCCCGGCGGGCGATGGCAGTCACCAGGCGGTGATGTATCCTTGTCGCCAGGAGACGGCCCGTCTCCGAACCCGGATAGTGATATGTCTCGGTTCCTTCCGCCTCGGGATACATCGACGCGTTGTTGTGGACGCTCACGAAGAGGTCGGCCCCTACGCTGTCCGCTAGGTCCGTACGTGACCTCAGCGGGACCGTCCGGTCCTCGCGCCGGGTCATGTGGACCTCTACGCGGCCCTTCAGACGTTCCGCCGCCGCGAGGGCAATGCCCAGGTTGACCTCCTTCTCCCTCAGGCCGCTCGGACCGACGGCCCCCGGGTCATCTCCTCCGTGCCCCGGGTCGAGGACGACTACGGGCTCGGAAGGAGGATGCGGCCCGTCCCCCGGCGGCGGCTCGGGGCCCGGAGCCGGCGGAGACGGCAGGTCGCCGGGCCCGCCTGCCGGGGGCTGGAAAACCTCCCCGGCGAGGGTCGTCCCGGGGTAGTAGTAGGTGAGGATGTCGCGAAAACCCCGCCCGAGGCGGGCCTGCCCTTCCGCCCCCCATTGACACAGGCCCACGCCATGCCCGAAGCCCCTCGTGAACACCGTCAGGTCGCCGTTCACGGCTTCCACCAGGGTCGAATCGAGCCCAAGGGCCTGCCTGAACTCGACGCCGGTCATGGTCCGGCCTCCGGCCACCACCTCGGCCGCCCGGCCTGACCCCGTAGAGCGCGTCACCGCGAGGAACCGGCCTCCCGTGAGTTCAGCCGCGCGGTCGAGCGCTACCGTCTTTGTCGACGTGTAGCGGGGCGAGATCCGGCAGTAGTCGCAGGGAACCCCGGTGAGATAGGGAACGGTGACGCCCCATACCTCCTCGGCGGACGCCGTGTGCCCCCCGCACGTGGAGTGATAAACCGTGTTGGCCGGACGCGGGCCTTCGCTCAAGAACAGCCGGCGGGTGGCCTCGACCGCTCTCCGGACGCGCGCCCAGTTCTCTTCGAAGCCGTCCCCCCAGGCTTCCCTCAGTTGGTTCGGTGAACGGTAACCTTGGCAGTGACCCGGGTCCGAGCAGATGTCGGCCTGGGCGTGACGTGAGCACCCGGGGCCGCCGTAGGCCCTGAGCCTGCGGAAAGTGTAGGTCCTGGCGGCGACCGCTTGAGCCTCCAGGGCCCCCGCCGCGAAGCTCGCCGGGACCTCCGCGCCCAGGACCCCGGCGAGGTAGTCGCCGGCCGGAAGCGCTCGGACGAGGCCTGTGGCGTGGTCAAGGAGGTTCACCGCGAGCCGGTCGACTTCGACTACCAGGCGGTCGGGGCCCTGCTCCCAGAACGCGCGGAAGGGAGCCGGACGGGTGAGGTCGAGGACCACCCGGAACACGGAACCTGGATGCGCGGCCCAGCGTACCGCCTTCACAGGTTCCGCCCCGACCTCCAGGGTGCCTTGACCCAGGTCGGAGCCGGCGGGCTCGAAGTCAATGACGATGCGGGCAGGGCCGCTCAGCGGAAACCAGCGGAACGGAATAGGCCCGGTGGCTTCCACGGTTATCCGGACCAGGGGAAGGAACAGCCCGGGTAAAGATGCGAGACCGTGCGTGATGCCGCGGATGAGCTGGCTAGGCATGGAGGGTCCCCCTCAAGACGTCCTCTGAAGGCTGCTCCTACCAGCCTATTACCGGGGGGACCTGTGGGCGACTACCCGGTCTCGCTCGAATCGGTTTCCGGGAGCGGCGGCAGTTCCTCGAGGCTTCTCAGGCCGAAGAACTCCAGGAACCTTTTCGTGGTGCCGTAGAGGATGGGGCGGCCGGGCGCGTCCCTTCTCCCGACTTCCTCCACGAGCCCCCGCTCGATGAGGGTGGCGAGCACGCCCTCGCACCTGACACCGCGAACTGCTTCGACCTCAATCCGGGTGACCGGCTGCCGGTAAGCCACGACGGCGAGAGTCTCGAGGGCCGGGGCCGAGAGAGGCGGCAGGGCCCTTGAGGGATCGAGTCTCGCCACGAACTCGTCGAACTCCGGCCTAG
>QZJP01000056.1 GCA_003599345.1 Bacillota bacterium | reverse complement strand
CGGCGCGGCGCCGCGGCAGTAGCTCTCCAGGGTGTGATATGCCCAGTCGATCTGGCACGCCGCGTAGTTGCCGGGTTCGACTTCCGCACTCCTGAGCTCCTGAATGACCGTTTCCTCGCCCGAGCCGCCCCAGCTATAGAACGTGGGTGTGACGGCCTCCGGCCGGTCGACGAGGAGTACTGGGCCCGGGGACCCGCTCTGTGAGGCTTCCTCGTGAACCGGAGCTGGGTCGGCCGCGCGCAGGTCTGCTGAGCTCAGGTCGGCTAGGCGGGCGAAGACGACGTAGGCGTCACCGGGAACGAGAAGGTACGGGAGGAGAGCCGGGGGCGCGAGGTTGGGGGGAAGCCCTACCCTCCAGCCGGCGTCCGGCCACTGGGTTGCCTCCTGGCCGGTCGCTTGCCAGATGACAAACTTGCCCAGGAACTTCCCGGTCCTGTCGATGGTATAGCGGTGAACCGTGACCCCGAAGCCGCGCAGGATTTCGCCCGGGTCAACGGCCCTGACGCCCGCTTTCCCGGAATCGACCTGTTCACCGGTGGATGCCGTGGCCACGCCCAGGTGGGCGTCGACCGTCACCATGGCCACGATGTCGGCGGAGCGGCAAAGGGCGCCGAAGTCGGGCTCCGGCCAGGAGGGGAGGGCTATGGCCGGCCTTGCCCCTACAATCGCGCCCACGGCGACCGCCGCCAGGATGCACGTAGTCAGGAGGAGTTTCATGGGCGGTAGCTTAGGCGCCGGCGGCCCTTTTCCTTCCGCTGCCAGTAGGCCGCCAAGACCCCCCAGGCGGCCACGCAGCCCCCCCCTCCTCCCGGGAAGGGTGAGGCCGAACACCGTTGAAGTCCAGCCCTAGCCGAGCTTGGCTCATGCCGGCGCGGCCCGGCGAGCCACAAGGTGGGGAAGGGAGCCGGCGGGTGCCCGAAGTCGAGTTCCGACCCTACGGGGTGAGAGTGCGAGTCCCGCGCGGGAGCACGGTCCTCGAGGCCGCCCGCCTCGCCTCGGGCGATCTCCAGGCCTGGGGCCTCGACGCCCCCTGCGGAGGCCAGGGCCGCTGCGGGGGCTGCACGGTCGTGGTGGAGAGCGGGTCGGCGTCAGGGGCCGACGAGCGAGAGGTCGAACTTCTGGCCAGGCGAGGCCTCGGCCAGTGGGGCGCCTCCGGCCGAAGGGGCCTCACCGCCTCCCGCCTGGCCTGCCGGGTCCGGGTGACCGGTGACCTGGCGGTGCGCCTGCCGCCCCCATCCGCCCAGGCCCGGTTCCAGACGTCGGGCGCCCAGTGGACGGTCAAACCCGCCCCCGCCGTGAGGCTGAGGGGGCCCGGCCCTCATCTCGGACTGGCCGTCGACCTCGGAACCACCAAGATAGCCGCTTACCTTGTGGACCTCGAGAAGGGCGACATCCTGGACACGGCGGCCTGCCTCAACCCCCAGGCCGCCCACGGCCACGATGTTATCGCCCGCCTGTCCCACGCCCTTACCGCCCCGGGCGGCCGGGAGTCCCTGCGGGGCCTGGCAGCCGGAGCCGTGAACGGCCTTGCCCGCGAGCTTTGCGGGCTTACGGGCCACGCCCCGGAAAGCATTTGTGACGCCGTCGTCGTGGGGAACACGGCGATGCACCACCTCTTCCTCGGGCTGGAGATCAAGCGGTTGGCGGCAGCCCCCTTCAGGCCGGAGGTCGCGGGGCCCGTCGAGGTCCGGGCCGGGGAACTGGGGCTCGAAATCCCGCCCGCGGTGCGGGTTCACTTCCTTCCGTGTATCGCCGGCTACGCCGGGGGGGACCACGTCGCCGTCCTTCTTGCTACGGAGCTCGACCTGGCTTCCAGGGCTTCGATGGTCCTCGACATCGGCACCAACACCGAGATCTCGCTCGCCCGCGACGGGAAGATCACGTGCTGCTCGTGCGCCTCCGGCCCGGCCTTCGAAGGAGCCCACATTTCGCGCGGGATGCGGGCCGAAACGGGGGCCGTTGACCGGGTGTGGCTGGAGGACGGAGAGGGCGCTGTTCCGCGATACTCGGTCATCGGCGGGGCCGAACCCGTCGGCTACTGCGGCTCCGCCCTCGTGGACCTCCTGGCCGTGCTGCTGGAGGCCGGCGCCTTGGACGGGTCCGGGCGGCTTCGTCCCGAGGCCTTGAACGGGCTCGCAGTCCTCGGGGCCGGGCCCCAGGCGGCCGTCAGCCTTGGGGGCGTTCCTTTCACCCAGGCCGACGTCCGGCAGCTACAGCTCGCCAAAGGCGCCATCCGGTCCGGGGTGGAGGCCCTTCTTGCCGCGACGGGCACCGGCCCCGGCGAAGTCGCCCGGGTCTATCTCGCCGGGGCCTTCGGCGTGGCCGTCGACCCCCGTAAGGCCGTGCGCATCGGGATGCTACCGGCCCTGCCGGCGGCCGAGTTCGTCACCGTCGGCAACGCGGCCGGCGCGGGGGCCTGCCTGGCCTTGCTCTCGGCCCCAGAACGTAAGAGGGCCGAGGCGGTGGCCAGGTCCGTGACGTACCTGGAACTGGCGGCCCTGCCAGGCTACCAGGAGCTGTTCCTGGAATCTCTCGGCTTCCCGGACACCTAAGGAGTGATCCGCTTGCTGATAGTCGGTGAACGCCTCAACGTCAGCCGCAAGGGCATGGAGGCTCTCGTGCGCGGCCGCGACGAGGCCGCGATAAGGGCCGAGGCCATCCGCCAGGTTCAGCACGGCGCCGATATGCTCGACGTCAACGCCGGGGCCCTCGTCGGCGAGGAGCCGGAGGCCCTGCGGTGGCTGGTAGCGACGGTCCAATCGGCGGTCGACGTTCCGGTCTGCATCGACAGCCCGAACCCGGCCGCCATCGCCTCCGCGCTCGAGGTCGTCCGCGGCAAGCCCCTCGTCAACTCCATCAGCGGCGAAGAGGCGCGCTTCCGGGGCCTCATCGGGCTCGTCAAGGAGCGCGGCTGCGGGGTCGTGGCCCTGTGCGTCGACGACGAGGGAGTCCCGGCCTCGGCCGAGGAGTCAGTGGCCAAGGGCTCACGCCTCGTCGAGAGGCTCCTGGGCTCCGGCGTGCCCCCCGGTGACATCTTCGTCGACCCGGTGGTCAGGCCCGCCGGCACCGATTCCGGCGCGGGAGTGTCCGCCCTCGAGGCCGTCAAGGACATCAAGCGGAGACACCCGGGGATTCGCGCGATATGCGGCCTCAGCAACTTCTCCTTCGGGCTGCCGCACCGGAGCCTGCTCAACAGGACCTTCCTCGTCGCCATGATGAGCGCGGGGCTCGACGCCGCCATTCTCGACCCCGTCGACGACCGGCTCCATGCGGTCATCAAGGCGGCCGAGGTGGTGCTCGGGCGCGATCGGAACTGCGCTCGTTATGTCAAGGCCTACCGGGACGGGAAGCTCGGCAGCGCCTAGCGGGGTTTGGCCGGCGGGCGGGAGGTTCGCCGGCGGGCGCGGGGGTTGGCCGAGGAGCAAAGGCTACGGCCGGCGGTAGGCGGCCAGGAGGGCCTGCCGCGGAACCCAGGGGGGCACGATTCCCGAGGTAGTCCCAAGGATGAACCTTCCTCCGCGGGCGGCGGCCCGAAGTCCCGAGACAAACGATCTGACCCGGGCCGGATCCCCACGTTCCAGGAGGCTCAGAGGCATGCCTCCCCAGAACACCAGACGATCGCCGTAGCGTTCGATGAGGTCGACGAGCACGGGGTTTGGCCGGCATCTACCCCGGTAGGGACTCCGCAATCTCGTTTCCGCCACGGGCTCCAGCGAGTGCAGGCCGTCGAAGCCGGCTGCGACCACCCGGTCGAGGAGCCAGTCCACCCGGCCGTCACAATGAAGGAACCGGGCCGGCCGCCTGCCGCGCCGGGTCAGGAGCGAACCGGCGAGATCGCTGAACTCGCGCCAGAGCGGTACGAGTCTCTCGTCCACGACTCGGGGGGAGACGAGGGGGCCGTCCGATGAGGACAGGTCTTCCCCCAGGACCACGCCGTCCGCCCCTCCCTCTATGGCGTCGCGCAGTTGCCCCTTGACGCGCTCGTGTTCGGGAGCCAAGACGTCCCGCGCCGGCGCGAGAGCGGACATGGCCCGGAGGGCCTCGCCCAGGCCGGGTCTTCCGGCCAGACCCTGGAACGGGCCGTCGATGACCGCCCACACGAAGAGCTCCCTACCGGCCAGGCTTCCGAGACGCTCCCGCCAGGACCGGTCCCCTAAGGCCACGCCGATGGCGTCTATCCCCAGCCACTCGAGAACCCGGATCTCCTCGTCCGGTGAGCTTGGCGGCGCCAACCCGTGCTGGGAGGCCACCTCCGCCAAGAACTCGGCGGCCACGGCGAACTCGCCGGCGGCCGGCTTGCCGGTCGCTGCCCCGTCGAGCAGAGCCGCTGTTCGGGCGTAGCCGTCGCAGGCCACGGTCAATCCCACCCCGCCCTCGGCGTCGGGCTGTCGAACACCCGGCCATGCTTCCTAGAATGATGATATCATCGCTGACCCGCGGGGGCGACCGGGGGCAGGAGAGGTCCCCGGCGTCGCTAAATGGCTAGCAGGTTCTTTACTCTCCACCAGGCGGGTGGATTCGCATGGCTGTATCGGTCCTCGTCACCGGCGGCGCCGGTTACATAGGCTCCATCCTCGTCCCCCGGCTGCTCGACGAGGGACCGCATCACGGTCCTCGACAACTTCCTCTACCGGCAGACCACTCTCCTCGAGTGCTGCTCCGACGAGCGGTTCGACGTCATCCGGGGGGACGTGCGCGACGCGCGGGTGGTTCGCGACGCCTACGCCTCGCCACGAACTTCGGGATGTCTCCCAGGATGCGGCTCGACCTCCTCGTCAACGACTACGTCTACCGGGCCGTGGTCGACCGGCAGATCGTGGTGTTCGACGGCCACCTCCAGCGGAACTTCGTTCACGTGCGCGACGCCGCGGAGGCTTTCCTGCACGCTCTCCCGGCTCGAGCTGTGCGCTGAGATAGCCAAGCACGTGCCCGAGCTCGTGTACCTCGAGGGACCGTCCGGCAAGGACCCCGACCAACGGGACTATGCCGTCTCCAACGCCAAGCTGCGGGCTACCGGCTTCCGCCCGGCGCACTCGCTCCAGTCCGGCATCGCCGAGCTTGTCAAGGGGTTCCGCATCGCCCGGCGGACATTGTTCACCAATGTCTGACGGGCTGTTCACCGACGTCTGACGCACTGTGGAGGACGACCGTTGACGGTTGAGAGCCCGCGCGAGGCGGGAGACCGCCCCTCGGCAGACGTTCCCGCGGGGGAGGGTGGTACGGGAAAGGCCTACGTCTACACAGCCACGATGGGTGCCGCCCACGGCATGACCCACGCCTATCTTCTGTTCTTCACTCCGTTCCTGAAGACGATTCAGGAGACCCTGGGGCTTGACTGGGTCGCCCTGGGCGTCCTGGTCAGCTTCGTGTTCGTGGCCTTCGGCCTGGGCGCGCTGCCGGCCGGAGTCATCTCCGACTTCATAGGTCACCGCCGGGCCGCCGTAGTGTCCCTGGCGGTCCCGGCAGCCGGATGCCTGCTGGGGTTCCTCGCGGACTCCTACTGGATGATGGCCGGCGCCTTCGTCCTCATCGGCGTCGGGACCAGTGTCTACCACCCTGCGGGCTCGGCTCTCGTGAGCGGCTTCGCCGGAGAGCGGTTCCGCGGGCGCGCCATGGGAGTACACGGGGTGGGCGGGAACATCGGCATGCTGTTGGCCCCGGTCCTCACCGCGGGAGTCGTCCAGGTCCCGCCGAGCTGGCGCTACGCCTTTCTCCTCTGGGCCGCTCTGGGGCTGGCCACGGCCCTGCTCGTTCGCCGAGGGGTCCCGGAAACGAAGCCGAGGGTCCGGGCATCCTCCGAGGCCGCTCTACCGGTGAGGCCGCCGGCCGGGGACGCGCAGGCCGCTCGCGGGGCACCCGTCCCCGCCGCCCTGAAGCTGTTCTCGGCGGCCGTCCTCGCGGTTCTCGCCATAGTGGCCATCCAGGGGTTCTTCAACGACGCCGTCTTCGCCTACCTGCCCACCTTCCTGCAGGACGACAAGGGGGGCCTAACGGGCTATTCCACTCCACATGTCCTGTAGCTGCCCGAGCGTGCCGGCAGCTCCGCCGCTTGACGAGCCGGTCGTATCGTGCCCTGCCTGGCTGCGACGTAAACGACGGCGGACGCCCTCCCGGCACACCCGGGTAGAGCGTCCGCTCGCTCCGCCGCGCGTTTACATGCTCTTGCCGCGCCTTGGGCCCGCCGGCCTCAGTCTCCCGTGTGGCTCCGGGTCACCGCCGGCGCCCACACCTCGAAGGGCAGGCTTTCCGGACCCTCCGCGCCGGGGACTTCCACGGTGCCGGAGAAAGCATAGACCGGCACGAGGTAGGGTGTCCCATCAGGGGCGATGGCCAGGGACCAGGCCAGCCGCACGCGCCCGACGGTCGCGAGTCCCCTAACGATGTTGTCCTCGCCCACGGGGCCCGAGTACTCGGTCACCGCCCACTCGAGCACGCCGCGCCCGCTCTCGACCTCGTCCCAGGCTTGCGCCACGCCGCGGAGCGGGTAGGGGGAGGAGGCTTCGGCCGGGTACCAGGTGGCGGAGGCCATGACTATCCGCTCTCCCGTCCCTATCTGGGCTACCGCGAACGGGCTGGTCGTGACGACGTCCCCGGGTTCGGCGGGCGCGAACCGGACAAGAACCGTCCCGCTCTCATGGTCTCTGGTCACCGTGCCGGCGCCAAGCTCACCGGGCGGGACGAACCCGGACTCCTCGAGCCATTGCCTGGCCAGGGCCAGAGCCCGGACGTCGCCGGGGAGTCCGGGGCCTCCGGCAGGCCCGTATTCAAAGGGCTGCGTGAAGACGGTGTACCCGTTCGGGAACATGCGCAGGGCCGCGCGTCCTTCGCCGGGGTCGGCGGCCAGGAGATAGCTGTCATGCCACCCCTCTCTCACTACCGGGGCCTGGATTCCCAGTCCGGACGCCAGCCGGGAGACCCATTCCTCGGTGAACTGGGGGCGCCGGAGGCGGTAGGCGAGTTCACGCTCCGGGAACCTTGGCCACCCCCCGGCCAGGTCGGCGCCGAGCCTGTAACTGAAGTCGAAGGTAAACCCGGGTCCGCCGGCAGCGCCCTGCGACGGTTCGAGCCCGGCCACCGGCAGAGGGAGCTTGCCGAACTCCGCCAGCGGGCCGGGAAGGAAGACTTGCCGGGCGAGCAGGACCACCGCGACCAGTGCCGCCGCCGCGGCCACTCCGGCGAGCGCGCGTCCTGACCTCCCACGGGCCTGCCGCCAGGCCCGGCCGTTCCGGCCTGCCGGACGCCGCCGGCCTTCGCGAGTTTCCCCGCCTGATACGGCTGCCGGATGCAGGCTCCGTATCCTGCGCCGGAGCCGGGCCCGGAAAGAGGACTCGGCGGGGGGGCCAGCCATCGCCTGCTCTAGTAGGCGTTCGAGATCCAACCTGTCGTCATGCTTGGGCATCGGCCTCAGGCCCTTCATGGTCGTTTTGGAGCCCCTCTCTGAGTCTAGCGGTCGCACGGTGTAGGAGGCTCGACACGGCCGACACGCTCCGCCCGGTCACCGCGGCGATTTCGGGGTTCTCGAGCCCGGCCGAGTACTTCAGGTAGACGGCCTCTCGCTGTCTCGGCGGGAGCTCCGCCACCAGAGCCCTCAGCCTGACCAGTGTCTCTCGTCTGGCTGCTTCTTCCTCCGGGTCCGAACCAAGGGTCCCTGTATCCAAGAACGGCCCGAGGCGAGCTTGCTGCCGGAGCGTGCTTATGGCCTGGTTGCGGGCGATGCGGAAGAGCCAGGCGCCGAAGCCTCCGGCGCGCCACCTGAACCGCCTGATGTTCGCCAGCGCGGTCAGGAAGGCTTGCGAGGTGACGTCCTGGGCCTCCGCCGTCGAACCGAGAAAACGGTAGGCGTAGGCGTGGACGCGGTCCACGTAGAGGTCGTAAAGGGCGGCGAACGCCTCCGGGTCGTCCCGCGCGCGCGCCGCGAGACGCCGTACGTCTTTGTGCCGGATCTCCCCTCGAGACACCCTCCAGCCCCCTCGGAAGACCGCTGCGGGTAATTGCGCCACTAACTTGCCCCACGCCTTTGTCGACCGCTCGACTCACTTGCTTAACGGCGAGCCGCCCGTACGGTCACGCTGGTAATTAGAGGGAAGGCCGACCCGTCACTCCACGCGCCCCCGTTGTCCAGTGCCTTCAAGACTAGCTCTAGCGGCGCGGACCGCACTGCGCGACAAAAAAACTTGCGCCCCGTGAGAAGGAAATCGAGGGACCGGGTCCAATAAGGAGGGCTTTAACACCTAATGTAGGGCTTCTCAGGGAGGGTGCCTAGGGTTCCGCCGCGGCCGGCCGTCTCGGACGGCCGCCCGCGGGCTGGTCCGAGCGGCACCGCCCCGGCGCCCGGAACGGCCCGGAGGATTCGAGGCGAGCTCCGGTCGTCCGCGCTGAGGTACACCGTGGGTAGAAAAGACCCGAGCGGCAGGTTCCACGAGAACACGCCCCGGGTCTTTTTGCTTTCCTCCGGGGGCCCCGCGGCTAGGGGGAGAACGGTAATGACTGAGGACTTGGCCCAGCGCGCCGATATCGGTCCGGCCGATGGTCGTGGCGACCGTAGCATCGTAGAAGTATTCGACACGACCCTTCGCGACGGGGAGCAGACGCCCGGCGTGGGACTCACGGTCCGCGAGAAGGTCGAAATCGCCCGCCACCTGCTTCGGCTCCGCGTCGACGTCATCGAGGCCGGGTTCGCCGCCTCCTCCCCCGGGGACTTCGAGGCCGTCCGGGCCGTCGCGAGCGAGGTGGGCGGCGGGGTGGGCGTGGCGTCGTTGGCCCGCACGCGTCACGAGGACATCGACCGCGCTTGGGGCGCCATCCGCGACGCCGAAAGGCCGCGCATCCATCTGTTCCTGGCGACCTCGCCCGTTCACATGAAGTACAAGCTGCAGCTCACCGAGGGCCAGGTTCTGGCCATGGCGGACGAGTCTGTCCGCTACGCCGTCTCGACCGGAGCCGAGGTGGAGTTCTCGGCCGAGGACGCTACGCGATCCGAACCGGACTTCCTCTGCCGGGTGTTCGACCGCGCGGCGGCGGCGGGCGCGCACGTGGTCAACGTGCCCGACACCGTGGGCTATACCACCCCGGCCGAGTACAGGCGCCTGGTCCGGCGGGTGATGGACCACCTCCGTCCCCGCTACCCCGGCGTCAAGATCTCAGTGCACTGCCACGACGACCTCGGCCTGGCCGTGGCCAACACCCTGTCCATCATCACCGTGGGAATCGACCAGATAGAGACGACCATCAACGGGCTCGGCGAGCGGGCCGGGAACACCCCGCTCGAAGAGGTGGTCATGGCGCTTGTCACCAGGCACGAGTTCTACGGGCGACTGACGCGAGTGGATACCCGGCAGATAGCGCGGGTCAGCCGCCTCGTCTCCAAGCTTACGGGTATCCCCGTCCAACCCAACAAGGCGGTCGTGGGAGCCAACGCCTTCGCCCACCAGTCGGGTATCCACCAGGACGGGGTCCTCAAGCAGCCCCTGACCTACGAAATAATGAAGCCCGAGGACATCGGCCTGTCCGGCAACTCGATGGTCCTCGGCAAGCTGTCCGGGAGACACGCGCTGAGGCAGAGGCTGGCCGATATGGGCTACACCCTGGCACCCGCTCGGTTCGAGCGGGTGTTCCTTCGCTTCAAAGAGGTCGCCGACCGCAAGCGGGTCGTGACCGAGCGCGATCTCGAGGCCCTGGTCGAGGACGAGATTCGCGACGGCCCGGAGACCATAGCCCTCGACTCCTTCCACGTCGTGTCCGGTAACGGCGCCATCCCGACGGCCACCGTCAGGCTCAAGGTCGGTTCCGAGTCGCGCCAGGAAGCCTGTACCGGAACGGGGCCGGTGGACGCCGTCTTCCGGGCCCTGTCCCAGGCCGCGGGCGTCGCGCCGGATCTCCGGCTCGCGGACTACTCCCTGAAGGCCGTGACCAGCGGCGAGGACGCCCTTGGCGAGTGCACGCTGCGCCTGGAGTCCGGGGGCCGCACGGCCACCGGCCGCGGAGCCAGCACGGATGTCATCGAAGCCAGCGCCCTGGCCTACGTGAAGGCCCTGAACCGCCTGCTCGAATCCGGAGCCGGCAAGGAGGTGGCCTCGTCGTGAGTCTCACGCTCGACATCTTCTCGGCCCGTGCCGGGCGGCCGGTCGAGCCGGGCGAGCTGGTCGAGATGGACGTGGACCTGGTCTTGGCCAACGACATCACCGGCCCGCTGGCCTGTAGGGAGTTCGCCAGAATCGGCGCCGGCAAGGTGTTCGACCCTCACCGGGTTGTGCTGGTCAACGACCATTTCACGCCGAACAAGGACATCCTGTCGGCCGAGCAGGCCGCCCTGACGCGGGAGTTCGCCCGGAGTCAGGGCCTGCCGCACTTCTTCGACGTCGGCCGGATGGGGGTCGAGCACGCCCTCCTGCCGGAGCAGGGCTTCATCCGGCCGGGCCAGGTGGTTGTCGGCGCCGACTCGCACACGTGCACCTACGGGGCCCTCGGGGCTTTCTCCACGGGCGTGGGCAGCACGGACGCCGCCGTGGCCATGGCCACCGGAAGGCTCTGGTTCCG
>QZJP01000027.1 GCA_003599345.1 Bacillota bacterium | reverse complement strand
TCGACGCCCTCTACCAAGCAGGCGGGCTGGACGCGATCCGGGGACTGCTGCCGGCAGTCTGGGAAGACCTCGTCGCCGGGCGGCTCGAGGCAGAGCGGGTGCTCGAGCTGACGGGCCGGCCGGCTCCGGCGTCGGGTCAGGGAGGTACCGGGAATGGCTAGGGTACGCTATGAGTTCAAACTGATGTACCAGTTGCTCCAGGTGTTGGGAATGCTGGGTCTGTGGGGCCTCCTGCCCTGGCCTACACCCACCTCCTGATCGACGCGCCGCCGGGAACCCGGGTTCTGGGCGTGGTCGGGATGCTCGAGACCGGCTTGCCCCTGCTGGCGCTGGTGGCGGTAGGTCACGCCGCCAGCCTCGAATGGGAGGAGGGCTCGATAGAGCTCTCGCTCTCGTACGCCGGCGGCGGTCTCGGCCTTTTGACGGTGCGCTTGCTGGTCGGGCTGGGGGTCTTCCTGCCGGTCACCGCCGCGACCCTGGGTGCGTTCACCCTCCTGATGCCCGAACTGGCCGACCCGGGCCCGCTGAGCGTGTTCCGGGTGGCCTGGCTCGTCACACCGCCGGCGCTGCTCGTGGGCACGATCGGCCTGCTGGCGAGCATTGCCGGAAAGCACTACGTGGCGGGCATCGCCGCTGGTCTACTCCCATGGGGGCTGGACCTGCTCATGCCCGGCAAGGTCACCGGAAGCCTGTTCCTGTTCCAGGCGTCGCACCCGCTTCCGGGGTTGTCCCTGGAAGCCAATCGGTGGTGGCTCATGGCGGCAGCGCTCATGGTTCTGGCCTTGGCCGCAACCTTGTGGGGCAGGCGTGAGCGTGCCGTGCGGTGTCAGGCTGGTGGCGGTAGACCGGGGCTTCGGGCAGCGCGGGGAGACTGCTGAGCCAAGGTCGAGGACGGCATGGCACGTCTCCGGCGCCGGGTTCGAGGAGGCCTACGTCTACCGGCGACCGCTCGCCCAGGGGTCGTAGCCGCCAGGAGTTGGCGCCCGCCGCCTGCCGCGCGACTAGTCCTCGTGAAAGGCGTTCGATGCCAGGGCTCCCCCTTATGACTCACGGGGAATCGTCCGGACTACCCGACCTTGACCGCCATGGTGTCGGCCGGGCACTTCGCAAGTTCCCGCTCTAGTGCGGCAGCCTCGGCTTCCCCATAGGCCGGCGAGGCCGGCACTACCGAAACCACGATTGAGTCTGGGCTCACCTGGGCGAGTTGGTGTTCCAGGAGAAGGTCGCTTTGAGACCAGAAAGCCGGTCTGAGGCAGAGGACGGGGAGCCTTCTCCCGGACGGCAAGACCACCAACGTCATTGCCCGCCCACAAAGACGGGTCAGGAGCGGGAGCCCCCGACGGCACGGGCAGGGTTCCCCGGCCATCACGCCGGTGTCCCCGACGTCGTAGCGGACTAGGGGCGCGACCCGGTTGCCGAGGTCGGTGACGACAATCCGACCCTCCTCCCCGGGCGCTACCGGGCGCCCGTCCCGGTCCACCAGTTCCACAAAGAGATGGGCGGCGTTGACGTGCAGATTCTCACTGGCCGGCCCACCGCCCGAGGCGTGGCTAGGGCATGTCTGGGCCATGAGGGACGCGAACTCCGCTACGCCGTAGCGGCTGACCCCATGGGGACGAACACCCGGCTGTTAGCGAGGTCTCCGAGCCTGGCTCGCCACCCCCGGTCGACGCGTGGCGGCTGCGATTCCAGGCCGGAGGGACTTCCCCTCCCCGGCGATACTGGACGGTCGACTGCTCGGAAGGTCCGGGCTCGGCCCATCGCGGAAGGTCCAGGCCCGGCCGGTCTGGAATCTTAACACGGGTGTCAAGCCAAAGCGAAGGGAGGCTGCCGCATTGGAGTTTGGCCAAGGTGAGAAGCCGCGCCTGCCCCGGGTGTATACGAACCACGCCAACGTTTATGCCACACCGTACGACATCATCCTCGAAGCCGGAGTCAAGAGCCCGCCGTCCGAGGAAGTCACGCCGGCCTGCCAGCTCGTGATGAGCCCGCAGATGGCCAAGGTGGTGGCCCAAATCCTCTCGGCGTCCGTCCAGCAATGGGAGGAGAAACACGGGGAGATCAAGCTCTCCGGCCAAGTCATGCGCGGGCCTACGGGTAGGTCGCAGCCATCCTGAGGCTCCAGCCCCCCAAGGCTAGCGCCAACGGCCGAGCGCCCTGGCAAGGGTATCGAGAGCCCCGGGTTCGCTGAACCCGAGCCGCCAGATGGCCACGCCGCGCAGCCCCTTGCGCCGGGCGAGGAGCAACTTGTCCGCTATGTGTCCCGCGTCCTGTACCCATACCTCACGGGCAGCGCCTGTGCTGTCGAGGTAGGTGAAGAACCTCTGACGGACAGGTTCCTCGTTCACAACCTCGGCCCCGGCCTCGGCCGCCCTGTCGAGAGCCGTCGCTGTCGGCAGGTACTCGGGCAGGCCCGCGCCGCGGTCTTGGGGCCAGTCGTAGGCGTGGGTACCGATGGCGAGGATGACTTTGCGAGCCGGCACGTGCTTCAGCAGGCTGTCAATGCTGGCTTCGACCCACGGCAGGGGCGAGACCGGTCCCGGCTGGGTGTTCGTCCAGTGGCGGTCATAGCCCAGGAGGATGACGTAGTCAGCCGCTTGCCCTATGCGCTCGTAATCGAAGAACCCGCTTATCACCGGAGGCAGTTCAACGTCCGAGAAAGCCGAGACCGCGAGTACCTGGCCCTGTGTGCGCAAGGCGGAAGCCAGCTCGTCGATGAAGGCCGCGTAGTCGAGCCTGGCTTCGGGCGGTAGGAGTTCGAACCCGATGTTCAGGCCGTCATAACCGCGCGCCTCGGCCAGAGCCGCCAGGTTCGCCACCGTCCGGGAGCGAGCTGCCTGGGTCCGGATGGCGTCCCAGCTGTTCCCCGCCCCGTCCTTGGCGTTGTTGACCAAGGGGATGATCTTCAGGCCCCTGGAGCGCGCCTCCCGAACGACACCCGGCCGGAAGCCGTCACTCGCTATCTCTCCAGCCGGGTCGACCGAATGCCAAAAGGGCGACACGATATCGAAAAGGCCGTAGTTCTGCCTGAGAACCGGGAAGGAATCCGGGTAGAACGGGCCGGCCCCGTTCTCAAAGAAGGCCACTACGTGGAAAGCGCCCAAGGGCTTGGCGTAGGGTGTCGTCGCCAGAGGAAGGATCAGCCTTCCCCAAACGATGAGTGTGACCCATGCCGTGGCCACGAGCGCATAGACAGCGAGGTTCCGCTTCGGGCTGGCAATCACCTCCTGGTAGGCGCGCCGCCCCGCCTCGCCTAGCCCGAGCCCCCGGTAGTGCCGCACCACGAGCCGCCACCAAGCACCGGCATAGCGGGCCGAGCGAGCCGCGAGGGCTCCCCCTGCCTCCCATGCCCGCGCTGCCGCCCGCCTGGCAGCCGGTCCGGCTCCCTCTCGGAGCTCGCCGGCCGTCCGCCTCGCGCGCTTCCCCAAGGAGGTAAGCCACTCCGCGACCTCGTCCCGCGATGGTCCTCGCCTTCTCCGCCGTTCCATGGATGCTAGTATGCCCTTCGGGCCCGGGGACGCGGGCAGTTGGGCGTCCTGTCCGGCTCGGCCGTCATCGGCGAAGCAGGAGCGTCGGGGGTCCGGTGAGGCCGCCTTCGAACCAAGAGGGACGGCGCCAGCCGGACCTCTGTTCGTCAAGGCCGAATCGGAGCCCCCGACGCCCCTGCCGCCCGCCTGGACCTAGCCGGAGCCCCGACGCCCCTGCGGCTCAGCCGAAGATGGCCAGGAACACCCCTGCCGCGACGGCCGACCCTATGACCCCGGCCACGTTGGGCCCCATAGCGTGCATGAGGAGGAAATTGCGAGGGTTCGCCTCTTGGCCCAGATGCTGGGCGACCCGGGCCGCCTCTGGGACGGCGGAGACGCCAGCCGCCCCTATGAGGGGGTTCACCTTACCGCCCGTCAGCCGGTGGACGAGCTTGCCTATAAGGACCCCACCGGCCGTGCTCAACACGAACGCGCCAAAGCCCAGGAAGAGGATGCCGAGGAACCGCCCGGTGAAGAACGTCTCCGCGCTGGCGCTGGCTCCGATCGTCACTCCAAGGAAGATGGTCGTTATGTTGGCGATATCGCTCTCCGAGGTCCGGGCGAACCGGTCGACCACCCCGGATTCCCTGAAGAGGTTACCGAGCATCAACATGCCCACGAGACTCAGGGAGTTCGGCACCAGCAGCCCGACGATGATGGTAACGGCGATTGGGAACAGGATGCGCTCTCGCTTGGATACCTTGCGCATCTGGGCCATCACGACGGACCGCTCCTCGCGGGTGGTCAGGGCCCTCATGATGGGGGGCTGTATGAGCGGGACGAGGCCGATGTATGAGTACGCGGCCACCGAGATAGGGCCGAGGAGACCAGGGGCGAGCTTGGTCGTCAGGAAGATAGCCGTCGGGCCGTCGGCTCCCCCGATGATGCCGATGGATGCCGCCTCAGGGGGCAGAAACCCCATGGCCAGAGCCCCCAGGTAGGCGCCGAAAATGCCGAGTTGCGCCGCGGCCCCGAGCATAAGGGTCTGGGGGTTGGCAATGAGCGGGCCGAAGTCGGTCAGGGCGCCTATGCCGAGGAAGATGAGCGGCGGGAAGATGCCCAGCCAGACGCCCTGGAAGAGGTAGAAGAGGACCCCACCGACGACTCCGTCGCTCGGCCCACGGAGTAGACCGGCAAGAGGGATGTTCCCGAGAATGATTCCGAACCCTATGGGCAGGAGGACCAGGGGTTCGTGCTTCTTGAAGATGGCAAGGTAGAGGAAGAGGAGACCGATGGCCAGCATGGCCGCCTGGCCGAAGGTGAGGTTGGCGAAGCCGGTCATGTCGAGAAAGCGCAGCACTCGTTCCACGTCGCCCCGTCCTTCGTCCTGACCCTACTCGATGGTCACAAGGACGTCGCCCAGGGCCACGGTGTCGCCCTTCGCCACGCCAACGTCCCGCACCGTCCCAGCGCGGGGGGCGACGATCTCGTTTTGCATCTTCATGGCTTCCAGGACGAGGAGGACATCCCCCGCCTTGACTGTGTCGCCCGGCTTGACATTCACGGAAAGGACCGTTCCGGGCAGCGGGGCCTCCACCCTCTCCCCCACCCCCGCACCAGGCGGGGTGTGAGTCCTCGGAGCGGCCCCGTCACCCTTGCGCGGCGCATCCACCACCGGGATTGGGCGTACGGCCGCCCGGGGAACAGGCACGACCGGGCCGGCCGGGGGCGGGGTGCCGAGAGCCATCTCCGGGCGGCCAGCCGGCGTCGGGGCGTCGGTCCTTCCATGGCCCACTGGGAGGCCCGGTCCGGCTAGC
This sequence comes from Bacillota bacterium, assembly GCA_003599345.1. Classification (GTDB taxonomy): domain Bacteria; phylum Bacillota; class Sulfobacillia; order UBA995; family UBA9673; genus SURF-36. Next base: position 5,414 of record QZJP01000027.1, on the reverse strand, counting down.
TCCTCGACCTCGACTTCAAAGGCCTCACCGTCCACGGTGACACGGAACTTGCGGGTGCTCATTCCGCCGAACGCCCCTTCCAGGTGGTCATGTAGATGAACGCCCCTTCCGGGGCATCGACTGCCGGCGCTGAAACATCAGCTCGAGCCTCCCGGCCTGGGCCCACACCGAACTCACTCGACCCGAGTCTCCGCCGAATGGACCTTCGGTTCCCCGCAAGGCCCGAGCGGAGCCGGGGCCGGAGGGCTGGACTCCCGCTATCCGGAACGGCCTAGGGCCTCTCCCCTGCGCCCTCGCCTCGTCCTCCATGTAGGCGGTGACGGCGGCCGCGATGGCCGCCAGCCGGGCCCCATCCGACTTGGCCTTTCTAGACCGCCGGACCGCGGCCTCGCCCGCGCCGGCGCGGGCGGCCGTTCTTGATTCGGTGCCGCCGGTGTCCCTCAATCCCGTCAGGCCTGCGGCCCTTTGCGCTCCCGTCCCGCTCACTGCCCCCCTCGGCCCTATCTCACCCGCGTCGACCTCGGAGCGGGCGAGCACGCGGCCGAGTAGCAGGAGGATTTGCCACAGGAGAAAGAGAGTAAGGAAGACCATGCCCATCCCAAGGACCGTTACGGCCAATCCGTCGCCCAGCCATGAGGGCAAGAGCCAGCCCACCTCTCAGACGGGGAAGTTCCCGTGCTTTTTCGCCGGTCTCGTCTCCCGCTTCTGCGACAGCGCCGCGAAGGCCTTGATTAGCTCCGGTCTCGTCTCGGCGGGGTCTATCACCGAATCGACCAGCCCGCGCGCCGCGGCCCGGTACGGATTGGAGAACTGCTCCTCATACTCAGCGATGCGCTCTTGACGGACCTTCTTGGGGTCATCAGAGCGCTTCATCTCGTCGCGGAAGATGATCTCGACGGCTCCCGCCGCGCCCATCACGGCGATCTCGGCCCCCGGCCAGGCCAGGACCATGTCGGCTCCGAGGGACCTCGCGCACATGGCGAGGTACGAGCCACCGTAGGCCTTCCGGAGGATGAGTTGCACTTTCGGCACGGTGGCTTCCGAATAGGCGTAAAGCAGCTTAGCTCCGTGGCGGATGATGCCTCCGTACTCCTGGGCCGTACCCGGCAGATAGCCCGGCGTGTCAACCAGGGTGAGGAGCGGGATGTTGAACGCGTCGCAAAACCGGATAAACCTGGCCGCCTTGTCCGAGGCGTTGATATCTATCGAGCCCGCCAGCACTTTCACCTGGTTGGCGATTATCCCGATGGTCCGGCCTCCGAGCCTGGCGAACCCAGTGACCATGTTCTCCGCCCACCAGGCCTGGCTCTCGAAGAAATCCCCCGCGTCCACGACGGGCAGGATGATGTCCCTGACGTCGTAGGGCTTGCCGGGGTCGTCCGGGACCACAGCGCCAAGGCCGGGGTGGGTCCGGCCGGAGTCGTCCGCCAGAGCGACGGCCGGGGGGTCCTCGAGGTTGTTCGAGGGCAGGTAAGATAGGAGGCGCCGGATCATGCCCAGGCACTCCTGGTCATTCACCGCGTAGAAGTGAGCGACCCCGCTGACCCGGTTGTGTGTTGCGGCGCCACCCAGGTCCTCCATGCTCACTTCCTCGCCGGTCACGGACTTGATGACCTGCGGTCCCGTGATGAACATCTGGCTCGTCCCAGCGACCATGAAGACGAAGTCGGTCAGGCCGGGGGAGTAGACGGCGCCGCCGGCGCACGGTCCCATGATGGCGGAAATCTGCGGGATGACGCCGGACGACAACGTGTTCCTGTAGAAGATGCTCCCGTAGCCGTTGAGCGCGTCGACGCCTTCCTGGATTCTCGCGCCTCCGGAGTCGTTGAGTCCCACGAAAGGGGCCCCGACCTCCCTAGCGAGGTCCATCACCCGGCATATCTTGGCTGCGTGCATCTCCCCGAGAGCCCCACCCATGACCGTGAAGTCCTGGGCGAACGCGTAGACCAACCGCCCGTCCACGTAGCCGTAGCCGGTCACCACACCCTCGCCCGGGGCCCGCTCGGCCCGCATCCCGAAATCGCGGCAGCGATGGCTCACGAAGGCCTGGATCTCGGTGAAGGTACCGGGGTCGAAAAGGATATCGAGGCGCTCCCTCGCCGTGAGCTTGCCCTTGGCGTGCTGCTTCTCGACACGGTCTGGACCGCCGCCCGCCAGGACCTCCTCGCGGCGGCGGGTGAGCTCGGCCAGTTTGTCACGAGCCATCAGGCTCGAACCTCCCCCTGGGGACGGCGTCAGTCGTCATGGTCGTGCTCACAGAACTCGACCAGGACGCCGCTCGTCGACTTCGGATGAACAAAGGCGATCCTTGCCCCTCCCGCACCCGGCCGAGGCTTCTCGTCGATCAACGCGTAGCCGGCGGCCTTGGCCCTGGCCAGGGTCTCCTCAACGCTCTGTACCGCGAACGCGATGTGATGGACCCCTTCACCCTTCGTCTCGAGGAACCGGCCGACGGGCGTGTCCGGTCCGCCTGGCTGGAGAAGCTCCAAGCGGCCCTCCCCCGCCGGTATGAATGCAATGGTCAAGCCCTGACTCTCAACGGTCTCCCGGACCCCGTCCTCAAGCCCCAGAACCTCGGTGAAGAACACGAGGGCCCTGTCGATGTCACGGACGGCGATTCCCACGTGGTCTATGCGAACCATTCCCCGGTCTCCCTTCCCGCCTCCGCCTGGCCCATGGCCCCTACCGCCCACCTAGCGACGAAGAGCGCCTCGGTCGCGCGCGGCGACCGTATCCTTGATGTAGCCCACTATGGCCGAGGTCGGCGAACCCGGTCCGAAGACGGCGGCAACCCCGGCCGCCTCAAGAGCGGGAACGTCTCCCGCTGGGATCACGCCCCCGGCGATGACGACGACGTCGTCGAGGCCACGCTTCCGGAGTTCCTCCACTACCCTCGGGAACAGGACCCGGTGGGCTCCCGACAGGGAGCTAAGACCCACCACGTCGACGTCCTCGTCAAGGACGGCCTGGGCTATGCGCTCAGGAGTCTGTCTCAGGCCGCTGTAGATGACCTCCATGCCCGCGTCGCGGAGGGCGCGCGCGACCACCTTGGCCCCGCGGTCGTGGCCGTCCAGCCCGGGCTTGGCCACGAGAACCCTGATTGTCCTGCTCGTCATCGCCCCCCACCTCCCCCTGATATGGAAGGGCCGGCCCTACCATTGTGTCTAGACTAGCCGGGACTTCCCACCTGCTACTCCCGGCGGGCCAGGCCCCACCCCTTTCTTCCGTGGACCTAGCCATTGACCTAGAGACTGGCCGGAGCCTCGTACTCGCCGAACACTGACCGCAGGACCCCGCAAATCTCGCCTAGCGTCGCGTAGGCCCGAACCGCGTCGAGTATCCTCGGGAACAGCGGTGCGCCGGGGTCGGACGCCGCTTCCCCAAGGGCGTCAAGGGCTCCTCGAGCCGCGGCGTTGTCACGCCCGCTCTTCACGGCGGCCAGGAACTCCTTCTGGCGCCGCCCCACCTCCGGGTCGACCTCGAGTAGGGTCAGTGACGGCTCCTCCTCGAGCTGGTAGGCGTTTACCCCGACGACCGTGCGCCGCCCGTCCTCGACCATCGTCTGGTAGCGGTAGGCGCTATCGTGTATCTCCTTCTGGACGAAGCCTTTCTCGATAGCGGCTACCGCCCCTCCGAGGCGGTCTATCTCGTCCATGTAGCCCTTTGCCTCGGCCTCGATGCGGTCCGTCAGCCGCTCGATGAGATACGAGCCCCCAAGCGGGTCGACCGTGTCGGCGACCCCACTTTCGTGGGCCAGTATCTGTTGGGTGCGAAGGGCCACTCTCACCGAATCCTCACTCGGTAAGGCTAGGGCCTCGTCATAGGAATTGGTGTGTAGCGACTGCGTCCCGCCCAGCACCGCCGCAAGGGCCTCGACGGCCGTCCGCACGACGTTGTTCAGCGGTTGCTGGGCCGTAAGACTAGAGCCCGCGGTCTGCGTGTGGAAGCGGAGCATCCAGGACCTCGGGTCCTTGGCCCCGAGCTCATCGCGCATCAACCGGGCCCAGAGCCGCCGAGCCGCTCGGAACTTGGCCACTTCCTCGAGAAAATCGATGTGGCTGTTGAAAAAGAAGGACAACCTCGGGGCGAACGCGTCCACGTCCAGGCCCGCTTCGACGGCCGCCTTCACGTAGGCCACCCCGTTCGCCAGGGTGAAAGCCACCTCCTGGACGGCCGTGGCCCCCGCCTCGCGGATGTGGTAGCCGCTGATGCTGATGGTGTTCCAGGACGGTAGGTTCCCCGCGCACCACGCGAAGAGGTCGGTCACGAGGCGCATCGATGGTCCCGGTGGGTAGATGTACGTGCCGCGGGCGGCGTACTCCTTCAGGATGTCGTTCTGAACCGTGCCCGAGAGCTTGTCGAGTGAGGCTCCCTGCTTCTCGGCGAGGGCCACGTACATCGCCAGGAGAACCGAGGCCGGCGCGTTGATGGTCATGGAAGTTGACACGTCGGCGAGCGGGATGCCGTTGAACAGGACCTCCATGTCGGCCAGGGTATCGACGGCCACTCCGACCTTGCCAACCTCGCCCTCGGCCAGGGGGTCGTCTGAGTCGTAGCCAATCTGAGTCGGGAGGTCGAACGCCACCGAGAGGCCGGTCTGTCCCTGCTCGAGGAGGTACTTGAAGCGTCGGTTGGTCTCCGAGGCAGACCCGAACCCCGCGTACTGTCGCATGGTCCACAAGCGCCCCCGGTACATCGTCGGCTGGATGCCACGTGTGAAGGGGAACTCACCCGGAAAGCCCTGATCCTTGGCGTAGTCTGAGCCCACAAGGTCGAGCGGGGTGTAAAGACGGTCAAGTTCGAGTCCGGACAGGGTCTCGAAGGTCTCCCTCCGTTCGGGGAATCGCGCCAGCGTCCTGCCGAGCGTCTCCTTCTCCCATCGCTCTCTGGCCCGCTTCAGTTCTCTCCCGCCGTCGGCCGGAGCCTCGCGGTCTCTGTCAGCCTGGGGGGTCTCATCGGGCCTCATTCCTCGGCCACCTCCACGGTTCGCACACCCGGACGGGCGGCCCGGCCAGCCGCCCAGCCTGTCCCGGCGACCAGCCGCCACCCGTCCTTTCAGGGGCTTGCCTCTTCTACGCGTGCCCCCGATAACCTTGCCCAGGAACTTCCGACCAAGTCACCCCGAGCCTGGCGGTTCACGGGCGTCCACGGCGTCGGGGGTCCGGTGAGGCCGCCCTTGGCAAAGCAGGGGTGTCGGGGGTCCGGTGAGGCCGCCTTTGGCAAAGCAGGGGCGTCGGGGGTCCGGTGAGGCCGCCCTTGGCAAAGCGGGGGCGTCGGGGGTCCGGTGAGGCCGCCTTCGAACCAAGAGTCACGGTGTGAGCCGTGACTCTGTTCGTCAAGGCCGAACCGGAGCCCCCGACGCCCCTGCGGCCTAGCCGTGACTCTGTTCGTCAAGGCCGAACCGGAGCCCCCGA
>QZJP01000018.1 GCA_003599345.1 Bacillota bacterium | reverse complement strand
TGACCGGGGAGAGATTCAGGAACGGGGGCGAACAGGTTCGACGTGGGTCAGTGTGGGTAGTGGCTGCAGGCCGAGCTCCCGCGCCTCGTTAATCCGTGGGACCAAAGTAAAGGCCAACGAGAGCTACGCTCTAGCCGCTTAGCGCGGCTACGTCCACCGGACTTCCGCCTGTAGGGTCCGACCTGGGCGTCACAGATGCAGGCTCACCGGGCGGCCGCGCCTGGAACCGTCCGGGACACTGACAGGCTAGCAGCTTCCGGCGTCGCCTCCGAGAACCGGAAGAGTGCGAACCAAGCTCTCGGAGGATAAGCTTGTAGACGCCGCTACTCGCGCACCTGCGGACGCCGGTGCGATTCCGGCCGCCTCCACCAGACGACTCGGGCGCCTTCCTGCGTGTGGGAAGGCGCCCTTTCGTTGCCCTCCGGGCCACGATTTGGCCGTGCCACTGGCTGACGCTGGAACAGGATTGGAGAAGTTGGCGCCGAACCTCCGGGGAGCGATTCTGCCTCGGGAGGGCGGCCGACAGTGCCCATCAGCAACAGCCGCGACAAGACTAAGGTTATCTCCATTGACCAACCTGATGCCGAGCCCAGTTCCCGCGAGATTCTACAGCGCGTTTACCTTGCTCTTCAGGAGAAAGGCTACAACCCTGTGGCTCAAATCGCCGGCTATCTCCTCTGCGGAGACCCACTTTACATAACAACACACAACGACGCCAGGAACTTGATCCGGCAGATGAACCCGCAGGAGGTCATGGAGGAACTCGTCCGCTACTACATCGAGGGTAAGTAGTCCTCGGGTAGCGGCGAACCACCTCTGAGACGCGGAAGGTCTTTCCTGCCATTCCCTCGCCTGGCCTGCCTCAGTCCGGCAGGATTCCCCATGCTCCGGTAGAAGTCGCCACAAATCGGCAAACCCCCTGAAGCCCGCAGCCAGGGCACTCGTGTGGGCCTGGGTGGCCCTTGCTCGCCGGAAACCCCCGGGTGGAGGAACCAGTGTCGCGTACTGCTGCCCATCGCTTGACAGTGGCCATTTGCCTCGTGGCCGTCCTTCTCACGGGCCTGGTCCCCGCCACCGGCAGTGGTGCGGTGGCCGCGGCGGGGGACATAACTCTGGTCATCAACGGCAGGGTCGCTCCCAGTGACGTGCCACCCATCCTGGTGGACGGCCGGGTGCTCGTTCCCATCAGGATCATTTCCCAGAACCTCGGCGCTGAAGTGGAGTGGATACAGGCCACATCGGCGGTCGTCGTGAGGTCGGGCGGAGCCACCGTCGTCGTGCGCGTGGGCCTGACCCAGGCGACTGTCAACGGCCAGACTGTGTTCTTGGACGTTCCGGCGCGGGTCGAATCAGGCCGGACTATGGTGCCGATACGCTTCATATCGCAGGCTCTGGGGGCCGCCGTCGACTGGAGGCAGGCTACACGCGAGGTGATAGTCAATCTCGCCCGCGAGGAGCCCGCCATAGAAGGTCTATCGTGGGAGGAAACGCCGGGAGTCGCGCGCTTCGTCATCGTGACCAACGGACCCGTCAGGTACGACGTGTCCACGCGCGCCGCCGAGCCCCTCTATCCTAACGACCGTCTCCTTGTCGAGGTGGACAAGTCCGTGCTCAACATTCCGGACGTCATTCATGTCGGTAAGGCGGGAGTCGAGAAGATAAGGTCCTACGTGATGGAGAGCGCTCCACTTACCCGCGTCATCTTCGACTGCGACGAGGCCCCGAGGTACACGGCCTGGGCCACATGGGACCCGTCGCCGCCGCTCGGTCTCGGCGACCTTCCGGCCGTCTTCGAGCCGGGTCAGCAGGCCATCGTAGTGGAGATCCAGTACAAGGTCCTCGGCGTGGAGTATGTCGACGAACCGGGGGCCGAGCGAGTCGTGGTCCGGATGAACGGCCCGGCCGACTACCGTGTCTGGGAGGCGTCAGACCCCTGGCGCGTGGTCGTGGACGCCCGGCGGGCCACGCTCGGCCAGTCGCTGGAGGGACTGTCCAACGCGCAGAGGACCAGGCCCATAGGGGAGCTGGGCTTCACGCAGGCCAGGTTCGCGCAGTTCAACGTCGACCCCGACGTGGCGAGAGTCGTCCTCGACGCCGCCTCGGGACCGGCCCCTTACCACGTCAGCCGTGAGGGCAACGATCTGGTCATCTACCTCGGCGGGACAGTGGCCGTGACGGGTTTCGGCTACGAGACCCTTGACCGGGGAGGGCGGTTCTCAGTGTGGGCCGGCCGCTCCCTGAGGCCCACGGTCACCCGTTCTTCCAACCCGGAGCGCCTGACCCTGCACTTCCCCGGGGTACTCCTTGCCGGGCCGCTTGGCGGGGGCGGAACGGTAACCTACGACGATCAGGTCGTCGCCAGCGTCACCTATGCCCAGGACACCCAGGCGCAGGCGACCACGTTCACCCTGAGCCTCAAGGGCCCGGTCAGCGTCGAGGCGACCACCACGGACGACGGGGTGGTCGTGGACCTCGGGAGATCTCCCGTCAGCGGGAAGCTGATAGTGATCGACCCCGGGCACGGCGGGAACGACCCCGGGGCGATTGCGGCCAACGGGACCAGAGAAGCCAACCTGACCCTCCAGATTGGTCTCAAGCTCGCCGACCTCCTCAGGGCGGCCGGGGCGGACGTGAGGCTCACGCGGACAACGGCGGCGGAGAACCCCGACAAGTACGCCAGGCCCCAGATGGCCAACGACGCCGGGGCGGACGCGCTGGTCTCGATACACTTGAACGCCAACTACCGCTCGACCATCTGCGGTTCGGAGTGCTACTACTATCAGGCCCAGAGCCGTCCCCTGGCCGAAACCATCCTGTCGCATCTGCTCGACGAGCTCGGCCGCCCCGACGGCGGGGTCCGTTGGGCGGACTTCGTCGTCACCCGGGAGGCCCGCATGCCGGCGTGCCTGGTGGAGGCCCTCTACATGTCGAATCCGACAGACCTCGCCGTCATCACGGCTCCGGGCACCCCGGACCGCATCGCCGGGGCCGTCTTCGAAGGGCTTGAGGACTACTTCGCCTCGCACTGACCCAGGGGAGACGACATGGTGGCTCCGGTGGCGTTCGACCGCTGAACACCGGTTGTCTGTGCTTACCCTGTAGATGTGTATAATGGTCTAATATCGTCGCTCGGACTTCCGGCCTCGGTTTCGGAATGCGGGGAGCCTTACGCCGAGTGCCGGACCTTCGCACCTGCTCCGGCAGGCCGAAGGTGTTGGTCCCATCGGGGACCGCTCGCGATAGTATTGGTGATTGGGCGGAGCCAGGCGCCCGGTAGGACGTGGCATCAGAGGGCCTCGGGCTCGCGCCAATGGGCAATGGACGGTGTCCCGTCGGCGACACCGGATGGATGGGGAGGTGAGCCCTTCTGAGACGCCATCCAGGTTCCGCTCCCTCAGAGACAGCGGGCACCGGCGCCAGGGCGTGCGACGTCGCTGGACCCACCGTTGGTCTCTTTGACTCGGGGGTCGGAGGCCTGAGCGTTCTGCGCCACATGCTGGACTACGAGCGGCCTCCCTGGAGCCGTATTGTCTACCTGGCCGACCTGGCTCACTTCCCGTACGGTCCCCTGCCGCCGGCCGAAGTGCGGCGCCTCGCTCTGGCCGGAGTCAGGGCCCTGGCCGCCGAAGGCGCCGCGCTTGTCGCCATCGCCTGCAACACGGCCGCGTCGTCCGGGGTCAGAAGTGGTGCCGTCGACACCCCGGTACCCATAGTCGACATCATCGGTCCGGGAGCCCGGGAAGTCCGCGCCCTCGCTGAGGCCGGTGAGGGTTCCCGGGCGATAGTGCTCGGGACGGAAGGTACGGTGCGTAGCCGGGTCTGGGAACGGGCACTGTGCGAGGAAGGATCGATCCGCGACGTGACTGGTTGGCCGTGTCCGTTTCTGGCAAGCCTGATAGAGGAGGGCCGGAACGGCCACGTGGCTCACAGGGCTGTCCTCGAGGCAGTGAGAGGCCTGGCCGTCTCGCCGCCCGGACAGGCCGGCCCGCACCTGGTGGTTCTCGGTTGCACCCACTACCCGTTCGCCGCGGACACGTTCGAAGAGGTCCTCCGGGATCACGTCCTCCACGGGCAGGTCAGAATCGTCGACCCGTCCGGCGCACTGGCCGCCGAGGTCGTCGCCAGGTTCCGCTCGATCGGCCAGGGAAAGGGACGGTTGACCGCCCCGGGCGTGAGGGATTCGGTCGACGGGGGACTGGAAGGCTTGGAGGAGTCTTCCGGAGAAACTCAATCCAGCGAAAGCCCGGTCGTGGAGGTCGTGTTCCGGACCACAGGTCGGACGGGCCACTTCAGGCAGCGCGCCGGGCAGCTTCTCGCCGACCGGCTGGCAGGACGCGGCTCCCGTCTCCGGCTGGACGAAGTGAAGGAGATCACGCTCACCGCCGATCCGGCCCCGTGACGGGACGCGGCCCGCTCCGAGCCGGGCGGGCGGCTCGTTGGGGGTGTCAGTTTGAGGATCGACGCGCGCCAGCCTTCCGATCTCAGGCCTCTGTCCATCACCCGCCACTACACCCGTTGGGCTGAAGGGTCCGTCCTCATCAAGACAGGCGACACCTGGGTTCTGACCACCGCGTCGGTCGAGGACAGGGTCCCGCCGTTCATGAAGGGTACGGGCCGCGGGTGGGTGACCGCCGAGTACGCGATGCTGCCGAGAGCGACTCCCGAGCGCCACCCCCGCGAGCACTCGACCAGCGGCAAGGCTCTGGGGCGTTCCCTGGAGATACAGCGACTGGTCGGGCGTAGCCTGCGCGCGGTGGTGGACCTGGACGCCCTGGGCGAGCGCACCGTATGGATTGACTGCGATGTCCTCCAGGCCGATGGCGGAACGCGAACCGCGGCCGTGACCGGCGCGTTCGTGGCCCTGGTCGACGCGTGCGTGAAACTCAAGGAAGCCAAGAGACTCCCGGCGTTTCCCGTGACGGACCTGGTCGCCGGCGTGTCAGTGGGGATAGTCAACGGCGAGCCGGTGCTGGACCTCTGCTTCGCGGAGGACAGCGAGGCTCGGGTGGACATGAACGTCGTCATGACCGGCGGAGGGCGGTTCGTGGAGGTCCAGGGCACGGCGGAACGCGGCAGCTTCACCGGCTCCGAACTCACGACCCTGCTCGAACTGGCCCGGTCTGGCTGCGACCGTCTGGTCGCGGCGCAACGCGAGGCCCTGGGCCCGCTCGCCTCCCTCATCGAAGGGACCGACAAGGCGTGATCCCACTCTTCTCGCGGCCCGGTTTAGAACCGGTGCTGGCTCTGGCCACGTCGAACCCCAACAAGGTCAGGGAGATGGCGCCTGTTCTCAGGCCCGCGCTCCATCCTCTCGGCGTGGACTTGCGCGGCCTCGCGGATCTTGCTGTTCTGTCCGGCGAGGGGCACTCAGCGGTGGAGATTGCCGAGGACCGGGCTACTTTCGCGGGGAACGCGGCCGTCAAGGCCTTCGCCACGGCCCGCGGGCTCGGCCTCGTCACTTTGGGAGAGGACTCGGGGCTCAGCGTGGACGCCCTGGGGGGCGAACCCGGCGTCAGGTCGGCGAGATGGAGCGGCAAAGGCACCGGCGAAAACAACAGGCTTCTTCTCGAGAAGCTTGCCGGCGTGCCGGAACCTGAGAGACGGGCGTGTTTCACGACCGTGGCCGTGCTCAAGGTCCCTGCCGGGCCGGCTTACGTCTCGGTCGGCCGCGCGCACGGGATGATCGGACACGAGCCGAGGGGCGAGCACGGCTTCGGCTACGACCCAGTCTTCGTGTCACGAGACCTCGGGTGCACCTTCGGCGAAGCCCCTGAGCACGAGAAGCTACGCGTCAGCCACCGTTCGAAAGCCCTTAGGGCTCTTCGGGCTTATCTCTTCGAGGTCTTTGCCCACAAGGATTGGGACGGGGTTTCGGGGATGATTCCCGGGTACGAGTGGTGTACGGGCGCGGCGGCCGGGGCGGGCGCGCCCGCCGGCCTCATGGAGCACCAGACCAAGGCGAGTCGCCTCTGCCGCGAGATGGCGTTTCTCCTCGTGGAGGCCGGGTATGACGTCGATGTCCGGCTGGTTTCCGCCGCCGGCCTGCTCCACGACATCGGCAGGTTGGTACCGGGCCTTCGCGGCGAGCATGACCCGAACGCGGCCGGCGTGAGGCCCCCACCGCCGCCGGGAGTCACGCCGCACGCTTGGCTGTCCGGATTGTGGGCGTCGCAACGGGGCCTTGACGAACGGCTCGTGCGGGCCGTCACCGTGCATGGGCTGGACTCGCTCCTCTCCGACGACCACGGACCGTCCTCGTGGGAGGAACGCGTCTTGATGCTCGCGGACAAACTGGTTGAACGCGATTTCGTTGGACTCGAGGCACGGCTGGAGAGCCTGGCGCGGCGCTACCCGGACAGCGGCTCGCTCATCGCCTCGTGTCGTTCGCGGCTCTGCCAACTGGAGGAGAACGTGGCGGGAGCTGCCGGCATTTCCATTGACGAACTCCGTCGTGACCTCGCGTCGTGCTTGGATGTTGTCGAGTTTCCGGCGGCCGCCGGCGTGGAGGACGTGGAGAAAGCTATCGCCGGATAGCCGGGCCGCGCGCATCGTGCGTTGACCGGGGTTTGGCCGCGGACTATACTAGGCTAGGCTTGAAGGATGCCGGCGGGGCGTAGCGCAGTTTGGCTAGCGCGCCTGCTTTGGGAGCAGGAGGTCCCGGGTTCAAATCCCGGCGCCCCGACCATCTTGACTCGAGCGCCCGGTGTGGCCGAGTGACGCGCCGAAGGCCCGTGCTAGCAGCGTTTTGACGCTGTTTTCCGGCGCGTGCTATACTAGAATCTGCCCTTTGAAACGTGATTCGCTTGGCCGGTGACTTGCGGGCGGGTGTAGCCTAATGGTAGGGCGGGAGCCTTCCAAGCTCCTAGCGTGGGTTCGATTCCCATCACCCGCTCCAGTGTTCTTTGTTGCGCCTGTAGCTCAGCTGGATAGAGCAACTGGCTTCTACCCAGTGTGTCGGGGGTTCGAATCCTCCCAGGCGCGCCAGTTTCGCGGTGGATGTAGCTCAGCTGGTTAGAGCGCCAGGTTGTGGCCCTGGAGGTCGCGGGTTCGAGTCCCGTCATTCACCCCAACGATAGTGACCGCCGGCCGCGGGAGCTGGCCGGATAGCGCTGGGGCGTGGCCAAGTGGTAAGGCAGGGGACTTTGGATCCCCGATCGTTGGTTCGAATCCAGCCGCCCCAGCCAACCTTGTGGGCCATTAGCTCATCTGGTAGAGCGTCCGCCTTTTAAGCGGAGGGTGGAAGGTTCGAGTCCTTCATGGCCCACCAAGTTTCTGTACTGGGCGGGTGTGGCGGAACGGCAGACGCGTACGGCTTAGGACCGTATGGGCTTGTCCCGTGGGAGTTCGAGTCTCCCCGCCCGCACCACTCACCTTACCCCCGGATTCCCCGACGCCCGATGGAGGCTGGCCGGCCGACCGACGGCCGGCACGCGTGGGGCGGCGCTACTGAAAGCAGCTGACCTGGAGTGAGACGCGAAAAGACATGACAGAAGAGCCCGCTGGACGCTGCGTGGAGGTAACCGTAGAAAGACTGGAAGGAAGCAAGGTCAAGCTTGGAATCACGGTCGACCGCGAGGAGGTCGCGAGAGCCTACGACAGGGCGTGTAGGAACCTAGCCGGCCAGGTCAACGTGCCGGGGTTCCGCCGGGGGAAAGTGCCGAGAGCCGTTCTCGAACGTCACGTCAAGCCTGAGGCGTTCAAGGAAGAAGCGCTCGACATCATCCTACCCGCCTCCTACTCTCAGGCCCTTGACGCCAAGGATCTGGAGCCCATCGACAGGCCGCAGGTCAACGTGGTCTCCTTCGCTGAAGGTGAGCCTCTGGTGTTCGAGGCCACCGTGGAGGTCAAGCCCGAGGTCAAGCTGGGTCAGTACACCGGCCTCGGTCTGTCCGTCCCCCCGAAGCCCGTCGACGAGGCCGACATCCAAGGGCAAGTCGAGGCTATGCGTGAGCGCCGGGCCGAGCTGGTCCCGGCCGAGCCGGGGACCAAGTTGGCGGACGGCCTGTTCGCGGTGATCGACTACCATGGCACGGTGGACGGCGAGCCCTTTGAGGGAGGAGACTCCGAGGGCGTTCTCGTTCAGCTGGGCGCGGGCCAGCTTGAGACCGAAGTCGAGGCGGCCGTCAAGGGAGCCCAGGCGGGGGAGGAACGTGAGTGCGCCCTGACCTTCCCCGAGGATATCCGGAACGAGAGCCTCCGCGGGAAGACCGCGCAGGTGAAGGTGCGGGTCAAGGAAGTCAAGGTCAAGAAGCTGCCCGAACTGACCGATGATCTGGTCAAGGAGCTTTCCGGGCTGGAGAACGTGGAGTCGCTGAGAAAGCGGATTGCTGAAGGGCTCGAGGAGCGCGCCAGGCGTGAGGCAAGGGAGGAGCTGACCCGGCAGGTCGTCGAGAAGGTCGTGGAAGCGGCCGAGGTGGAGATACCTGAGACCCTCGTCACCCGGCGGACAGAGCAGGCGACCGAGGACATGAACGAGCGCCTTGCCGCGCAGGGCCTGGACCTTGACCGCTATCTGGCCATCGTCGGGCTCGACCGGGAGCAGTGGGACAAAGACACGAGGGCCAGGGCGAAGCACCAGGTGAAGAAGGATCTCGTCCTCGAGGCCATATCACGGCGCGAGGACATACGAGCCACGGACGCCGAGGTGGAGTTCGAGATGGCCCGCCTCGCGGCTGCTACCGGGCAGAAGCCCGAGAAGGTGAGGAAGTTGTTCAGGGCCTCACCCGCCCGTCTAGAGTCCCTCCGGGCGGGGATAATCACCAGCAAGACAGTGTCCTACCTAGTGCGGGAGAACGAGGCTAGAATCGCGCTCCCGGACGGGGCGGTGAAGAGCGAGAGCGGCCGCGACTCTGAGAGCGGGCCTGGCCCGAAGACCAAGGGTGAGGGGAGAGGAGAAGGGAAATGAGTTACCTGGTTCCCATTGTCGTCGAGCAGACCCCGAAGGGTGAACGTTCATACGACATATACTCCCGCCTCCTGAAAGACCGGATAATCTTCATCGGAACCGAGATCGACGACACGGTCGCGAATCTGGTCGTGGCGCAACTGCTGTTCCTTGAGAGTGAGGACCCGGAGAAGGACGTCCATCTCTACATCAACTCGCCGGGGGGATTCGCGCATTCCGGCTTGGCCATATATGATACCATGCAGTACATTAAGCCCGACGTCTCGACCATCTGTGTCGGCATGGCCGCCAGCGCGGCCGCGGTCATCCTTGCGGGCGGCAGCCGGGGTAAGCGGTACGCGCTACCGAACAGCCGCGTGATGATTCACCAGCCGGCGGGTGCGGCTCAGGGGCAAGCCACGGACATCGAGATTCACGCCAAGGAGATACTGAAGACGCGCGAGAAGCTCAACGAAATCCTGGCTCGGCATACCGGCCAGCCGATCGACAAGGTGTCGAGGGATACGGAGCGCGACTTCTTCATGTCGCCCCCGGAGGCGAAGGATTACGGGCTGATCGACGAAGTCCTGAACCCGAGGGACCTCCCGCACCGGGCGTAGGCCCGGTCCGGCTCTCGGGGCGCTCTGCTGACGGGCGTTGTCGGCTGGAGAGAGGTGACGCATGTTCAAGTTCACCGATGAGAAGGGCCAACTGAAGTGCTCGTTCTGCGGCAAGGGGCAGGATCAGGTCAAGCGCCTGGTGGCGGGTCCCGGGGTCTACATCTGCGACGAGTGCATCGAGCTCTGCAACGAGATCATCGAGGACGAGTTCAGCGAGGAACTCGAGCTCGAGCTCAAGGAGCTGCCCAAGCCCAGGGAGATCAAGACCTTCCTTGACGAGTACGTCATCGGCCAGGACCGGGCCAAGCGAATTCTCTCCGTCGCCGTCTACAACCACTACAAGCGCATCAACATGGGCGGAAAGATAGATGACGTCGAGCTCCAGAAATCCAACATCGTCATGCTCGGGCCCACCGGCGTCGGCAAGACTCTGCTGGCGCAGACTCTCGCGCGGTTCCTCAACGTGCCTTTCGCCATAGCCGACGCGACATCTCTGACCGAGGCGGGCTATGTCGGTGAAGACGTGGAGAACATCCTTCTGAAGCTCATCCAGAACGCTGACTACGACATAGAGAAGGCCGAGAAGGGCATCGTCTACATCGACGAGATCGACAAGATCGCCCGCAAGTCCGAGAATCCCTCGATAACCCGGGACGTGTCCGGAGAGGGCGTGCAGCAGGCCCTGCTCAAGATTCTGGAGGGCACGGTCGCCAGCGTCCCGCCGCAGGGTGGGCGCAAGCACCCGCACCAGGAGTTCATCCAGATCGATACGACCAACATCCTGTTCATCACCGGCGGGTCTTTCGACGGCATCGACAAGATCATCCAGAGCCGTACGGGTAAGAAGGGGCTTGGATTCGGTGCCGAGATACGGACGGCCCAAAGCAAGCTCCGAATCGGCGAGATCCTGTCGAAGGTGATGCCTGAGGACCTCCTGAAGTTCGGGATGATTCCCGAGTTCGTCGGGCGAGTTCCGGTCATTGTCACCCTCGACGCGCTCGACGAGGACGCTCTGGTCCGCATCCTTACCGAACCGCGGAACGCGCTCACCAAGCAGTACGCGAAGTTCTTCGAGCTCGACAGCGTGGCGCTCGAGTTCACGGACGACGCCTTGAAGACCATCGCCAGGGAGGCCCTGAAGCGCAACACCGGAGCGCGCGGCCTGCGCGCCATTCTCGAGGACATGATGCTCGACGTCATGTACGAGCTCCCATC
>QZJP01000084.1 GCA_003599345.1 Bacillota bacterium | reverse complement strand
GTCCGGTTCGCAGCCGAGCAGGCCCGATACGTCCGCGGCAAACAGTGGCACCCGAGCCAGAGCGTCGAGGAGCTGGGGACCGACGAGGAGGGGAATGACTGCGGGCTCATCCTGCGCATGAGGGTTGGGGGGATGGGCGAGGTGAAGCGGTGGGTCCTGTCGTTCGGGGCGGGGGCGGAGGTACTGGAGCCGGAGGGGCTCAGGGAGGCCATTCGTGTGGAGGCGGTGAACCTCGGCAGCACCTATGGGGCCAGGTAGTCAATGCCATCCGGAGGCGGCTCGCGAGACCGGGTGATAGGGCCTCAGCGCTCGACGTGCGCAGGTGGGTCAGGGCAGCCGCTTGGCCATAGATGGGCGGGGGAAGAGGGTAAGAGGACGAGTGTTCCCGGAGTTGAAGGTGGGTCTTTTCCGTCTGCGGCTGGTGGTCAGGCAGACAATGGTACTGCCGTCTTACAAGGGCTCTGTCCTGCGGGGCGGCTTCGGATCTGCGTTTCGGCGTACCTCGTGCACTCAACGGACTAGGGACTGTGGGGGGTGCCTCTTGAGGTCGGCATGTGCGTACGCCTACATCTTCGAGACATCTCCACCTGCGGAGTCAGAGGCCCTGCGCAACCTGAAGGACGTGCCCAGACCATTCGTAATCGAACCGCCCGTCGACAACAAGACCAGTTACGAGCCTGGAGAGGATATGGAGTTCGGCCTGGTTCTGGTCGGCCGCGGGGTCACCTACTTACCCTACTTCATAGTTGCGTTTCTGGACTTGGGCCGGGCAGGGATAGGGCCTCGGCGGGCCGGTTTTGAGCTCACCGAGGTGCGCCAAGTGGGAGAGTGGGGGTGGGAAATGCCGCGCCTAACAGAGTGTGAGTCAGGCTCTGTGAACGGTACTGGAGAAATCCTGAGTAAGGGCCGCGTGCCGGCCGGCGCCTCGCATCACGGCAGCGAGGCTACGGTTTTCCGCTCGGACGGCGGCCGCCTTGAAGTGCTGGCCGAGCGTGTAATTGACCGGTGCTTAGGGAAATCCGCGGTTGCAGCGTTGGCAGAACGAATCCCAACCGACCGAGTCACGGTAGAGTTCCAGACCGCGACTCGAATCACGTCTGACGGGAATGTTGTGGCATACCCGGATTTCCCTAGGTTTGTGAGAGCCCTCCTTCGCCGACAGTCGGCGCTTGCGTACTTCCACCACGGCGCATCCCTGAGGGTCGATTATCGGGCCGTGATTGAGCAAGCAGAGGGCGTGAAGGTGGAAAACGCGAACGTGAGCTGGGTCGATTGGACCCGCCACTCTAATCGGCAACGGAGGTCCATGAACCTCGGTGGTCTCGTGGGAACGGTCACATACGCGGGGGACTTGCGTCCCTTCCGGGAGTTCTTGGCCTTGGGTCAGATTGTCCATGTGGGGAAGAACACAACGTTCGGCCTCGGGAAGTACCGGCTACTGGCGGACGACGTGACCGGATAGCCTTCCCTTGTGGAAATCGGGTCAGGAAGGGTTTCATATCCCGGCCGTCAGCTAGTGACGGCCCAGTGTGGCAAACTGTGAGTAAACGTTTCCCAACTGAGGAGAGAGGAGGTGAGTTCAATGGGAGCCGGAGAGGACGGTCCTGTTGGACTCCGTTGGACGGGTCATGTACTTGTCGACACGGGTGTCGCCGGGCTGACCGCGTTCTCCGCACGGGCTTGCCCGGAAGACGTTACCGCAGACGATCTGGAACGGTTCGCGCGGTACGCGGACCAGGCGTTCTTTACGCCGCTGCTTCAATCGTACTCGTCAGTTCTGTTCACGATGAACGGGCCGATGACCCAGCCATCGTGGGGACTCGATCGGCGTCGCGCTGAGACTGGTCATCTCTTGCGCTCGTACACCCTGCCGCCTGTGCCGGCTGAGGGCGAGTGCACGTTTTGTGGCCGCGGCGCCGTCCATCGAGTCTACCGGGACATGGTGCCCATGCTTTCGGGTCGCGGCGTTCCAAACTTCTTCCCCCAAGGCTCCTCAGGGTTGCCGGCATGTGGTCTCTGTACTCTTGCGTTGTTGGCGCTAGCTGTGACCGCACCGATGTGCGGGGGGAGAGCTCTGATAATCGAGCCGGAGGATCGGAACCTTCTACTGAGCTTTGCGCGGGAGTGGATACCGAGACTCCGTGAACGGGTCCAACTCTCCCAACAGACCGACAAGAAGCCTCCGACGATAAGCCATCCCCTCACGCGGACTGCGGAGGCGTTGGTCTACCTTCAGGACGCTGGCGAATATTCCGATGAGGCGCGCGGCGGGGTAACCGTGTACCACTTGTCCAACAGCGGGCAAGGGCCGGCGATTGATATCTACCGCCTTCCAAGTTCAGTCGTTAGGTTCGTCTGGCGTGCCCGAAAGGCAGCACACCGTGCGGCTTGGGATGAGCTCGTCCGCCGGGGGTGGCTAATGGCCGGGCAGCGCAAGGGCCGCAGCAAGGATACCGCCACAGGTGAAACCGAACCCGCCAAGGGCGGTACCGGGCGAAACCAATTGTACGAAGATCTCTTCACCCTCCCTGAACGAGCGGTGGCGTTCATACGACGACACTTCCTGCCACAGAGCTTGTCACTGGCGCGAAAACGGCAGGCCACAGGGGGCACCGTTACCTTCGTAGCATCGGAGACTGATTGCTGGGTGACATGGGGCCTTGTGGCGCTGTTCATCGAGGAGGTGATGGGAATGGACAAGGTTAGGGTTTTGGCCATCGAGCAGATTGGGGACAGGCTGGCGGAAGAGATAGCGACTATGGATGACGCTAAGCTGTTCGGAACGGTCTTCAGGGCCGATGACTACCGCACGGTCAGAAACATCCTCATCCGTACCGGTGCTTCAAGGCTACGGCGGGGGCTGGGTCCGTTGGTTGGCTTCGGTGATTTCCTGACGGTTTTCGAGGAGGGTGAGGAATTCGCCCGACCGGATTGGAGGCTAGGGTGGGATCTGACTGTTATCCGCATGCTGGAGCGCCTCCACCAGAGCGGTTGGCTCGGTCGGCAGCAGAGCGCCCTTAAGGAGACCTTAACTACCGAGACTGCCTAGCGGCCACAAGAGTGGGAGAGGAGAGGGAACGAAAGTGGCTTTCATAGCCGGCTTCATGCTTATTGATGCCCCAGCTTCTGCCCTGAACAACGCGGGCACCATGGAAGGGGCCCGGACAGGTAACATCGTGGCGGTGAAGTCGATCCGCACTCGCCAGGGGGTCTTTCCATATGTCTCAGCGCAGGCGTTCCGGAATTGGCTGCGGACCACGCTGCAGGAGACTCCTGAGCTAGGTTGGAAAGCCTCGCCCGTCCTGAGGGAAGCCAAGATTGCCTACCCCGACGCCAATCCCATTGACTACTGGGACGATGACCTCTTCGGTTACATGAGGGCGCCCGGCGCTCGCGCGGATCAGAAGGCCGTGCGAGACGAGCGCTTGGCCAAGGCCACAATGACGGAGACGAAGACCGAGATTACCCGGGTTTCTCCGCTCCGAGTCGGTACAATAGTTTCAATCGCTCCAGTCACTCCTACCGACGACTTCGGTGTCATGAGCCGCCAGGACGGAGACCCCGTCCCGCACGAGCATCAGTTCTACAGGACAGTCCTCAAGGGGTTGTTCTCCCTCGACCTGCGCTCTTGCGGTACGTTCCTCTACAAGGACAAGGCGGGCTACAGGAACCTAGACGAGATCCGCGTGGAGCGGGCCAGGTCCGAGAAGCTCGAGGAGATGCCCGAAGCCAAAGCGTTCCGCTTGCCCCTAGGTGAGAGAACCAAGCGGATCGGTGCTCTGCTGCGAGGCATGGCCGTAATCTCAGGGGGCGCCAAGCTTGCCCTGCACTACACCGACGTCACGCCGGTCGTCATATTCGCAGCGGTCATTCGCGGGGGCAATAACCCGTTTCACTACCTCATTGAGGCTGACGCGCGGGGGCTCCCCCGAGTAAACGCCGACGCCTTCCATGAAAGCCTGCGGGTGTGGGGTGACCAACTTCTCTCCGGCCTCTATGTCGGTTGGGTCGCGGGGTTCCATGACGCGCAGGCCACGGCCATGAATGACCTCCTCGCAGAGGCCGCAAAGGGTAAGGTCGGGGCCAACCCAGTCCAGTCTACCACCGGGCACCCTCGGATGGTCCTAGAGACCTTGGCCAGCGACATCGAGAAGAAGGCTGCCGCTCAAGGCTGGATGGAGTGAACCCAATGAAGGCGCTAAAGGTAGTTATGGATGGGGTGACTACCTCGTTCCGCTACCCCCATTTCCTTGCGGGTAGCCACCCGAGTCTACCCTTGCCTCCGCCCTCTACCATCTACGGTCATGTGTGTAGCGCCTTGGGTTCTCTTGTTGAGCCCCACGCTCTTCGTTTTGCTTACATGTTTGCCCGGGGCGGCACTGCCGATGACATTGAGCACTTACACATCATCTATGAAGTCCTGGCCGGGAGGCGGGGTCGAAGGCGAAAGGGTGGTGCCGACCATAACAATGCGGCACCCAACCTGAGGGCGCAAGTGGGCCCGGTCAATCGTGAAGTCATGCTATTCCCACACCTCGAACTGTACATAGCGGCGGATGATGAGGCGCTTCTCCGGAGGCTGCGGGACGGCTTTGAGTGCCCAGCTTACCCCGTAGTGCTAGGGCGGTCGCAGGACTTGTGCTCGTACAAGTCTGTCAAGGTCGTGAGCTTGGAGAGGTCGGGCCTAGCCTATTATGAGGGAACCATTCTCCCTTGGTCGTATCGCCTTCGCACGACGGGCGGCTTCATGCTTCGGATGGCTGCCTTCATTGACCCCGAAGAGCGGCGAAGGGTGACGTGGCAGGACTATCTGGCCTTTCCGGAGAGAGCATTCCTTGAAGCAGGGACTCCCTCCCCGCACCGCGTGAGCGCCCAAGATGGCGATACAGAGTGGGTTGACCCCACCGCGCCCATCGTCGGCGACAAGAGCCGGGCCGTGGTGTGGCATTCCTTCCATGCGTCGCGAGACCATGCGCAGTGACATTGAGAACATCTGGGCTAAGAGCCCTAAGGTGCCGGGTGAGAGGGGCGAGAGCCTGGAAAGGCATACGCTTGCCACTATCGCCGTGTTGCGATTCTTGCGTCTACGGCACCCCGGGCTTGCCGACGTGGTGGACGAGCCCCGCTTGTGGGAATGGGCGCAGCTCGCCCTCTATCTCCACGATCTGGGCAAGGCCGCCGAGCCGTTCCAGATGTCACTCCGAGGTAAGGCCGGGCCCTGGGGCCACCGGCATGAGGTCGCGTCGCTGGCTTTTCTGCCCTACGCGTGCGGTGACTCCTCCGCACGACCCTGGGTGGCTGCTGCCGTGGCATCGCACCACCGGGATGCTCAGGAGATCCTGGACCGGTACGACCCGAGGGCTCCGGTTGAGGATACGGGTTTAGCGGAGATGGTTGCCAGTTTGCCCGAAGAGCGCGCGGAAAGCCTGGTCCAATGGCTCACTGAAGTTGTCGGCGTGCCTATGGCTGCGAAACCTGACAGCGGATCGGAGAGGAGGCAGTCAGTTCTCACCGTCAAGAGCGTCTTGGAAGCTCTACGCGACTACCGGAGCTTACTCAGAAGAGGGCCCGGCATATGGTTCACCGCTGTGGCATTGCGAGGGCTGGTCATTAGAAGCGATCATGCTGCGTCAGGCGGCATTACCGAACTGGCCACAGTTTCGGTGCCAACAGCCAGCGAGTTAGCGGAGCGCTTGCTGCGCGTTGCTGGAGCGGGCAAAGACGGTGCCAACTGGTCCTGGTACAAGCACCAGGAGCAGCTAGCGGCGCTAGAGGGCCATGCTCTTCTAACTGCTCCGACCGGCACAGGTAAGACTGAAGCTGCTGTTCTTTGGGCTTCCCGGCAACAGCGTGCCCAGCCCGGAGGGGTGCTGGTCTATCTACTCCCTTACCAGGCCAGCATCACGGCAATGCACGCAAGGCTACGACGACTTCTCAGATGCGAGGTAGCCCTTCTTCACGGACGCGCCCTGCAGGCACTCTACGCCGAATCCGCCCGTGCCAGCGATAACCCGAGCAAGGCTGAGTACTGGGCGCGCAGGGCTCGGGAGGCTGCGCGCCTTCAACGGCCCGCAGTGTGGGTGGCTACTCCTTACCAGCTTCTCCGAGCGGCATATCGGTTACCCGGCTACGAGACTCTGTGGGTGGCGCTAAGCCATAGCTGCATCATTATGGATGAAGTTCATGCGTACGAGCCAAGACGGCTCGGCTTGCTCGCCGGCTTCCTCAAGGAAGCTCAGCAAACATGGTGTGCCCGGCTATGCACTATGACGGCTACAATGCCGACGTGGCTGAGGCGGTACCTTGGCGCGGAGTTGCAGCTGCGAGAGGTTTGGGCGGACCCTGGGCTGTACCGGCGGCTAGTGCGGCACCGGATCAGCGTCGTTCAAGGAACAATCGAGGACGGAGAGGTTATCAATGCCATTCTGCGGGAGCGCGAGGCTGGCCGGTCTGTGCTAGTCAGCGTGAACACTGTGTCCGCAGCACAGCGTATCTGGCGGAGGCTTTCAGAGGAATACCGGATGGGCAGCAACCTGCTGCTTCTCCACAGCCGCTTCAGCGGCATAGATCGCCAACGCAAGGAGACGCGTGTGTTGGCACGCGCTGGGCTCGGCCGCGCCAAGTCTGTGGGCCAAGGGCTGATTGTGGTGTCCACGCAGGTCGTCGAGGTTAGCCTCAACCTCGATTTCGATACCATCTTCACGGAGCCGGCTCCCCTTGAGGCCATACTGCAGAGGTTCGGCCGGGTGAACCGCCGCGGGACTCACGGAGTTGTCCCGGTTCACGTGCTCCAAGGCCCCCTGGACGGCCAGCACGTCTATGACCCGGTGCTGGTCGAGCGATCCTTCCGTGTGCTAGCAGACGCTGATGGCAAGGAGCTCAACGAGCGGGAGGTCAATGGCTGGCTGGACCTGGCCTATCGGCAGGATTTGGCGGAGAAGTATCTAGGACAGGTTGTAGGGTCGGCAACCGAGTTCCGGGGCGGATGCCTGGCCAACCGTGTCCCGTTTCAATCTGACACCGAACTCGAGCAGCGGTTCGACGAGCTCTTTGATGGCACGGAAGTGTTGCCAGAAGCCCTGGTCGCCGACTATCGCCGAGCACGCGAGCGGTCCCTTCTGGAAGCTTCCGGGTACTTTGTGCCCGTCAGGACAACATTGGTCACCCAGTTGGTGAGGCAAGGCAAGGCGGTCTACGACCGGGACCTCCGAGCCATCGTCGTCGCTGTTCCCTATTGCGAGGACGGCGGTCTTACTCTTCCCGGGGAGGGGCAGGCCAGCTATGGCTGACCAACATGTGGTTGTCTCCGATTTCGGGACATTCGTGGGCAAGAAGGGCGAACGTCTCCAGGTGAAACGCGGAGGCGAGCTCGTGCAAGAGACCCCGTTCCATGACATAGAGCAGGTGTCGGTTTTCGGTGCCGGGGTCACCATTTCTAGCGACGCCATCCGCGAATGCTCTCGCCAGGGTATTCAGATGAACTTCGTCTCAGGATCGGGGGAGCCGTACGCGAAACTGGTCTCTCCCGCCCTGACGGGAACGGTTGTCACTCGACGCGAACAGCTTCTGGGGTACTTCGACGCCCGCGGGGTGACCTTCGCCAAGGTGACCGTGGAAGCCAAGATTCGGAACCAGGCAAACGTCCTCAAGTACTTCGCCAAGCACCGCCGAGAGGCAGCCCCGGACCTGCATAGCCGGCTGTACGACTCGGCGAGTCAGCTTGAGGAACTGCGGGGCGAGCTCCTGTCCCTGGAGGGAGACACCGTTGACAAGCTTCGTGAGGTCCTCCTATCGGTTGAGGGCCGGGCCGGGCGGCAGTACTGGGCCATGGTACAAGCCATTTTGCCGGAGACGGCGGAGTTCACCGGCCGTGAGCGGCGGGGCGCCACCGATCCCGTCAACTCCCTCCTCAACTACGGATACGGCATGCTCTATCACCAGGTGAGCGGGGCCCTAAGCCTCGCGGGTCTGGATCCCTACGCCGGCTTCCTGCACGCGGACAGGGCCGGGAAGCCAAGCCTTGTTCTTGATGTCGTAGAGGTGTTCCGGCAGCCGGTGGTGGACCGGGCCGTCATTGCCTGGCTCAACCGCGGCTTCGTGCCCGGCATGGATGGGGAGCGCCTGGATGACAAGACCCGACGAGAGCTGGCGGCCAAGGTCCTGGAGCGCCTGGAGGACCAGGACCGGTACGACGGGGCCAAGCACCGGTTGAAGACTATCATCCAGATGCAGTGCCGGAGACTGGCGATGTTCTTCCGGGGTGAGGGTGCCTACCGTCCCTACGTGGCGGGTTGGTAGGTCTGTGACGCCGAGAGCCCGGAAGGGAGGCGCCGATGCAGACCCTGGTGGTTTACGACATACCGAGCGACAAGCTGCGAAACCGGGTGGCCGAGGCATGCAAGGACTACGGGCTCGAGCGAATCCAGTGGTCAGCTTTCCGCGGCGACCTAAACCACAACCGGCGGACGGAGCTAGCCCTTCGCCTGCGGCGGACTCTGGGTCGTTCGAAGGGGAACATACAACTCTATCCAATCTGCGATAAGGACATTGGCCTCCGGATGGAGATAGGGTCGGAATCGGCCGTGCGCCGGTCAAGCCAGGAAGGGGAGAGGGGTCAGGGGTGAGGGCCGTCGCCGGTGGGCATCCCGACAGCGTTCTGCATCTCAGGGTCTCCGACCTGAAGCAGTTCACCTACTGCCCCAGAATCATCTACTACAGCTACGTGCTTCCCGTAGAGCGGCGCACCAGCTACAAGATGGAGGTCGGTTCGGAGCAGCACCAGGGGCTTGAGGAGTTGGAAAGCCGGCGGACCCTTAAGAGGTACGGCCTTGACGCGGGCGAGAGAACCTTCAGGGTGAGGCTTGACTCAACTCGTCATGGTCTATCGGGTGTTCTGGATCTCCTGATCAAGTCGGGCCGGGATTACTATCCGGTCGAGTTCAAGGACTCAGCCGGCGGTCCGGCCCTTCATCACCGGTATCAGTTGGCGGCCTACTGCCTCCTCGTCGAGGAGACCTTCGGAGCCGGCGTCAGAATGGGGTTCCTGTACGTCATTCCCCAGAAGCGCATTGTCCCGGTGCCGTTCACTCCTAGCCTCCGACAACGTGTGCTGGCGCTGCTGTCCGCGATGCGCGGAGTGGTCGCTACCGAGCGGATGCCGCCCCCCACCAGGAGGCGGGGGCGGTGTAAGGACTGCGAGTACCGCAACTACTGCGGCGATTGGTCGTGAGAGCATGTACTTTCTCTCGGATGACGAGCGCAAGCAGCTACTGAAAGGGCTCCTTCCCAAGACCCGGCAGACAGAGGTGGCCGATGAGTTGAGGGGCTGGAACTGGCACCAGCCGCCCATTGAGCCCGTCTACCCGGTAAGGTTGGCGTTACACGAAGTGGCCGGCCGGTACTGCCCCACGGGTCGGGACGTCTACCTCCGCCACGTGCAGGGGTTGAAAGCGGAGGCCACCGTCGCCATGATCCAGGGCGCTCTCTTCCATGCTGTCGTAGGCTCGGTGCTCCTGGCGGCCAAGCGGATCATCTATATCCATGGCGTGGAGCGCTATCGCGATATCCTGAAAGAGCTGACCTCCATCAGCGAATCGGACGAGTTCGGCGACGAGGTCCGCAGCCAGTTGTCGAGGCTGCCCGCTGACCAGAGAGATCAGGTGACCGCTAAGGCGAGAACGCTCCGCGACTTCGAGGTGACTCGTATCGCGGCCCGCATCCAGGATATCTTGGTGCGGCAGCCTCACATAGGGACGGACAGCTTGGCCTCACTGGCCATTCCGGTAGTGGTAGAGCAGAAGATAGACGGCAGCTTCATGGGCTTGAGCTCGCAACTCAGCGTGGACGCGTACACGGCCCTGGAGCTGATGATCCTCGACACCAAGTTCGCCCAGAAGCGTGACTTCCATCGGCTCACGACTACCGGGTACGCGATGGTTTCCGAAGCCGTCAACGAATACCCGGTCAACATCGGCTGCATAGTCTATGCGCGGTTCGTCGGCGACCGGCTGACCGTGGAGAAGGACTTCCACATCATCGACGATGAGTTGCGCCAGTGGTTCCTAGAAGAACGCGACCAGAAGTCGAGGTCGGTGTACGAGGAGCTTGACCCGGGCCTGGCCGATGATTGCCCCGGCTTTTGCTCGTATAGACCGCACTGCCATCCCAGTTGAGGCACCGGGCCGGCCTGTGCTTACGGTACGGGCCCGCTCCAGGCGCTGCACCCTCTAGACGGGCGTGTCGCTTCGCCGGGCGATCTTGGCAGTCCTGAACCTTGACAACCGCATATGGAACAGTCACGGGATAGGCGTCAGAGAACACGGCGTTGGCGCCTGGACGAGGCCAGGCGTCAACGCCTCGGGAGGTTCGGGCAGCAAACTTGCGGGAGGTTCCTTCGAAGGCGACCCCCGATTTCTCGCAGGTCCGCCATCTTCGGTGGTGCGGGGTCAGGGGGCTCCAACCGGCTCAGGGTCTTCGTTCAGTCAAGAGGCCCTAGCCCCCCTAGCAGCGGCGTTGCTCGAGCGACGACCGGGACCTTACCCCCAGGAATGTCCGAGAGACGGAACGTGCGTTCGAGGTTTCGAAGGGAGGTCTGGTTCTTGGAAGGAATGCGGTGCTTCGGGCAGAAAGACTTGCCTATCATAGCTGCGCCTAGTAACGGACGTGAGAATCACTTACGGACGCCACGCAGCTAGCGGTCTCCAGCAACCACGACCCCGATGAATAGGGGACTGAAAGCGACAATCGGACGGATCGTGCGGCTCCGAAAACAGCCCCAGCAACCACGACCCCGATGAATAGGGGACTGAAAGACGACGATGTCCACAACCGCATAGTCCAGGGCCCCGACCAGCAACCACGACCCCGATGAATAG
>QZJP01000024.1 GCA_003599345.1 Bacillota bacterium | reverse complement strand
CGCCTTCGCGAAGTGACGATAGGCCGAGCCATGCCTTGACTGAAGCCTCCTGGAGCGAATCCTCAACCACATTCTGGTCGCCGATGAGCGCTCCCACAGCTCGGCGCGCGTGCCCTGCATGGCGGCAGAGCAGGCGGGTAAGGGTCTCCTCGTCCCCTCTCTTCGCCTTCCGCACCTCATCTTCATCAGACGTGAAGGTCGCCAGGAAGTGGGGGCAACCACTGTGCGGCCTCACAGTTGCTTGCTCCCCTTGGAGTCCTTGGCCGCCCCTTGGCACTTGCTGGCGGCATGTTCAGCGCGATTGGGACGGAATCCTTCCGGGTGGAAGTTTTCCATAGAACGGTGAGCACTCTTTGCCGCTTCTGGCATCAGTACATGGAACGGCTCCGCGGGGAACGTCGTCAAAGGGGAGGTGCTGGGTTTCATTCAATTGGCGCCCCTCAACCGGCTGTGGTTGTGAACTGGAGTTGCGGCGCCTTGGGTATAAGACCGGGCGGACGCTACTCGAAGACCGAAAGGAGGAGCAACCCATGAAAAGGATAGCCGCCATTGCCCTGCTGCTGGCACTCGTTGCGGGCCTCGCCGCTCCGGCCTACGCTTACAGTCTGCTTGGGGGGAGCCGGCCGTTCAAGCCAAATGCACTCTACTATCTACTATGGATATGAGTCCATCGGTTCCTCCCTGTCCAGACAGGCCTACGCTGGTTCGGTCTCGGCCTGGAACGACAAGTCAAACTACGTCGCATTCGTGCAGTCCAGCCCTTACGAGGTAACCCTCTCCGACTAGAGCGATAGTGGCACTACCCTCGACGGCATCACTTACCTCTACCCCGGCAGCACGAGCACCTACTCCTCGGCAACAGTCAGGCTCAACAGGTACTACACCGACGGATATGGCTACTACAAGCGGGTTTCTGTCGCTGCCCACGAGTTCGGGCATGTCCTTGGGCTGGCGCACACTAGTGGGGCGGTGCTTATGAACCCCTACACTAGCGAGCGCTACGATGTTTATGGCATATACGAGCCCCAGCAGGACGATCTCAACGGTGTGAACGCGCTCTACCAGTCCAAACCTTAGAGGTGAGACTCACATGAAGCCTAGGGGCATGTGGTTAGGCCTTGTCGCTCTAGTCGCAATCGTCCTGGGCGCGTCGGCCCTTGATTCGAGACTGGCAGGTCCGGCTCTGGTGAAGATCGAGGCCTCCTACGCGAGGAACTAGACCGCCCTCGAAGATCTCTTCCAGGACGCGGACCTGATCGTCCAGGCTAGGATCGACAGCGTCGTTTCCTCTGACTATCCGGCCGATTACATTCCGTTCACCAGGTTCGGAGTCGTCATCGAGAGGACACTGAAGGGGCCCCCCGTTGACCGCCTAGTGGTCTCCCAGGTTGGCGCCAAGACGAAAGACTTCTGGTTTGAGGTACCCGAGAGCCCGCTCATGCAGGTCGGCGAACGGTACATCCTCTTCCTCAAGAGCGGAGAAGCGGTCTACGGGAACCAGACCCACGAGTCAATCGGAATTCTCGGCGAGTGCATGGGCCGCTTCTACATCGAAGGGGGCAATGTGCGATCCTGCAACACTCTCTTCGCTGCCGCTAAGGGCATGGGTCCCCTGGTGGACAACGTACCCCTCGACCGCTTCTGGGCTACCCTCGAGTCGCTGGCCGAGTCCCAGTAGGCAGTTCCGCTCCGGAATCGGCCGGGTAGGGGGGGAGCGAGACGCTCCCCCCCTACCCTTCTCCCCTCGTTCCCCCACAGCCTCCCGGTGCCGGGCGGCCGTCAGGTCAGGGAGATGAGACTAGCCCCCGTACGCCTCGAGCACCCACGGCGGAATCTGGTACTTCACGGTGCCCGGGTAGGTGAGCGGCTCCGTCATGCCAGGTAGCAGCCACTCGTAGGGCCACACGCACTTAAGCTCGCCGTTCTGCCACTGGGTGCCGATGGCCGTGACGAAGCCCGGACCCCAGGTGACGTCGTGGCGCTGGTCGAACACGATCCTGCCGGCCGCCCCCTGATAGTCCGTCTTCTCCATCTCGACGACGATGGCGTCGGGGTCAAGAGTGCCGGCCCG
The DNA here is from genome assembly GCA_003599345.1 of Bacillota bacterium. GTDB lineage: Bacteria > Bacillota > Sulfobacillia > UBA995 > UBA9673 > SURF-36. The sequence goes on along the minus strand of QZJP01000024.1, from coordinate 8,873 downwards.
CTCCACGGCCTGCGTCAGGATCCAGATGGCGTCGTAGGTGCCGGCGTTGTAGGTCGGGTACTCACCGGACCGCTCGACGAACTTGTTGTAGAACTCGATGGTCTTGTCGGTCTGCGCGCAGCCCGGAGCCAGCGTGTTCAGGGTCAACTCGTAGTTCCCGTAGCCGCCGGTGGCGTCGATGAAGCCCATGGACTGGGCCTCGACGTTGATGCCTACCGAGCAGGCCGGGATCTCGAGCTCACCCCACTGCCTCGCGTATGGCACACCGGACGCGGCCGAGAAGTAGGTGTAGATGATGTGGGCCCCGGAGTCCCTGATGGCCGTCAACTCGGCCGTCACGTCGGTGGCCGTGGGCGACGGGCGCCACGTCCCGACGACCTGCATCCCCATCGTGGGAATCAGGGCGTTGGCCGCAGCCGCGAGCGGGTCACCGGCCACCGCCTGCTCGATGACCACGGCGACCTTGGGTACCTGGATACCGAGCTCCTCCCGGACGATTCCCGCCACGTAGGTGAGGAGGATGAGCGAGTCCTTGACAAGGTAGCTCACGTTCTCCGGCGTGACCCGGAACCAGTACTTGTAGCGTTCGTAGTCGCTCGCCACCCTGTTTGAGAGCTCGGTGTGGGACGCGCCACAGACGACGAAGATCTTCTTGTAGTCCATGGCGATGTCTTGCATGGCCAGGGTCGCCTCGCTCCTGAAGGCCCCTACCAGGAAGTCCACGTTGTCGACCGTGATAGCCCTCTCGACGGCGTTGGCGGCGTCATCCACGCTCAATATCTCGTTGGTGTCGATCTGGATGCACTTGACGAGATAAGTCTTGTCGCCGATCTTGACGCCCCCGGCCGCGTTGATGTCTTCCTCGGCCATCTGGGCCCCTAGCCAGTGGTGCCTCCCCTGGAGGAACTGCATCGGCCCGATAATGCCGATCTTGATGTACTCGGGTTTCTTGCAGCCCGAGAACGTCAGGCCGGTCATGACGAACGCCGCCAGCACCAGGAGAACAAGCCACTTCTTCCGCATGGGTCAACCCCCTTTCACATCGTTGACGCACCGAAGAGCCGGACCGCCTATCAACCTACCCCCCTTCTTGGCTGGCTGATAACCCCTCGCCGCCGGACATATGTTCGCCGGACACGGGTGTCTTCTGGAGGGGGACACGGAGAGGGGTTCCGCAGACGCGGCACTCCCGCCGGGTGAATGCGTTGTGCTCCTTGCAGCGAGGGCACTCCCTTTCGAGCCGGTCGACGACCCAGGGAGCCAGGCCCTCGGGCATGAACCTGAGGACGAGGACGATGATTGCGGCATACAACAGCAACCTGATCTCCGGGGCGACGCGAAGCACCTCCAACATCGGGAAAAGGACGAAGACGCCCACTACCGCCCCGTAGATGGTGGCGATACCGCCGAAGATGGTCCAGATGATGGCCTGGAACGAGGTGAGCATGCTGAGACTCTGAGGCCCCGCGATGCGCATGAAGTGGGCGTAGAGCCCGCCCGCGATACCGGCGAACAACCCGCTGAGACAGAAGGCGATGAGCTTGTACTGCGAGGTATTGATGCCCGAGGCCCTCGCCGCCACCTCGTCCTCCCGGATTGCGTGCAAGACGAGTCCGAGCTTGGAGTCGGTTATCTTCCAGATGGCCAGGATGGACAACACGCCTACGAAGGCCGAGATGTAGTACTCATGGAGGCGGGTCGGAGCGAGGCGTGTGAGCCCCGAAACACCGAGTTCGCCTCCGGTGAACTCGGTGAACATGAAGACGAGACCCATCAGGATGACGGGGAAGGCCAGGGTGGCCAGGCTGAGGTACTGACCCTTGAGCCTGAGGCACGGGATGCCCACGACCAGTCCGGCCACCACCGCCGCCACGGCTCCGACGGGAATGGTGATGATTATGGGGAGCCCGAGACGGAGGTTAAGGATAGCCGACGCATAGGCCGCGACGCCGAAGAAAATGGCGTGGCCCAGGTTGAGCTGGCCGACGAAACCGGAAAGGAGGTCCCAGCTGGCGGCGAAGATGGCGAAGATGAAGGTCAGGGCCAGGATCCGGAGGAGGTAGGGGTGCGGGTAGAGGAGGGGGAGGATGAGTAGGATGGCCGTGGCGGAGAACAGGATGGTCCGGCCCGGCAGGACCAGTATCTCCCCCCTGAACTCCCGCCAGAGGTAGGCAAGGTATCGTCGCACGACTATCTCTCCTCCTCAAAGGCTACGCCGTAGAGACCCTCCGGCCGGATGAGCAGCACGACAATCATGATCAGCAGGGAGAAGGCCCCCTTGAAGAACGCCCCCTGCGGAACGAGGAACACGACGAGGTTCTCGCTGAGGGCGATGATGACTGCCCCGAGGATGCTTCCCTTGAGGCTCCCCAGCCCGCCGAGGACGGAGATGGCCAGGACTACGGTCAGGGGACTCAACCATATCCTGGGCTCGATGATGAAGAGAGGGGCCACTATGGCTCCCGCGATGGCTGCGAGAGCGGCCGCGATGCCCACGGTGATGGTCGCGGTGCGGCTGTCGCTCATACCCATGACGTTGGCTATCTCCCGGTCCTGGGCCGTGGCCCGGATGGCCAGCCCGAGCCTAGTCTTCATGAGGAGCAGCCAGACCAGGGCGAGAGTCACAATCAGCACGCAGATGGTCAAGACGTACTGGTAGCTGACCCGGACCCCCAGGAGGGTCGTGAACCCTTCGACCGCGGTGGGAACGCTGCGGAAGTATCCGCCGAACCAGAGGAACATCAGCTCCTGAAGGACGAGGGCCACACCGATGGTCAGGATGAGCACCGTGGTCTCGTGCTCGCGCATGGGGTCCACGAGCACCTTGTAGGTCACCATGGCCAGCAGAACCACGAGGCTGACGGCCGCCACAACTCCCACGTAGAGGGGCAACCCCATCTTCATGGTCGCCGTGAAGATGATGTAGCTGGCCACCATGTAGAACGCCGTGTGGGCGAGGTTGATGATGCGGGCCACCCCGAACGTCAGCGAGAACCCCACGGCCAGCATCGCGTAGACGCTGGCGCTCATGAGCGTGCTTACAAGGAGGTTGCCCAACACGTTCCGCTTCAGCTCCTTCACGGGCTGCGACCCGCGGGTCGCGAGCCGGTCCGACGTCGGCCGGCTGCCCCCTAGGCGGAGGCGGGACCGGCCAGCCCCAAGTACGACTGGCGCACTTTCTCGTCCTTCATCAGCTCGTCGCTCGTGCCCTCGGCCATCACCTTGCTGTGGGAAAGGATGTAGTTGCGGGTCGAAAGGCTGAACGCCAAGCTTACGTCTTGCTCTACGAGAAGGACCGTGAGCCCGGACTTGGCTATCTCTCGTATCTTGGCGAACAACTCGGCGCGGATCTTAGGGGACAGGCCTGTCGACGGCTCGTCGATGCAGAGGAGCTTGGGCTGGGTCATCAGGGCCCGCGCGATGGCGAGCATTTGCTGTTCGCCCCCTGACAGCGTCCCCGACACTTGTCCGGCCCGCGCCTTGAGGATGGGGAACATGGTGTATACACTCTCGAGGCTCTGCTGAAAGACGCGGTGGTCCTTGACCAGGTAGGCGCCTGCCCGCAGGTTGTCTAGGACCGACAACTCACGGAAAGGACGACGCCTCTCGGGGCACAGCACCAATCCCCGTCTGGCTATCTCGTCGGGAGGGAGCTTGTCTATCCTTTGCCCGTCAAAATGGATCTCGCCGTCGATCGTGATGTTGCCGGCCTTTGTCCCACGCTTACACTCGCGTTCCCAGCGGACGAGCCCCGCGATGGTCCGCAGGAGAGTGGTCTTGCCCGCGCCGTTCGGGCCGACCACTCCCACGAGCTCGCCCGTGGCCACGTTCAGGCTCACATCGTTGAGGAGCATGGCCGTGTCGTAGCAGACGGTGAGGTTCTTGACCGCGAGCAGCATCTACGCCATCTCCTCCTTCCCGAGATAGGCCTCGATGACGTCGGAATCCAGGACCACTTCGTCCGGCGTCCCGGAAGCGATGATCTGGCCGAAGTTCATCACCAACACCCGGTCGACTATCCGGAGAAGGTAGGATAGCTTGTGGTCGATGATGATCATGGCCATACCTTCGCTGTGGAGGCGTCCGAAGCGTCCACCGCGGTGGAGGCGCCTGATGGACTTGGCCAGAAGGTCCGACTCGCTTGGGTTGAGCCCTCCGAAGGGCTCGTCCAGAATGAGCAGTTGGGGCTCGGTCGCCACGGCGCGGGCGATTTCCAGGCGCTTGAGCTCGCCGTGCGAAAGCTGGTAGGCCGGCTCGAGGGCCAGATCCGATATGCCCGCGAACTCGAGGGCGTCGCGGGCCTTCACCTCGATGCGTTTCACCCACTCTCCCCGGCGCCGGGCGCGCGGCGCGAGGCAAGGGACCATCACGTTGGCGATGATGGGCAGGCGCCGGAACGGCCGGGTGTTCTGGAAGGTGCCCGCCACCCCCAGGTTGACGATGTTCCAGGGGGCCATCCCTCTGAGTTCGCGGCCCCTGAACCGTATCGAACCCTTGTCCGGGCGGAGAATGCCCATGATGAGCTTCACGATGGTGCTCTTCCCAGCGCCGTTGGGCCCGATGAGCCCGACGACTTCGCTCCGGCCCACCGAGAAACTCACGCTATTGACGGCCACGAGTCCACCGAAGCGCTTGGTCAGCCCCGTGACCTCCAGGAGAGGGGAGCCGGTTTCCGCGCCGGCGCCGGCCTGCTGCTGCCTCGGGACGGTCATGATATGTCCTCCAGTTCCTCCCTGAGCTCCCGGCGGGATATCTTGCCGACGTCGGTCTGGGGCAGCTCGCCCCGGAACTCGACTATCTTGGGGACCTTGTAGTGGGCGAGGCCCTGCTTGCAGTAGTCGCGGACCTCCTCCTCCGACATCTTGCCGCGGGCCTCTTTCTCTAGAACCACGATGGCCTTGATGAGCTGGCCGGCGTTCGGGTCCCGGACTCCGATGACGCCGGCGGCCTTGATCATCGGGTGCTGGTAGAGGTAGTCCTCGATCTCGCGGGCGAACACGGAGTAACCCTTGTACTTGATGAGATCCTTCTTCCGGTCGAAGAAGAAGAAGTAACCCTCCTCGTCCATCCGGACGAGGTCCCCGGTCTTGAACCAGGTGTCACCGTCAACGTCCACGAGGGCTCGAGCCGTCTCTTCAGGGTTCTGCCAGTAACCCTTGAGGATGTTGGGCCCACGTAGGACTAACTCGCCGACCTCGCCGACGGGCATGAACTCATTTGTGTCCGGGTCGACGACGGCCGCGTCCACGTTGAGGATCGGGATACCAAAAGACCCTACCTTGATACGGTCGATAGGGTTGGCATGGGAGACGGCCGTGGTTTCGGTGAGCCCGTAGCCCTCCAGAATGTGGCTTCCTGTCCGTTCCGTCCACCTGGCCACCGTGGTCTCGTGCAGAGTGTCGGCCCCGGACGTTATCAGCTTGAGGCGCTTCCAAGAGGCGCGGTCTGTCCTGGGGTGTTCCTTGAGGTACTCGTAGAAGGTCGGAACCCCGAAGATCATGGTCGCCTGATGGAACTCCACGGCGTCGATGATGTCGTCGAGGTCGACCGTGGTGAACAGGACGATGGTCCCGCCCATGAACAGGGTGTTCATCATGGCCACAATCTGGCCGTAGATGTGGTAGAAGGGCAGGAACGCGATGACGACCTCCTCGCCTTCTTCCATGACGGGCCAAAAAGCGACGGTATGATAGTGGGTGGCGAGCAGGTTCGAGTGCGTGAGCATGGCGCCTTTGGGGGGGCCGGTGGTGCCGCCGGTGTAGGGCAGGACCGCGAGGTCGTTCTCGGGGTCGATGGCAGCCACGGCCGCCAGCGGTTTGTGCCGCTTCAGAAGGTCCTGGAACTGGTAGACCCCCTTACCCGGGGCGATGTCGACGTGCGGGATTTCGATGTCGCGGGCCACCTTGCCGATGAGGCTCCGGCCGAGGGCCCGTTTGGCCCAGGGGAGATACTCGCTTATGCCGGTGACGATGACGGCGTCCAGGGCCAGGCCCGTGCCGGCGACGTTGTCGTAGAGGATGTCCTGGCAGATGACGACCGTCGCCCCGCTGTCGCTGAGCTGGTGTTTGACCTCGGGGCTCGTGTAGACCGGGCTGATGGGGGTGACGATGGCCCCCAGGTGGAGGACGGCCATGTAGGAGATGATGTACTGCGGCGTGTTGAGGAGGTATAGAGCCACCCGGTCGCCTTTCTTCACCCCCAGGGCTGCAAGGGCGCCCGCCATCCGGTGGACCTGGTCGAGAAGGTCCCGGTACTTGACGCGGTTCCCGTAGAAGTTGACGGCGACGTTGCCGGAAAAGCGGGTGGCCTTCTCCTCGAAGAGGGTCGGAACGGGAACCTTGAGAAGGTCCGTGGTGTCCGGCGGGTCTACCGGGTAGAAACGGGTCCACGGACGTGAAAGATAGTAGTCCTTGGCCTTCATGCGCTACCTCCTCAGGGGTCTTCCTTGCCTCGGTCTGGGTTTGCCTTACCTGGCTAGAGCGGACGTCCACAAGGCTGACGGGAAGATCCGTATGCGGGAGTGCGCCGTGTCGAGCCGTACCTGACCGACCGGCGAGAGGGTCGATTCTGAATCTTCCGTGTCTTGCGAAAGCTATTAGACCAGCCAGCCAACCTTTCCTGCCAAACGGTAGAAATCCTAAGACCAATCGCAGAAGGTAGGCCACAAGGGCCGACAGCCGGTGCCACTCCGCCCAACCTCTGGAGGAGTCCTCCCGCACGCGGTGAAATCCGTGGGCAGCTTCTGGCAACATGAGCCGGGTGGGAGCCGTCGTCAACGGCCTCAGCGGGGGCGCGGTCAAACCTACAGGAGCCCGCTACCGGCATCCGGAGGGCGGATGACGCAGATGAAAATGAGAGGACAATTGTGGCTAGTGACGCGTCGCTACACCTTACCGATTCTGAGCGTCGCGATACTCGTTGCGGGCCTGGGCGTGCCCACCGGCACGGCTACGGCCACCGGGTCCAGTCCGGCCGGCGATCCGGCGACCATCCCGCGTAACCTCACCTACACGGCCGGAAACGCGGTGGTCCGGCTGGATTGGGAAGCGCCCGAGGCGGGAGAAGGGAGCGGCCCGGCGGCGGGCGACTACGAACTGATCTCCTACGTTGTCTATCGCCTGAAGCAGGCCACCGGTGAACCCGAGCGCGTCGGCAGTACCATACCCGGGCACACCGAGTTCCTGGACTTCAGCGTCGAGAACGGACGCGACTACACCTACGAAGTCCGGGCCTTGTACGACAACAAGGTCCTGAGCGGAGCCAGCGGTAGGGTGACGGCCACTCCCGAAGTCTCCTACCTTGTGATCCGCCTCACCCTGGACCAAGCTACCGCCCTCGTGAACGGGGATGAGGCAACCCTGGACGCGCCGGCACAACTCGTCGGGGACAGCACCATGGTGCCGCTCCGCTTCGTGGGCAGCAGCCTCGGGGCCGGCATCCAGTACGACGCCGGGCCTAGGCAAATAACCGCGACTCTCGGCAGCCGGGTCGTCAGACTCTGGATAGGGAAGCGCGAAGCCGAGATAGACGGGGAGAAAGTCACTATCGCCGCTGCTCCCGCTGTCATCAACGACCGGACCATGGTACCGGTGCGGTTCATCTCCGAAGCCTTCGGAGCCCTGGTAGCCTACGATGGGGCCACGAAGAGAATCACGGTGACCATGGACGACGCCGACACGACCTTCGAGGCGGCCGCCCTGCTCACCCCTGGGACGCCTGTCAAGGCCGCCCTGAACGGGTCGAACGACGTGGACATGTTCAAGATTCCGACGGGACCCGGCGAGACCTACGTGGTCCGCACCTACGACCTTGCGACGGACTGCGACACCGTCCTCGCGGTAGTCAACGCCGACGGCGTCCGGTGGTACAGCGACGACCTGCCGGTCGACAGCCTGGGCTCGGAGGTCCAGGTCTACGAATACGGGTTCGACCAGTACGTGTACGTGCGGGTCCAATCAGCCGACCCGGGCGGGGCGAACCCCGCCGGAAACTACACCATCGTGGCCGAGAAGAGACTGGGGGCCGACACGCGTACGGGTCCAACTCTCCAGGTGAACGGTGAGCCGATCACCTCGGCCATAGAATCGGCCTCCGACAGCAAGTTCTTCTTCTTCAAGGCCCTGCAGGGGAACGTCTACCGTATCACGGCCACCAACCTGGAGGTCCCCGAAGGCCAGCCCAGGGCCGACGTCGCCATCTTCCTCTACAGCTTCGCTCACGGCGGCTGGCTGACGGCGGGCTACAGGCCGGCCCTGGAAGGGTCCGGAGTGCAGGAGCTCCTCTGGGAGTGTCCCTACACCTGGGACTACGGGCTCTCGATCGAGAGCACCACAGGCAGGCCCGGGGCCTTCAGCGTGAAGGTCGAGACCGTGACCGGGCTCGACGAGGGTCCCTATGAGACTCGTCCGGACCGCGACGGGTGGCTGCGCTGGCTCACCAACGACGAGACCGAGGACTGGTTCTTCTTCCGGGCCACCGCGGGCACGACGTACCACATCCAGACCTACGACCTGGGGCCCTTCACGGACACCGAGGTGGCGGTCTTCAGCGCCCGCACCGGCGGACAGCTCCTGGCCTACGACGACGACGCCCGTGGGTGCGGGGAGGGCTCGCAACTCGCGTGGCAAGCCCCGTCCTCGTCAACCTACTACGTCAGGGTGAACCGCTCGACTAACAACGAGTACTGGAACATCGGGGCGTACACGTTCTCCATCACCACGACCGGCCCCGAGTACGACTCCTACGACCTCCACTACGCGACCGAGTTGGCGGTCGACGGGAGCGGCGCGACCGGCTCGCTGCTCGAGTACGACATCGACTGGTTCAGCTTCGAGGCCTCGAGAGGCGTGACCTACACCGTGGCCACCAGCGGC
>QZJP01000033.1 GCA_003599345.1 Bacillota bacterium | reverse complement strand
CAGGCAGCCGAGGGACGTGCCGAGCACTCCCACCTCCTCGATGGCCAGGACCTCACTCGTCCAGCCCAGTCCCCGCCCGCCGTACTCCTTCGGGAAGCGTAGGCCCAGGAGATTGCGGGCGGCGGCCTTACGGAGGTACTCCCTGGGATAGCGGACGCGGTCGGCGTCCATGTCCAGGAGGAGTTGGCGGGGAACGTCCTCGCGCACGAAGGCCCTTGCCTCGTCGCGCACGGCTCTCTGCTCGGCGGTCAAGAGGTGGTCGTGCACAGGCCCGCCTCCCTCGCGGCTACCGGCCGGTTCCGCCGTCGTCCGTGGGCTCGAGGGGCAGGTCGAGTGTCTCCGGCCCCGCCTCGCCCTTCAGGAACCGCTGCAGCCGCTCGTGATAGTCGAGGAGCTCCTGGCGGTGAATCTGAAGCTCCCTTATCATCTCGTCGATTTCCTCGATGCGCCTCCGGCCTATCTCGACGGTCCTTCGAATCTGCTCTTTCTGGGTCGGGTCGGCGTCGTAGAGGTCGAGAAGTTCTTTCAGTTCCTTGAGCGAGAACCCGAACCGCCGCCCCCTCAGGACGAGCTTCAGGCGAGCCCTGTCACGCCGGTCGTAGAGGCGTTGCCCGCTCTCGGACGTCCGGCGCGGCGAGAGGAGGCCGAGCTCCTCGTAGTAGCGGAGAGTGCGCGGGGTGACGGCGAATTCGGCGGAGAGGTCGGAGATGGTCCAGGTATGGTCTCTGTCTTGGTCTGGGCTCGGTGTCTTGTTCAGTGCCGGGCGCTCCCCAGGGCTCCTACGTTTTCTACGGCTCCGGTTTCCACGGAGCTCCTACGGTTTCTACCAGCCGCTCGCTCGATTTCTGGGGGAATCCTACCTTACGTTTACGTAAGTGTCAATCGGGTCGCCGCCTGTCGCCCGGGGTCGGTGAATTCCGCCAAGCTCCGACGCCTCTCTGCCCGGGCGCGGACCGACTGACATCCCGGCGCGCCGGCTCACCCGGAAGGGCCATGCATGGTCAGGAACGGTGTCGACATCTCCTCGCGCGGCCCGGAAGGGTAGCCGGGGGCCGTGCGGGAAAAGGCACCTCCTGCTGCCGAGCTATCCTTGGCCACCCTATCATCCGAGGAGAGATTCGCCCCAAGTGGACGGACGCGACCACGTCCGGCGGGCCATCCGCCACTACCTCGAGAAGGACGAGGACCTCTGTGAAGACCCTCAAGACCAGCCAAACCTCATAGCGGCCATCAACTCCGCCTTCGTGCTCAGCCGGGCCGCGCTGGCCGCCGCGCGCGACGTGCGGGACATGGTTCTCCGCCTGCCGGCCTCTTCCGACGGTCGTCCGTCGGGGCTTCACCGCCACTACGAGGTCGTGTGGTCGTTCCTCACAAACCTCTGGGAGCTGATCGACTTCTGTGAGCTGGAGCAGGAAGTCGCGACGTCGGACGTCGAGGACCCGGTCTGGTTCTTCGGGCGGGCCCTGGACCAGCACCTTGGCGGTAACCCTTTCGAGGCCCTGGCGATACTGGACGAGGCCGAGCTGGGGCCCGAGGCGGCCGACCCCTGGGTGCAGATGCTGCGGGCCGAGGCCCTGGCCGCCACGAGCGACACGACCGGAGCCATCAAGGCCTGGGAGGAAGCGACCCGGTTGGACCCGCTGCTCATACCGGCCCACATCGCGGTCGCGGGGGAACTGGAGGCCCTCGGTCGCGACGGCGACGCCTCCGACCACTGGCTGGCCGTCGTCGGGGCCGTGGCCAGGGACGACCCCATCGCCGGGGAGGCGAGACGCCACCTGGCCCGGCTCAGGCAGCGCCTAGCCCCGAGGGCGGGCACCGCGACCCCCGGCCGCTACGGTCGCCTGCCCCGCTGGGGACCGTCATGGGTTCCGTCCTGGCCGGGCCGCCCCGTGGGTCAACCGGGAGGCTCCGAGGGTCAGCCGGGCCCTTCCGCCGACGCCGGTGTGACCGGCACGGGGGCGGAGGCTGAGATCTCGGCGGCCGCTCCCCGCCCCGGCGTGAGGAAAGTCTTCAGGGTGGGGAACCTGCAGAGTATCCTCGGGATCGAGGGTTCGCGGGCTCGGGACCTGACGGTCTACGTGGCCGGCGCCGACCCCGTCGGCGAGGCGACCTTGAGGAGCAGAAGCGCCGTCTACGTGGGGGGAGGCCGCCTGGTGGGGACGGGCGGGCCGGACGCCGACTCGGTCGAGGCGGAGGGACCGGACGTAGTCCTCCTGGCCTCGGGCCTCAGCGCCGAGCAGTGCGCCGCCATCGCGGACAGGGCGCGTTCCGGCGCTCTCCACGGTCCGGACGGCGACACGACCTTCCTCTACAACGGCCCGCCGGAGATGCGCGAGTCTCTCGCCGTCATCTTCGAAGGCCTTTCCCTGGAGACGGTGAGCGACATCTTGCCTCCTTCGCCCGGCCCGGACGGCGTCGCGGCCGAAGACCCGCTGGCTCCGACGGCCCAGGCCATCGCGAGACGGGTCAAGGAGAAGCTCGGCGGCAAGACGGCCCCACGGACCGCGCTGGCCGCGGGAGCGGAGGCTTTGGCGCCGGTCATTGAGTGGCTCGACGGGAGCGCCGGGCGGCAGACCGGCCGCACCCGCTGCTACGACCTCATCGTCGTCGACGCGCAACCTCACGCCATCGAGACCATCGCCGTTGGAGGAGGCCGCGTGTCGGGCGCCACGTTCAGCCCGGCGGGGGACTACCGGGGCCGGCTGCTCGAGGAGCTCTTCGAGGAGATGCCCAAAGTGCTCGGCACGTGGGACCTGGCTCTTCTCATGGGACGGCTCCTCGGCGAGGCGGGGGCCGCCCGGGTGGCGGACGGTCCCGAAGCCCTGGTCGCCGAGACGCTCACGGGCGGCGTCATCCACCGGGCAATGCTGGGTCTCAGACAGACGTTGGCCCTTGATACCTCGTACGGGCTGCGTTCCAGGCACCTGGTCGTAGGGGGCCCCCTCATCTCGTGGCTGCCGAACGGGGAGCACGCCCTGCTCGCCGCCGCCGACGGGTGCCAGCCCACGGGAGTGACCAGAATACTGCTCGACCCATACGGCATCATCGCGAACCTCGGTGAAGGTCTCCGCTCCGGCCGAGCGGCTCCGGACGACCCTTCGCTAGCCGATGGCACCGCGGCGCTCCTGGCGGGGAGCTCTATCTGTGTGGCTCCGCTCGTCCAGTCGGTAAAGTGGGGCAAGCCGGGGCGGAAGCTGGTCCTCGAGGCCAGGATCAAGGGAGCGTGGCGGGACGGGGAGAGGACCTGGGAGCTCTGCCGGGGCGAGATAATCTGGGTGCCCCTGCCCGCGGGGCGCCGCGTGGAACTCGAAGTCCGCCCGGCCGGCCCCTACAACGTAGGGCGGGGGCGAGGCGCCGCCTGGCGAGGCGAGTTCATCGCCGGCGGTCTCGGGCTCCTTCTTGACGGCCGCGGGCGACCACTTCGCCTGCCCTCAGACGAGGACTCGCGGACCGCCCTCAGGGCGGCCTGGGCCTCCGAGGTCGTCGGAAAGGGGCGCGGGGTCTGACCGGCCCCTACGGACCTCCATGGCCATCGGCCTCAGCGGCCGCCGTCAGGAGGACGTCCGTGAGAACGGCTGCCGTCGTGTCGAACACGAGGAAGGTCGCGGCCAGGCCGGCCGGGCGGCCGCCCCCACGGTCCACCCCGAGTAGTAAGACCCTGCCGGGGACGCTCCCGACAAGGTGGGTGTCCCACCGTTCCCCAATAGCGGCGGCCCTCCGGGCGTTCCCGGCGCCGTCGAGAACCCAGATCTCGCTGCCGGCCTCACCCGCCCCGTGGGCGAGGAGGACCGTCAGGCCGGGTTCGCCGGCCACCTCCACCGCGGCCGTCACGCGCAGCCCGTCGAGGCCGGTCACCGGCACCCAGGTGCCGTCATCCAGCGTGACCCAGTACGTTCGGGCCTCACGGGCCGCCGTCACGTGAAAACAGTGGACGAGCACGCGGCTCTTGCCGAGGTCGACGAGGAGCGGGACGCAGCAGTCCCCGCAGGCGTCCGGGTACTCCTCAGTCCCGGCGTTTTCGCCGCCGCGCCGGCCCAAGGGCTCGATTTCCCCGGTCTTGACGTTCACGACGGCCAGACCCCGCGGCGAGCCGTTCCCGGTGGAACTGGCCCCGACCTGGACGAGCAGGAAGTCGTAGGGACCCCCGAGCTCCGAGCCGTCGGCGGCCCCTCCGAGCCACGCCACGGGATAGGCTCCAAGGTTCCCGGCCGTTCGGCGGCTGGGGGCGGACTCGTCTCTGCCCAAGGTCCAGAGGTCCTCGCCGAGCCCCCCTGAGAGGTAGTGCCTGGTGAACGCGGCCACCGAGAAGTCCGGAGCCAGTAGCGGACGCCTGGCTTCTGTCCCCGAGCCCGGGGGAGCCATGGCCGACAGGTCCCACGTCACTTCACTTGTGCCGGCGTCCACGTCGAGAACCAGGGGAAGGGACCCACCGGCGAAGAGGCGCCGGCCGTCCCGGGACCATTGGAGGAGGGATATGTCCGGGGTGAACCCGCTGTTCGGCAAGGCCTTCCACGTCACGGTCGTCCGCGTGTCGACGACAACCAGGCGGGTGGCCGCTCCCGAGCCCTGGTCGAAGGCCTCGGCTACGGCCAGGTATGGCCGTGACGGAGCGGGCGAGAGGGCCAGGGCCTGAACCGACCAGCCTTCATCCGGCTCGTGGAGGGGGCGGGCCACCTCAGCCGAACCTTCCGCCCCCGCTTCCCAGACGTAGACCCGCCCGTCGGTGCCCACGAACGCCGCCAGGCCCAGGGTGCCGGAGGACACCGGGGCCGGACGGGGCTCCGGGCAGACGGCTACGGCCTGCGCCGGGCGTCCCGCGGCGCACCCCGCCGCGACGGCGGCGAGGGTCGCCAACACCAACCCTAATGACAACCTGCCCGAGGATGAGGACACGGCGGCATCATCTCCCGCACAATAGGTATGACCGCCGGCTTGACAGAGTCCGGGAAGGGCCGTGGACCGAGCGGTCGGATTCCACGGAATGCCCCAAACGAAAAAGGGATGCATACCCTTGACTAGAACTCTGAACACCGTGACTGCCTTACTTGACTCAGAGGCAGGGAGGGATGACCGGCAGCGTTCGCGACAACTGAACCACCCGGTTCGCTACAGCGCTAGCGGCATCGACTCCAGCTCAATCGCTCCCACGCTCATAGATGCGTTTCAGCCACCGGTGTCAGAACGCTAAGCCACCGGGATCCGCTCCGGCCAAACACGGGGTACCAGGGCTCGCTTCGAGCCGTGTCGTCCTCCTCGGCGGCTATCGCCGGCTGACGAGAGCCCCTCGGCCGGCCGGGGGAAGGGTTCCGGTACGCGGGGTGTGAGACATGGCTGTGGAAACCTCCAAACCCGCCCCCAAGGCGGTCGGAGCCGTGTTAGTGGTCGGAGGCGGCATAGGCGGCATCCAGGCCGCCCTCGACCTGGCCGAAGCCGGTTTCGAGGTGCACGTCGTCACCAAGGACCCGTCCCTGGGCGGTCACATGGCCCAGCTCGACAAGACGTTCCCGACCAACGAATGCTCGATGTGTCTCCTCGGCCCCAAGATGACCGATGTCTTCGGGCACCCGAACGTCACGGTGCATTCCCTGTCCACCCTGGTCGACCTCGAGGGCCGGGCCGGGGACTTCACGGCCGTAATCAACGAAGCTCCGCGCTACGTCGACCCGGCCGAGTGCACCGCGTGCGGAGAGTGCGCCGAGGTCTGCCCGGTGTCCGTGCCCAACGCTTTCAACGCCGGCCTGGACCGGCGGAAGGCGATCTTCAAGCAGTTCCCTCAGGCCGTGCCGAACAAGTACCTCATCGAGAAGCTGGGGGTGTCGCCCTGCCGCACCGGGTGCCCGGCCGGCGTCAATGTGCAGGCCTACGTCTCCCTCATCGGGAGAGAGAGGTTCTTTGAGGCCTGGGAAGTCATCAGGCGAGACAACCCCCTTCCCCTCATCTGCGGTACCGTGTGCCACCACCCGTGCGAGAACGTGTGCCAACGCGGCGACCTGGACGAACCCATGGCCATCCAGCGCCTCAAGCGGTTCGTGGGGGAGTACGTCCTCAGACGCAGCCTCCCGGAGGCCAGGCCGGACGGCCCGGCCGGGAGGAAGGGGTGGACCGCCGCCTACACTCTCCGTGACGAGAAGGTGCCCAGGGAGGAGAAGGTCGCTGTCGTCGGAGGTGGGCCGGCCGGCCTGGCTTGCGCCTACCATCTGGCTCGCCGCGGATATCCCGTGACGGTGTTCGAAGCCCTCCCGGTCATCGGCGGGATGCTGCGGGTCGGTATTCCCGAGTACCGCCTGCCCCGCCGCCTGCTCGAAGAGGAGATAGAACTCATCCGGCGTGAGGGCGTGGAGATCAGGACGAACGTGGCCATCGGCGCGGAGAAGCCGCTTGAGACTCTCTTCGACGACGGCTACAGGGCCGTCTTCCTCGGGATAGGAGCCCACGAGCCGACCAGGGTGGGCATTCCTGGTGAGGACCTCGAGGGAGTCCACCACGGAGTGTCGTTCCTACGCCGGGTCAACCTGGGCGAGCGCATCGACGTGGGCGGGCGGGTCATTGTGGTCGGAGGCGGCAACACGGCCGTCGACTGCGCCAGGACCGCGCTTAGGCTGGGGGCGGACGAGGTCACCGTCTACTACCGCCGCACGGCCTCCGAGATGACGGCCCTGCCGGAGGAGGTCGAGGACGCCCTCGAGGAGGGCGTCCGTATGGAGTACCTGGTGTCGCCGGTTGAGGTCCTGGGCGGCGCGGGCGGGGGCACGGCCGGCCGCGGGAGTACAGGCGCGACCGGCGTCGCGGTCGCGGTCGGGAGCGAGCCAACGGGGCGCGTTTCGGCCTTGCGGGCCGTCCGCAACGAACTCGGCGAGCCCGGGGCCGACGGGCGCAGGCGCCCCGTCCCGGTGCCTGGGTCCGAGTTCGATAAGGAGTGCGACAGCGTCATCATCGCCATCAGCCAGGCGCCCGACCTGCTCTTCCTGGCCGACAGCGGCCTCGAGCGCGGCCGGCAGAGCACTCTCGTCGTCGACCCCTACACTCTCGAGACGAACCGGCCTGGAGTGTTCGCCGGCGGGGACGCCGTGACCGGCCCGAACACGGTGGTCGCGGCCGTGGCCGCCGGAAAGGAGGCGGCCGAGTCCATACACAGGTACCTGAGAGGGCTCGACAAGAGGGAAGGGCGCCGGTTCCGGGTGGCGTTCGGCGAGGGCGAGCCCATCCGCAAGCTCCCGGTCGACACGCGCGGAGTGGCCCCGAAGCCCAGGGTGCGCCTGCGGAAGCGGAGCCCGGCCTCCCGGAAGCGGAGCTTCGACGAGGTCTGCCTCGGCATGACCGAGGGCGAGGCCGTAGCCGAGGCGAACCGGTGCCTGGCCTGCGGCGTGTGCTCGGAGTGCTTGCTCTGCGAGAAAGCCTGTGAAAAGAGGGCCGTCCGCCACGACGACAAGACCCGGACCGCCCGAATCAGGGTCGGGGCGGTGATCCTCGCCCCGGGATACGAGACGTACGGCCCCGAGGGCCTCGGGGAGTACGGGTACGGGCTCTACCCGAACGTGGTGACCGCCCTCGAGTTCGAAAGGATGTTGAGCTCAACCGGCCCGGGGGCCGGGGTTCTCGAGCGCCCGTCCGACGGGACCCACCCGAAGAGGGTGGCCTTCGTGCAGTGCGTTGGGTCGCGCGACACTAGCCGGGTCCGCGCGGCCGGCGAGAACGCCGGGGCCGCCGGACCCGCCCCGTACTGCTCGGCCGTGTGCTGCATGTTCTCGACCAAGCAGGCCATCATCGCCCGGGAGCACGACCCCGACATCCAGCCCACGGTGTTCTACATCGACCTCAGGTCCTACGGGAAGAACTTCGACCACTACGTGGAGTCGGCCAAGGAGCAGTTCGGGGTCGTCTTCAGGCGGTCGTCGGTCTCGGCCGTCAGGGAACGTCCGGACACCCGTAACCTCGTGCTCACGTGGGCCGGCCCTGACGGCAAGACCCACGACGAGGAGTTCGACCTCGTGGTCCTGGCCACGGGACTGAGGCCGCCGGCCGGCGCCGTCGACCTGGCCCGGGCCGCGGGCATCGACCTCGGGCCGCACGGGTTCGCTGAGGACCTCCGGGAGTGCGGTGTGCCCACTCCGGAGGCCGAACCCCCCGTGGCCGAGACGGGACTCGCCGGCATGGACCCGTGCGCCACGACGCGCCCCGGCGTCTACGCGGCCGGAGCCTTCCGGGGCCCCAAGGACATCCCCGAGACGGTGATGAGCGGCAGCGCCGCGGCCGGCGCGGCGGGGAGCCTGTTGGCCGTGGCCCGGGGCACGATGGCCCGCGAGAAGACCTTCCCGCCCGAGCGCGACGTCTCCGGAGAGGAACCCAGAGTCGGCGTGTTTGTCTGCCGCTGCGGAATCAACATCGCGTCGGTGGTCGATGTCCCGGCCGTGGTCGAGGCGGCCGCCCGCCTTCCCGGAGTGGCCTCCGTCAAGGAGTTCCTCTTCACCTGCTCGCAGGACAGCGTCAACGCCATCCAGGGGCTCATCGAGGAGCACCGGCTGAACAGGGTTGTCGTCGCGTCGTGCACGGTGAAGACGCACGGGCCGCTGTTCCGTGAGATGCTCCGAGAGGCCGGCCTCAACCAGTTCCTGTTCCACATGGTCAACGTCCGCGAGGAGTGCTCGTGGGTCCACAAGGCGTCGCCGGCGGTGGCGACGGCCAAGGCCGTCGAGCTGGTCGCTTCCGCCGTGGCCAAGGCCCGTCTCCTGGAGCCCCTGACCATGTTCGCGGTTCCGGTGGTCAACCGGGCCTTGGTCGTCGGGGGAGGAGTCGCCGGGATGGGGACGGCCGTGACCCTTGCGGGAGCGGGGTTCCCGGTGACCATCGTCGAGCGGGAGGATAGGCTTGGCGGCAATCTCCGCCACCTGCACTCGAGCCTCGAGGTCCACGACGCCCAGACCCTCTTGGATGACCTCGTGAGACGGGTGGAGTCGAGCCCGCTCATAACGGTGCTCACGGGGCGGGAGTTGACCGAGTTCGGCGGCCACGCCGGTCATTTCCGATCGGTCATAGCCCCGGTCGTCCCGTCCGGCGCCCCGCCGGCCGGCCGCCGGGCGTCCGAACCCGAGACCATAGAGCACGGCGTTCTGGTCGTGGCCACGGGGCACGAGGAGTACGCCCCTACCCCCGACTCCTATCCCCTCTACGGGAAGAACCCGCGGGTAGTCACGCGTCTCGACTTCGAACGCCGGCTGGCGGAAGAGGGCGTGGGCTGGCTGGGCGACCTCGGACGCGTGGCCTTCATCCAGTGCGTGGGGTCACGCGGGGAGGACCGGCCCGAGAACTACTGCTCGCGCACCTGTTGCTCCCAGGCGGTTAAGAACGCGCTCCTCATCAGGAAGGCCAATCCCGGCGCGCAAGTGTACGTCATTCACCGGGACGTGAGGACCTACGGCTTCCGCGAGGACGCCTACCGTGAGGCCCGCGAGAAGGGCGTGGTCTTCGTCCGGCGCGAGAACGGACGGCCGGCCGGGATATCCGAGGCGGCGGACGGCAGACCCCTGGTGGCCGTCGCCGACGCCGACCTGTCGGCGGACCTCTTGGTTCCGGTCGACCTGGTCGTCCTTTCCACGGGGGCCGTGCCCTCAGCGGGGGCGGCCACTTTGGCCAGGAGGCTCAAGGTCACGCTCAACGAGGACGGGTTCTTCGTCGAGACCCACGCCAAGCTCGCCCCCATGGACTTGCCGTCGCAGGGAGTCTTCCTGTGCGGCGGGGCCCACGCCCCGAAGACCATCGCCGAGAGCCTCCTTCAGGCGCAGGGAGTGGCCGCCCGCGCGGCGACCATCCTGGCCAAGGAGTCGCTGATGGCCGGGGGCGTCGTGGCCACGGTCGACGAGACCAAGTGCGCCGCGTGCCTGACGTGCGTGCGGGTCTGCCCCTTCAACGTCCCCGCCGTCAACGAGCGAGGTGTGGCCGAAATCGACCCCGTGCAGTGCCGCGGGTGCGGGACGTGCGCCGGCGAGTGTCCCGGCTCGGCCATCCACCTGCCGTGCTACAGGGACGACCAGATGCGGGCGACGGTGGAGGCGATGTTCCGGGCGGCGGGCGGGTAGAGGTGACGCCGGAGGAACTCGTATCCGAAGCCTAGAAACATGAGCCGGGGAGGGGAGGCAAGGTATGATCGCCATCACCGGAGCGACGGGCCACCTGGGTAACAACCTGGTGCGGGCCTTGGCCGGGCAGGGCCGGGACGTCAGGTGCCTGGTCCTCCAGCGCGACAGTCTCAGGCCTCTCGAGGGGCTGGACGTCGAGGTCGTCCACGGGGACGTCCGGGACAGAGACGCCCTCGCCCGGGCCTTCCGAGGGGCGGACGTGGTCTTCCACCTGGCCTCGGTGATCGCCATAACGTCGGGCCAGGCACGCCTCCTGGACGCGGTGAACGCCCGCGGGACCCGCAACGTCGTCGAGACCTGTCTCGAATGCGGGGTCAGGCGCCTTGTCTACACGAGTTCCGTCCACGCTCTGGTGGAGCCCCCTCGCGGCCGGGCCATCGACGAGGACATGCCGTTCGACCCGGACCGCATCCGCTTCGCCTACGGGAAATCGAAGGCGAGGGGGACACTCGCCGTGCTCGACGGGGTCAGGAGGGGCCTCGACGCCGTCATCCTCAGCCCGACGGGCATCATCGGGCCGTACGACTTCGCGCCGTCGGAGATGGGCAGGCTCTTCATCGCCTACGCCCGGGGACAAGTCCGCGCCTACGTGGACGGGGGCTACGACTTCGTGGATGTCCGCGACGTCGCCCTAGGGCACATCGCGGCTTCGGAGAAGGGCCGAAGCGGCCACGCCTACGTTCTCTCCGGAGAGCGGGTGACCGTGAAGGCTCTTCTCGAGACGCTGGCGGGCTTGACCGGCATACCGGCACCCCGCCGCCGCATCCCGGGTTGGGCGGCAGACGCGATCGCGCCCCTCTCAGCCCTCTTCGGGCGCCTCGCCCGGACCAAGCCTCTCTTCACCCCGGACTCCCTCTACTACCTCCGCTCCAACTCGGAGTCCAACCACG
>QZJP01000046.1 GCA_003599345.1 Bacillota bacterium | reverse complement strand
ATAGCGGAGAGGTGGGTGAGTGGCTGAAACCAAGCGCCTGCTAAGCGTTTGAGGGGGCTGATAAACCTCCTCCGAGGGTTCGAATCCCTCCCTCTCCGCCATGATGTTTGCGTGCGCCGGTAGCTCAGTTGGATTAGAGCGACTGACTACGGATCAGTAGGCCAGGGGTTCAAGTCCTCTCCGGCGCACCATTCTAGTGAGGCGCGCCCGTAGCTCAGGTGGACAGAGCAAGGGATTCCTAATCCCTGTGCCGGGGGTTCGAGTCCCTCCGGGCGCACCATTTTCTCTGGGGGCGGGCCGCCGGGACATCGCCTGCGGACGACACGAATCGAGTGGACAGGGGTTCGCCAGGGGACCAGGAGTTCATGGAAGAGGCCTTGGCCCAGGCCGAGGCCGCCGCCCGAACGGGTGAAGTGCCCGTAGGAGCCGTTCTCGTGGAGGACGGCAAGATCATCGCCCGGGGGCACAATCTCAGGGAGACTCTGGCCGACCCGACGGCCCACGCCGAGGTTGTCGTTCTACGGGAGGCGGCGCGGTCCAAAGGGACGTGGCACCTCGACGGGACCACGCTCTACGTGACCGTGGAGCCCTGCCCGATGTGCGCCGGGGCTCTCGTCCTGGCCCGGGTCGGCCGTCTCGTCTATGGGGTCGACGACCCGAAGGCCGGGGCAGCAGGCTCACTAGTGAATTTGGTCCAGGACGACAGGCTCAACCACCGCCTGCAAGTCACGGCCGGGGTCCTGGCCGACAAGAGCGCCCGCATAATCCGGGAGTTCTTCAGGTCCAAGCGGTAACGGCGTGCGCGGCGCGGGTGGACGGGTGCGGCCGGCGGATGGCTGCGGAGGGGTGTCGGAGTCCGGTCGAACGAGCTCGACTCGAAATCGAGTAGGCGTCTAACAAGCGCCTCGTGGGTTCAAATCCCACCCCCTCCGCCATCTTGACTCGTTGACAAGTCAATACCGCGAGTGAGCGCATCCCTCACTTGAGATTGACCGCGGAAGGGTGTCCGAGTGGTCTAAGGAGCACGCCTGGAGAGCGTGTAGGCGGGTCCCCTGCCTCGTGGGTTCAAATCCCACCCCTTCCGCCATTTCTTCTGACTCATAACTGTGGCCGCGCTAGATGGGGAGGTAGCGGTGCCCTGAACCCGCAACCCGCTAGAGCGGGGTCGAACTCCCACCCCCGGTCCAGCTCCGGTCGGGCCGCCCGGCGACGGCGGCGTAGACGACCTGGCCCTGCGCAACGGAACCCCGTGAACCCCGCCAGGCCCGGAAGGGAGCAGCGGTAAGCGGGCCAGTCCGTGTGCCGCAGGTCCCCCTGGTCCGAGCTTGCCCCGCCGGTAACGCCGGCTGGCGCGGATCAAAGGTGGGTGCGCGGCCACTTGAGTCTCCAAACGACAGGCCGGGCCTTGGGTCCGGCCTTTGTCACAGGTCCGTCATTGCTCCGCCAGGACCTCGACATCGATACCCAAGGAGTCGCACATCTCCCGGATGACGTCGTAATCGGCGTTCTGGGCCTCGACCACCCCTCCGGTGCCGGTCAGCGCCAGCCATGCCAGCCTGCCTTCGCCCGAGCCCACCGTGGTCTGGATGGCCTGTTTCACCCTGTCGGCCAAGGCGGGGTCGAGACCGGCCCTGACCGCGACCGTCAAGCCAGGCACCGGGGGCGTCTCGGTGATAACCACCAGCGCGTCGTCGACTCCGGGCATGGAGGCCAGGGCCCGGGCCAGGGCGCCCTCCGGGCACGCCCCCGCGGCGACTCGGCCGTCGATGACGGCCCTCACGACCTCGTCCTCGCTGCCCAGGAAAACGACGAGCGCGGGGTCGAACGACGGTCCGAGCCCAGTCCGGATGAGATGCGCCATCGGGAAGAGGTAGCCGCCCGGTGAGGCCGGGTCGACGAAGCCGATGAGCTTGCCCGCGAGATCCGCCACAGACGTGAACCGCGACGACGCAAGCGCGATGACTTGTGAGGGAGTTCCGGACCACCCGGCCGTCGCCGACCTCAGGATGACTCTGGCCCCCACCGTGTCGTGGGCCAGAACGTAGGCGTAGGGGCCCAGTACGGCGATGTCGGCCCGGCCCGCGCCGAGGGCCCTCACCAGCTCCGTCTGAGAATCAAAAGCGTAGACCTGGACCGGTATGCCCAGGGCCTCACGAAGGGCTTGCGTAAGCTTGAGGCTGTCCTCACCGGGCAGGCCTGAGTCTTCAGCGACCCACCCGGCGAAGGCCGTACCGAGGATGAGCTTGTCCGGACCCTCACGACAACCGCCAACGGTCGCGAACGCGATGACCGCCATCAGCGCCAGACATAACAAGAACCCCAGTGGTCCGACCCTGTTCCCCTTCAGCTCCAACGCCCCCTCGGCGCCACGCCGAACCTGTTCCTAGCTGCTAAGAGATTGACCGGACTCGAGCCGCGGCCCCTTTCTCCGGTTCGGTGGAAAGTCCTTGCCGACCACAGGAAACGCTTTCGAGGGCTAGAAAGTTTTAGCCCGGCGGAAACAGCCCACCGGTCATCCCCAGGGTCCGCTACGACAGGCTGGGTTCGTGCCCGCAGGCCTCGATCAGGAGTGGCGCACGTGGCTCATCTATCTCTCAACCGGCGCTGGCGTCCCCGTGCTTTCGCCGAGGTCACCAGGCAGGAGCATGTCACGCGGACCCTGCAGAACGCTTGTCGCCAGGGCCGGGTGGCCCAAGCCTACCTCTTTGGCGGGCGCCGCGGGACGGGCAAGACCACGATGGCCCGCCTCTTGGCCATGGCCCTCAACTGCCAGTCGGCATCGGCCCCCGTCGCTGAACCCTGCGGTGAGTGCTCGTCCTGCACTCTGATCACGAGCGGTAACTCCCCCGACGTCATCGAACTCGACGCCGCGTCCAACCGCGGCATAGACGAGATCCGCGCCCTTCAGGAGAACGTGGGGCTCGCTCCGATGTCGGGAAGGTACAAGGTCTACATCATAGACGAGGCCCACCAGATGACCAAGGACGCCTACAACGCGTTCCTCAAGACGCTGGAGGAGCCGCCACCCCACGTCGTGTTTGTCCTCGCCACGACCGAGCCCGAGAAGATACTCCCCACGGTGAGGTCGCGCTGCCAGCGCTTCGACTTCCGCCCAGTGCCCGAGCCCGACATACTCCAACGCCTTAGGAACGTGGCCGCGGCCGAGAACATTGAAGCCCCCGACGAGCTGCTCACTCTCATAGCCCGCAAGGCCGAGGGCAGTCTGCGGGACGCCCTCGGCCTTCTAGAGCAGTGCGTGTCTTTCGCCGGCGACAAACCCACGGCCGCAGACTTCCTCATGGTGACGGGCGGCGTGGATAGGGACTCCCTGAGGGGCTTGGCGGCCCAGGTGATCGATGGTGAGGCGGCCGGCGTCGTCGTCTCCCTCGACGACCTCCTGCGAACCGGCCGCGATCCCGGCGCCATCGTGGCGGGACTCATGGGATACCTGCGGGACTTGTTCCTCGCTAGCCTGAGGTCCGACGGCCAAGCGGCGCCGGAGGGCGGACGGGACGTGCTGGAGGACCCCAGCCCCGGCGCCCCCCTTGACGCCGACCTGGCGGCTGACGCCGGGCGGTGGCCGAGGCCGGTCCTGGTTGCGTGCATGGACGCGCTGGTCAGGGCCGACTCGCAGATGCGGTATTCTTCCCAGCCGCGCCTGGTACTCGAAATGGCTCTTCTGTCTTTGGCCCTGGGCCCGCGAGAGGAGAAGACGCGGCCGGGCCTTCGGTCGGAACGTGGACAGCCGGGGGACGAGCGGGTCACGTCCTTGCCGGCCGCCAGGCCGCCCAAGGGTGGGCCCGGCCCGGTCGCCGGTTCGGGTGGAGACGCCCCGAGGGGCGGTTCCGGCGCGTCGCAGGCCACCGGTCAAGCCGCCGGCCAGCCGGCGGGGCAGCCCGCTGACCGGCACGTTTCGCGGTCCGGCGGGCACCCTATGCTCATGCCCGCTCCCGGGCCGGACGGTGTCCGGCTCCAGTGGCTCAGGGACAACTGGGGAGACCTTCTCGACCGGGTGCGGAAGAAGAGCGTCTTCGCCAGAGCCTTCCTTCTCAAGGCCACGCCCATCGGTCTGGACGATGGCGTCGTCACCCTGGGCTTCGAGGCCAGATTTCACAAGGAGCAGATGGAGGAGGAGAAGAACAGGCGAGCCTGTGAAGACGCCTTGTCGGAGGCCGCCGGCACGAGTCTCAAAGTCCGCTGCCGGCTCCTCGAGAACGGGGGCGTCGGACCGGCGGCCGTGACTACCTCTCACGCCGACGGCGGGCCGGTCGCCCGGGACGGCCCGGCCGGTTCCTACGGCGACCGCGCAGCGTCCGCGGGCGGGTCGGCGCATGTTGATGACGAGCCCGACGAGGAAGCCCTCGTCCCAAGGGAGTCGCCCGCGCGCCTGCCTCCACCCGAGAATGGGAGCCGCCCAGGGTCGCGGAACGGCAGGGCCCCGTCCCCCGGGGGACCACGCGGCGACCAGTACCGCTCGCGTTCGAGACCTGGCCAGGTCGCCCACGGCTCCCGGTTACCGGGCGACGGCGGCTCCCGGTCGCGGGGCGACGGCGGTCCCCGGTCATCGGGCAACGGTGACCCGCGGCCGGCGGGCACCGGCTACCGCCCGGCCCGTCCAGGGCCCGGCCCGGTTACCGAAGGCGTCCGCACGGCCATAGACATCTTCAACGGGCAGCTCGTGGATGATACCGAACCCGGAGAAGACACATAGATGGGACAACGTGGCAGGGAACCCTGCTAGCGTCCTCGACCTGGAGGTCAAGACATGTCCTTTGATATGCACAAGTTGATGAGGCAGGCCCAGAAGCTGCAGGACGAGATGAAGCGCCTACAGGACGAGCTGGCCGACCGCTCCGTGGAGGCCACGGCGGGCGGCGGTATGGTCCGGGCCAAGGTGACAGGCGACAAGAGACTCGTCGAACTGGTCCTGGACAAACAGGTTGTCGACCCATCGGACATCGACTTGCTCCAGGACCTGATCATCGCGGCCGTCAACGAAGGTCACCGCATGGCGGAAGAGATGGTCGCCGAGGAGATGGGCAAGCTGGCCCAGAGCTTCGGCCTTCCCGGTCTCCCAGGCCTTGCACCTGGAAGGGGCCGGTAGGCTGTGGCGAAATCGCAGTACCCGGAGGCCCTGGCCAGGCTCATCCAGGAGTTCACGCGCCTACCGGGCATCGGTCCGAAGAGCGCCCAGCGCCTGGCGTTTCACGTGCTCCGGATGGAAGAGCGCGACGTCCTGGCCTTGGCCACCGCTCTGGCCGATGCCAAGCGGAGGATCGGGCGCTGCTCGGTGTGCTACAACCTCGCCGACACTCAGCCATGCCACATCTGCGGCGACCCCCAACGCGACAGGACCGTCCTCTGTGTTGTGGAAGAGGCCAACGACCTCATCGCCATGGAGAAGGCCCGCACCTTCGGCGGGCTGTACCACGTCCTCGAAGGCGCCCTGTCACCGCTGGAAGGCGTGGGCCCCGAAGCTCTGCGTCTCCCCGAACTGGTCAAACGGGTGAAGGGCGGCGAGTTCAGGGAGGTCATCCTGGCCACCAACCCCACGGTCGAGGGCGAGGCCACGGCTATGTACATCGCCCGCCTATTGAGACCCCTCGGGGTGAGGCTGACCCGGATAGCGCGCGGCGTCCCCGTGGGAGGGGACCTGGAGTACGCCGACGAGGTGACCCTCGCCCGCGCCCTGGAAGGCCGGCGCGACGTATGACCGGTCAAAGACTGAGATGACCGGGTCGCCGGCCGAAGGCCCCCCGGAAGGCCCCGTATAGCCGCCCCGAACCCCGGCCACAATGCACTTCAAAAGGGACTTTGGGGGGTCGGTTCGTGGCGTCCCTCGGCGATGTGCTCAGCACCATCTCGGCTAAGATTCTTCCGGAGGTCGAATTCGGTCTACCGACCGGGCGCCCCCCGACTCCCCATGAAAGTGTCACCAAAGCCCGCGACGAGTGGCTGGCGGCCAAGAACTACTTCGAGACGGTCTCAGACCCCGACTTGGTGGACCACGCCATCTACCTTCTGGGGGCCGCGGAGCGGAAATACATGTACCTCCTCAAGCGGGCTAAGAACGAGGGGCTGGACAGCCCGTCGTTCTAAGGCTCTCCCGCCGGGAATAGCCTCCAGAGACAGGCTCCGCGGTCTCGGGGGTGGACCAGGTGTCCTTCCAGACTCTCCTGGCCTATTTCTTCGTCCTCATTCTCATCTACGTGTTGTTCAGGCTGCTCTACAGCCCCTTGCGCGTGGTCGCCAGAGTAGCCTACCGTACCCTCCTAGGGGCCGGCATCCTGTGGACGCTCAATGTCATAGGGGGACTTCTGGGCTATCACATCCCGCTGAACGTGCCGACGGCGATGACCGCCGGCCTCCTCGGCATACCCGGCATCGTCGTCATATTCATCCTCCAGCGGCTCATCTCCTGAACTCTCCATCCGGAGAGTGACGGCCACTCATCGGCTCCCGCGGGCGGGTCCCGGGCTGACGGGGCCTGCGGCAGGCCTCGCCCGTGGGCTGCGGAGTGCTTCTCCTTCCCCGCGGAAACCCTAAGGCCAAGCGCCCGGGTGTGATCCGGTCCGGGGGGAAGGAGCTTCGAGTGGCCGACATCGTCGAGGTCCGATGGCACGGGCGAGGTGGGCAGGGGGCTAAGACGGCCGCCCTCCTCCTGGCTGAAGCGGCGTCCGAGGCCGGCCTTCACGTGCAGGGGTTTCCCGAATACGGCCCGGAGCGTATGGGCGCGCCGGTTCTGGCCTTCAACCGCTTCAGCGACGAGCCCATCACCCTCCATTCCCACGTGGCCGAGCCATCCGTCGTGGCCGTCCTCGACCCGACGTTGATCCGCGACCAAGGGGTCGTGGCCGGGATCAAGGACGGGGGCGCCCTGGTCGTGAACACCCCCGTCCCGCCCGGAGACATGCGCCGGCGTCTGGGTCTGGAGGCCCGGAAGGACCTGCGCGTCGCCACCGTGGACGCGAGCGTCATCGCCCTGAGGACCATAGGGCAGGCCATCCCCAACACCCCCATGATGGGAGCGGTCATCAAGGTGACCGGCCTCCTCGAGTTCGACCAGTTCATCGAGGTGACGGAGAAACTGCTCGCCCAGAAGTTCAAGGGCAGGCGGGAACTCGTGGCGGGAAATCTCGAGGCCATCAAGGCTGCCTACGGCGAGGTGGACGAAGGATGAAGCGAGCCCGGGAGGAGTCGTCACCGGTGGTGCGTGAAGGGGCCGGCTGGCGCGATATTCCCCGGGGTGGGCTCATTCTTTCCCCGGGAAATGCGGCCCGCTACGTGACCGGCGACTGGAGGACCTTCCGCCCCACCTGGCACCCGGAGCGCTGCATCCAATGCTTTCTGTGCTGGGTTTACTGCCCTGACGCGGCTATCGAAGTCAAGGACGGTAAGGTCGCCGGCGTCGACTACAAGCACTGCAAGGGCTGCGGCATCTGCGCCACGGAGTGCCCCGACAAGGCCCACGCCCTGACCATGGAGCGAGACGAAGGCGAACGGGGGGTCGAAGTCTGATGGCCCAGACTGAGACCAAGGCCGGCCGCTTCACGGCCCGTGGACCGAAGGGTCGTCCCGCCGGCCGCGTGGCCCTGACCGGAAACGAGGCGGTCGCCCTGGCCATGAGACAGATCGAGCCGGATGTGGTCGCGGCCTACCCGATAACCCCGCAGACCGATATCGTCCAGTACTTCTCGTCGTTCGTGGCCGACGGCCGGGTGGCGACCGAGTTCGTCACCGTTGAGAGCGAGCATAGCGCCATGAGCGCCACGGTCGGCGCCGCGGCCGCCGGAGCGCGAGCGATGACCGCCACTTCGGCCAACGGCCTCGCCCTCATGTGGGAGGTTCTCTACATCGCGGCCGGGAGCCGGCTACCGATTGTGATGCCCGTCGTGAACCGGGCCCTGAGCGCCCCGATCAACATCCACTGCGACCACTCCGACGCCATGGGGGCGCGGGATTCGGCGTGGATCCAGCTCTGGTCGGAGGACGCCCAGGAGGCCTACGACAACGTCATCCAGGCCGTGAGAATAGCCGAGCACCCGGACGTTCACCTGCCGGTGATGGTGTGCCTAGACGGGTTCATCATCAGCCACGCGCTCATGAATCTCGAGGTTCTACCCGACGAGGTCGTCAAGGACTTCGTCGGAAGCTACCGGCCGGACTCCTCCCTCCTGGACCCGGAGAGACCCATCACGGTCGGGCCCCTCGACCTCTACGATTTCTACTTCGAGCACAAAAGACAACAGGCCGAGGCCATGCGGGCCGCCGCTCCAGTCATCCGCGAAGTGGCCGAGGACTACGAGACGGTTTCCGGCAGGAGGTACGGGGACTTCGACGCCTATCGGCTGGAGGACGCCCACACCGCGGTGGTGGTGCTCGGGTCGGCGGCGGGCACCGCCCGGTTCGTCGTCGATGAGTTGCGCCGCGACGGCCGCCGGGTGGGGCTCCTGAAGCCCCGGGTCTTCAGGCCTTTCCCGGGCCTGGAGTTGGCGGACGCGCTCGCCGGCCTGGATGCCGTGGCCGTCCTTGACCGCTCGGACAGCTTCTCGACTATGGGCGGCCCTCTCTTCGCCGAGACAAGAGCGGCGCTCTATCAGCGGGCGGTCGGCCGCGCCAACCGCAAAGACTCAGGCCCGAGTAGTGGCTCAGGCCCGGGTAACGGACGCCCTCTGCCCATTACGGTCAATTTCATCTATGGCCTTGGCGGCCGCGACATCGACCCCGGAGACATGAGGGCCGTCTTCAGTCGCCTGGCACGCGTGGTCGAGACCGGTGACACCGGAGATGTCGTCAACTACCTTGGAGTGAGGGAGTGAGACAGTGGCGTCACTGAGGGAAATGGCCGCGGCTCCGCAGCTTTTCGCCCCGGGGCACCGCATGTGCGCCGGGTGTGGGGCCCCGGTGGTCATGCGGCAGGTCCTGTCCGTGGCCAAGAAACCAGTGGTGGTAAGTTGCGCCACAGGCTGCCTGGAAGTGGCGACGACGATCTATCCCTACACGGCCTGGCGATGCTCGTTCATCCACAACGCGTTCGAGAACTCGGCCGCCACCATGAGCGGCGTGGAGGCGGCGTACCGGTCGCTCAAACGTCAAGGCAAGTTGAAGGGCGAGATGCTGTTTCTTGCCGTTGGCGGAGACGGGGGGACCTACGACATCGGTCTACAGTCCCTGTCGGGCATGCTCGAGCGCGGCCATCGCGTAGTCTACCTGTGCTACGACAACGGGGCCTACATGAACACCGGCATCCAGCGGTCGAGCGCCACCCCGCGCGGGGCCGACACGACCACCACCCCCGCCGGGACCGAGTCCGCCGGCAAGCGACAACCGCGGAAGGACCTTCTCGCCATCGTTGCCGCCCACCACATCCCCTACGCCGCCCAGGGCTCGCCGAGCCACTGGCGCGACCTGACCCGGAAGGCGGAGAAGGCCTTCGAGGCCGGCGGCCCGGCCTTCCTCAATCTGCTTGCGCCCTGTCCGCGCGGGTGGAGGTATGATACGGCCCAGACTATTGAGCTGACCAGGTTGGCGGTGGAGACTTGCTTCTGGCCTCTACTCGAAATTGAGCACGGCAGGTGCAAAATAACATACAGGCCCAAACAAAAGAAGCCTCTCACCGATTTCCTGAAAGCTCAGGGCCGGTTCAAGCATCTCTTCAAGGACGAAAATAAGCATTTGCTTGAGGAACTTCAAAACGAGGTCGACGACAACTGGAAAGACCTTGAGTCGAGGTGCGGCGAACCAGGCTGACGGGAAGTCGGGCGGTGGGGCGCCGGAGTGACCGCCGCGCGTGTGTGTTGCCGCTCAAACAGGGCTCTGCTATAATGATTTTTGCTCTTGAGTTCGGCCTTGACAGCTTCTCGCTGGGGGATAGTGTAGCGGTAACACAGGTGACTCTGGATCATCTATCGGAGGTTCGAGCCCTCCTCCCCCAGCCAAACATCGAACGGCCCAATGGTCTAGAGGCCTAGGACGCCGCCCTCTCAAGGCGGTAACACGGGTTCGAATCCCGTTTGGGCCACCAGATGACAATCCCAGCCCCACAAGGTTTCCGGGGCTAGGTTTCTTGTTTGATGGTGCAGCTTCAATCCCTTGCGGGCGGACTGGCTTGTGATGATAGAATCTGAGTCGGCCGCCTCTGCGAGTTGCTCCTCCCGGACCACTACATTGTGAGGATCAAGTATTTCACGCGAAGGTCAGTGCCCGCAAGAACGGCCCTGACAAGTCTTCGTAGGCACGCATCCTTCATCAAGCACGACGATCGTCGTCAGGTTCGTCCAGGCGAGCTTCCGCACCTCCGCAGTTATCAGTCCGAACCACTGGGCGACCAAGTGCTCCGCCCACTCCACCCGGCAGGGGATGGCCGCCGGCGGGTCGAGCCGCCGTGGTCGCTTTCGAGAAGGACGCCCGCTCCGCCAACTCGCCGAACCTCTCCGGGTCGAACGCGTACAGATGCTCGGGCTTCCTTGGGTGGCACCCGATGCCCCACACGACGAGCGGCTCCCGGCGACCGGTGGCGCGGGCCGGCCTCGTTCAGCGAGAGGGTATTCGCGAGTACTGCATCCGACCTCTCCAACTCCTCGGAGGCTGCCGCGGGGTCGAGATGGGCGTGCGCGTCCAGCGTGGGCAAGGGGCCGGCGTCCATCGCCTTACCTCCGACCGGCAGAAAACCTAGAACAAGTGTTTGTTATTGCTCCGGCCATCTCCTTGCTCCGGCCATCCCTTGTCCTCGCCGTCCGCGCCCACGGCCACGAGCGGGCGCACGAGCGGGCGCACGAGCGGGCGTCGCACACGATATCGGGGCGCGAACCGCTTTCTGGTGCTATCGAATCGTCTTGCGACATAGACTAGTCTGGTACGCGTGGCCGTAAGAACCACCTCTACCAGCTTGACAGCCCGCCAGAGCCGGTGCTAGTATGGGTTTTGCGCCGCGGAACGCGGGCAACAACAACGCGTCCGCGGTGTCGACATGAAATGAGGGTTTGTCAGAACTACTGCTCGAAGACCCTTCGGTCCTTGAAAACTGAACAGTGGCAGAGAGAGCCTGATAAGGTGCTGGGCGAGCGGGAAGAACCCGAGGTCCGGCCTTGCGGAGACGGCTCTAAGCGTAAC
>QZJP01000010.1 GCA_003599345.1 Bacillota bacterium | reverse complement strand
CGGCTTTCGACCGGACTTTCAGCTACGCCAAACTCAACCACGCCCTCCAGGCCCTGAGGCGCGGCGCGAGGTTCGTGGCCACCAATCCCGACAGGACCTCCCCGTGGACGAGGGCGACGTTCGTGAGATTCCCGACTGCGCGGGAACAATCGGGGCTATCGAGGGCGTCAAGTGCCAAGGCAGGGGTCTCTTACCTCCCCGCGGCCCGCTGCGCCGCCACCCACGGGGTCGGGTCGTACGCCCGGTAGGCGAACACCCTGAAGTCGATGTCCGGGAAGATGTTGTCGGTCCGCTCAAGTTCCGAGAGCCAGCGCGCGTCGATGCGCCGCTCGCGGAGCTGCTGCTCCAGGGCTAGGAACCACCCCAGGTGATGGGTGAACCGGTGCTTGCCGTAGTGGTCCAGGACCCGGCCTTGCATCATGAAGGGCCAGTCGCTGGCCTGCGCCAGGAGGAGCTCCCGGGCGGCCTGGTTGAGGGCCCGGGACTCGACAGGGCCGGGCGAGGGGAAGCGTCCGACGAGAGACTCCATGAGTTCGGCGGCCTTGTGAAGGTGCCGGTAGGTCCAGTCGTTGGCGCCCTGCAGCCACACTTCGTTGTAGCCCTTCCAACCCCAACTCGATTCTATGGGCTGCGACGGCTGGTTGACGGGGTACTCATCGAGATAGTCGGTCGGCGTGGCGAGGGCGTAGTCGCGCTGGTCGTAGGCGCTCTTCCTGATGAAGAGCTCCAGCCACCGGGGGCCTTCGAACCACCAGTGACCGAACAGCTCCGCGTCATAGGGCGCCAGGATGAAGGGCTTGCGGTCGAAGCGGCCCGCGAGCCATTCCACCTGCTTCTGGCGCGCCCAGAGGAAGTGCCCGGCGTGCACGTCCGCCCGCTCGGCGGCCATGGCGGGGTCGTAGGGCTCCTTGTGGGCCTGCGCGGCTCCACCCTCCGTCGGCGGCGTGGTGACCCGGTAGTACCTGAACCCGGTGTGGGTGCGGGTGCCGTCCGCGGCCATGTAGGGGGCGATGTAGTCCTCGTCGAGGTCGTAGCCGATGTCACGGTAGTACTCCCGGTACCAGGGGTCCCCGGGGTAGCCCTCGTTGCTTGACCACACCTGCTTGGAACTCACCGGGTCCCGCCCGAAACAGGCGACGCCGCTCGGGGTGACGATGGGGGCGTGTACCCCGTACCGCGGGACCGGCGACGCGAACAGGACGCCGTGGGTCTCCAGGCACGTCCACCGTAGGCCTTTCTCGGCCAGGACCTGGTCGCAGCCCGGCCGGTAGCCGCACTCCGGGAGCCAGAACCCGGCCGGATGACGCCCGAACAGGCGGCCGAATTGCCTAAGCCCCATTTCCACCTGAGTCTCGACCGTCGAGCGGTGAAGGCCCAGGAGGGGGAGGTAGGCGTGGGTCGCGGCGGAGGTGGCGAGTTCCACGTTACCGCCGCCCGCCACCCGCCGGAAGGCTCCTACCAGGTCCTTGCCGTACCGGCGCTCATAGAGACCGGACACCCACGCGATCCTGTCGCGGTACATGCGGGCCAGCGGTTCGAAGCGACGGTCTCCGCGCGTGCGGTGCACCTCGCGGTCGGCGAGGTCCGACATGGTCTCAAGGTACCTCGCATAGCGGCTCTGAAGCAGCTCGTCTTCGAACATCGCCAGAAGCGGTGGGCTGAGCGAGACCACGACGCGGTAGGGGACCCCGTCCGCCGTCAGCCTCTCGAAAACATCCAGGAGGGGGATGTAGCATTCGGTGATGGTCTCGTACAGCCACTTCTCGGGGAGGATCCCGTCCTGCTCGGGATGGCGCACGTAGGGCAGGTGGGCGTGGAGCACCAGCCCCACGTAGCCTTTGGAGTCGTCGGCTTGCCGGCTCATGTGCCTGACCCTCCTTCGCTCTTCCGGGTCCAGGGGGACCCCGGTGCCCCCGGGCTGCTCGGCATGGCCATGCCCGGACTCGCGGGCATGCCTTCGGGCCGGAAGCCCTCGAGACCCAGAGGGGGCCACCTGGGGTCGATGACTTTCGACGGGCCGTCGCGCGGAGTGTGCACGGAGTTCGAGCGGGCCAGCATGACGAACCGCCCGTCTTCCGTAAGGCGTCCGAGTTCGATATACCACGTCCGGTCCGGTTGGCTGACGTTGAGGTACCAGTTGCGAGCCTCTTCGTCGACTCCGACGTCGTAGTGGGAGCCGGCGCTCACGTCGTACACTCTTATCACCGGGCGGGCCGTGAACCACTTCTCCCGGCCGACCATGTCCGCGGCCGCTCGGTGAGCGTCCCCGGTGATTTCCCAGTAGGTGAACAGCCAGTAGGGGTCGCGGACCATCAAGACCAAGCGAGTGTCACCGTACGACCAGGGAACCGGGTGTTCCCAGGCCGGCACGGCGACCCGCCCCCAAGGACCGGGGCCGCGGTCGTCCCGGCCTGGTTCCCGCGTGACCTCCGGCGGCACGAACGTCTCGGACGAGAACTCCGCGTCGACGATCGGCCTCGCGGGCCGTCCGGGCCAGGCCCCCGGTCCGGGGCGCCCCGCCTTACGCCACCGGCCGCCTCGCGGCCGCCCGCGGCCGCTGCCGGGCCCCAGGTACGCCGCGAGGTCGCGCTTGTGTTGACGGCGCCCCCGTACGAGGAGCCATGCGACGACTCCGGCCGCCAGCAACGCAACCAGCAAGAGCCACCCGCTCATGGTCGGGCTCACGCCCCCTCACACTCCCTAAGA
Organism: Bacillota bacterium; assembly: GCA_003599345.1. Taxonomy (GTDB): domain Bacteria; phylum Bacillota; class Sulfobacillia; order UBA995; family UBA9673; genus SURF-36. The sequence continues at coordinate 8,428 of QZJP01000010.1, read as the reverse complement.
GATAGACAGGCCCGAGCCGGCCCGGCCCGAAGCCGGCGACTCGGGGCAAGGCATAGCCGAAGAGCACGAGTGTAAAATACCTTTCGACCAAGGGAGTTATTCCGTCTCAGGGGCTGAATGCTTCCTGGAAGGTGTGCACAAGCTGCCAAGACCACTCAGCATAGGAAACGGCAACCTCCTGATCAACTTCGACGCCGACCTCGTGATGCGGGACTTCTTCTTCCCGTACGTAGGGATGATGAACCAGATCGAGGGCCGGCGGAACATGATGGGTTTCTGGGTCGACGGCCACTTCAGCTGGCTCGACGAGCCCGGTTGGTCCAAGACGTGGGGTTACCTCGACGACACGCTCGTCACTGCATGCACGGCCAGGAGCGAGAGGCTCGGCCTCGCCCTCACCATCAGCGACGCGGTCCACTATCGAGAGGATCTCTATCTTAAGCGGGTCGTCATCCGCAATCTTCGTTCCGAGGCCCGGGAAGTCCGAGTCTTCTTCGCCAACGACTTCAACATCGACGAATCGGACATCGGGGACACCGCCCTCTTCGACCCTGACCTCCAGGCCATCTATCACTACAAACGCAAGCGGTGCCTCATCATCGACGGGCGCATCGGCCCCTCCGCCGGCAAGCCGGCCCGGCGGGCGCGCGGTGCGCGGGGTATTGCCCAGTTCTCCACGGGACGGAAGCGCTTCGCCGGCGCCGAAGGCACATGGCGCGACGCCGAAGACGGTAAGCTTGAGGGGCACCTGATTTCCCAAGGGTCGGTGGACAGCGCCATAGGGTTTCAGGGCGAACTGGGCCCGGGGAAGGAGCAACAGCTCTACTACTGGATCGCGGCGGGGTCCGGGTTCGACAGCGCCCGAGCCATCCACGGCCTGGCGCTGACGGCCGGGCCGGAACGTCTGATGTCGGAGACGGCGACATTCTGGCGGAACTGGGTCTCCCGCCACAGTGAACACCTTGCGGGCCTTCCCCCGGAGCTGGCCTCGTTCTTCAAGCGCAGCATCCTCGTGGCCAGAACTCAGATTGACAACAGGGGCGGCATCGTGGCCGCCAATGACACCGACATCCTCCGCCACAACCGCGACCATTACAGCTACGTCTGGGCCCGGGACGGGGCCATGGTCGCCCACGCCCTGGACCTAGCGGGGTATCACGGCCTCACGCGCCGCTTCTTCCGGTTCTGTGAGCGGGCCATCAGCCGGCAGGGCTTCCTCTGGCACAAGTACCACCCGAACGGGTCGGTCGGGTCGAGCTGGCACCCGTGGGTGCGCAAGGGCGATTTCCTCCTGCCTGTCCAGGAAGACGAGACGGCCAGCGTCCTGTGGGCCCTGGGGCGCCACTACGCCGCCGACCGGGACCTCGATTTCGTCGACACTCTCTATCCCACTCTGGTCGAACCGGCCGCCAACTTCCTGGCGAACTACCGCGACCCCGAGACCAAGCTTCCACGGCCGAGCTACGACCTCTGGGAGGAACGGCAAGGCATCTTCACCTATACGGCCGCCTCCACCTACGCCGGGCTCATGGCCGCCTCGCTGCTCGGCGAGCTCTTCGGCGACCGCACCGCCGCCGAGTGGCGCGCGGCGGCCGAAGAGGTGAAGGAGGCGACTCTCACCCACCTCTACGACAAGAAGCTCGGACGCTTCCTTCGCGGGCTCTATGTCCGGCCAGACGGCGAGGCGTCGCCGGACTACACGCTGGACTCCAGCCTCTTCGGAGTGGCGCTCTTCGGCCTCCTGCCGGCGGGCGACGAGCGGGTCCTGCGGACCATGAAACTGGTCCAGGACGGGCTCTGGGTGAGCACGGACGTCGGCGGAGTCGCCCGCTACACGGGCGACTACTATTTCAGGAAGAGCGACGACGTCGAGCGGGTTCCGGGGAACCCCTGGATAATCTGCACGCTCTGGCTGGCGCGCTGGTACATCGCCAAGGCCTCGTCGGTCGGCGAACTCAAGGTGGCCCTGGCCATCCTGGAATGGGTGCGCACCCACGCCATCCCGGGCGGGCACCTTCCCGAGCAGCTCCACCCGTATTCCGGGCAAGCTCTCTCCGTGGCCCCGCTCACCTGGTCGCACGCCGAGGCGGTGAGCACGGTGCTCGAGTACCTGGCCAAGGTCCGAGAACTCGGCGTGACCGTGGAGTTCTCGGAGGAAGACCGCCTGGCTCTCCCGTCTTCCTACAGGTGAAGCAGCGGGCTCATTTTCTTGTAGACCAGGAAGGTCAGCCCGGAGTTCAGGAGTCCTTTCACCAGGTTGAACAAGACAGTGGTCTTCACCAGCGGGATGAGCCCCTCGGCGGGCACGCCGTAGGCCGGAAGGAAGGCGTAGTAGTTCAGGACGGCCATAACGGCTACCATGCTCGCCACGCCCGCCCCGAGGCCGAGCAAGGCGCCCCGCTTGGTGTGTAAGCGCGCGTAGACCAGGGACGCGGTTATGACGAACGCCAAGCTCGTCGTCAGATTGGCGGCGGTGCCGATGGCGCCGGCCTCGTCCTTGCCCGAGAGGAAGAACAGCGTGGCCTTGACGCCGGCCACGAGGGCTCCGGCGACGGGCCCCATGGCGAACCCTCCGATGAGGGTCGGGACGTCGCTCGGGTCGTACTGCAGGAACGTGGGGAACCCCGGCAGGATGAACTCGGCGTACATGAGCACGAACGCCACGGCTCCGAGCATCGCGACGCGAATCAGGACGCGGAGCGCGGACGTGGCTTTGGGACGGGGCGCTGCTTGTTCTCTCGCGGATCTGGCGGACAGCATTCGACGGCCTCCTCGGTTCCTCGTCTTGGTTGCGGGTCCGTCAGCTCCCGAGAAGAGAACGCGCTCCGAAGCGCTGTGGCGCGACTTCGGAGCGCGAAAAGGCTACGGCCAAGACCTTTAGGCCTTCCTTCTCCCATCCAGACTATACTGTCGGCTCCGGAATCCCACCGGATCGGCCGCTCCCGTCCGGGCCCGAAGCCACGGACAGGGCACGGTTCGCGGGCTCGCCCACGGGCCTTCGGCCCGGGGCATCACCGCCGGTCAGGAATTGGGCTTCACAGCCCTCACCTGGCCCCGAAGGAAGCTGACTTCCGCTATGAGGTTTTTCCTACCCGCCATTTTACCAGGCCATCCGGCCCCGTTCAACTGGACTCCGGGCCTTTCGGGCCGTCAATAGGGGTAGCTCGGACCCTGGTAGCCCGGGTTCTGCGGCGGTTGTCCCTGCCCGTAATCCCGGCCCTCGGGCGGGGACGTCCTGACCACCGCCGGGGCTCCGCACTTGGGGCAGTGCTTCGGCGGGACGGCTTTCGGGACCACCTCCGGCCAGTTGTTCCCGCAGTTTCGGCAATGAAGCATCGCGTATCCCCCCTTCTCAGCCACGATTAGGATGTCCCGGGTGCGAAGAGGCCCTGTCCGGGACAAGTTGGGTCCTCTGGCAACTACGAGGAGGACTCGGGCCGGCTGAGGCGGAAATGGGTGGTCCGGAAGTTATGTCACCTATGGTCGGTGGAGCCCTTGACCCAAGCCTCGCTACTCATCGCGCGGAAGGGGAGCGACGGCCTGCCCGTCGTCTACGCAGGTCGCGACGAGACCGCCCGCCTGGCGACCGGCGAGTTCGCCGGATTCGTTTCCCGGATGACCGGCTGCCGGGTGACCGTGCTGGGCAAGCGGCCGTCTGACGGCCCGTGCGTGGAGCTTATGGAGGTTCCTGCCCTCGAGGGCCGGCTCGGGCCGGACGGCTTCCGACGGACCGTCTCCGCCGCCGGCATGGTCCTGGAAGCGGCCACGGGGCGAGGCCTGGTCTTTGGAGTGTGCGACCTCCTCGAGGACCTCGGGTGCCGGTGGTACTACCCGGGTCCCGTGGGCCAGCGCATACCGCGTCTCGAAACGGCCCGCGTCAGCCACGGAGTGAAGGAGTCGGCCCCGGCCCTGCCCGGCCGCACGCTCATCATCGGACATGACCTCTACCTCGGCGATGTAGAGGGATGGGTGCGATGGGCGGCGTTCAGCCGCCTGACCGGGATTTTCCTACACGAGTTCCCGCCCGTCTCGCTCGGTGGGCGGTCTTCTCGTCACTGGCGGGACGCGTTGGCCAGGACCGTCCCGGCCGCGAGGCTCCACGGCCTGAGGGTGGAGTTCGGGGGACACGGGCTGTCGGCGCTTCTTCCCCGGGCTCTCTTCCGCCGGCACCCTCACTTCTTCAGGCATGACGGGAACCGCCGCACTCCCGACCACAACTTCTGCCCGTCGTCCAGTGGCGCTCTGGACGTGATCAGGCGGGAGGCCCGTTCGTACTTCGAGAGCCGCCCGGGAGCTGATGTGTACCACCTCTGGCCGGACGACGTCGTGGGTGGGGGGTGGTGCCGGTGCGAGAGCTGCGCCGGGCTGTCGCCTTCGGACCAGGCCTTGATAGCCACGAACGCCGTGGCGGAAGTCCTGGGCGAAATCGACGGGCGCGCGCTCCTGGCCTTCCTGGCCTACCACGACACGATTGGGCCGCCCGAGCGCGTTCGGCCTCGCTCCAACGTCGCGTTTCTCTACGCGCCGCGAGAGAGGTGCTACGCTCACGGCCTAGGGGACACGGCCTGCGCGGTGAACCGCGACTACCACGCCAGGCTCACTAGAGGGGTCGCCGGCTTCTCCGGCCTGTTGCACGAGTCTCGGCCGGCGGCGCCGGCTCACGCGGCGCCCCCCGCCGCATCCGGCCGGGCCCGCGCCGGGCGGGTCCGAGTCTTCGAGTACTACCTCGACGCCGTCCTCTTCAGGTCGATGGCGCCGCCCCTGCCGCGGGTCATGGCCGGCGACCTTGAGACCTACCTCGCCAGCGGCGTCGACGACGTGGGCGTCCTCATGACGTCCGACCGCCCGTGGCTCGCGCCGCCCCCCAACCTCTGGCTCTTCAGCCGGCTCGCCTGGAATCCGGAGGGCGACCTGGGCAAGCTCACGGCCGACTTCGCCTCCGGCGCCCTAGAGGTGCCCGGCACGGGCCCCGCCGATAACCCGGCGCCGGGCGCCTCATACGAGAAGGCGGGCGGCTTCTATGACAATCTCGAGCGGGCGTTCGGGCTTCTCCTCGAGCTTGACGGTCAGGAGGTTGAGCTGCGCATGCCCGGCGGGAACCTCCTCAGCCATCCTCCCAAGGACACAATCGACTTCCTCCAGGGGTCGCCCGGGGCTCGGGTGACTAAGCTGCGCCAGCTCGAGGAAGCTCTAGACCTTCTCGCACGGACCGGTGGGCCGCTCGCCGGTTCGCCGGAGATTGACCTCGCGAGGCGGCAGTTCACCTACCTCGCCATGCGCCAGGCGGTCGTCGCGGCGGCGGGGCTCGGGACTAGGGCCTCCGGCCAGCGCCGGGCCCTGGGCCGGGCTTGGGCGGCCCTAGCGGCCATCGCCCGGTGGGGCAGGCGCAACCTGGGGTTGGGCCCGGCCTATTGGCAGTTCCTGTTCTTCCACGCCCCGTGGGAGCTCCACCTGCTCAAGCTGGAGCGCGAGACGGCGGGAAGCGGACCGGCCGCCGGGGGTGGGGCCGGGATTCGGCCGAGGGACGTGGCCGCCCTGTTCCGACTGGGCTTGAGGTACCTATGTCTCAGGCTTTCGTCGGTCTTCCCCCGGCGCCCGAGCCCGTACCACCGTACCTCCGCAAGAGGACCCTCTCCATGGCCCGCGGCGCGAGGCGCCCCGCCAGAAGGCCGAGCCGCTCCCCACGAGACAGGATGAGGACCTCCCTGAGCCCGAGTTCGGCGGCCCGGACGATTCCGTGGGCCACGTCCTCGGGAGACAGGCGCCGAGCGCCGGAGCGTTCCGGGTAGGGCTCGCCCCGCGCGTGGGCCTTGAACCCCGTCTCGACCGAGCCCGGGTAGACGGTGAGGACGGCGACTCCGGTGCCGTCGAGTTCCATCCGCAAGGACTCCGAGAGGGACGCCAGGGCCGCCTTGGTCGCCCCGTAGCCCCCGAGATACGGGACAGGCTGCCTGGCCCCGATGGACGAGACGTTGACGACCAGGCCGCTGCCCTGCCGCAGGAGGTGGGGTACCGTCTCCCGCACGAAGTGGAGGGCTCCGAGGACGTTGGTCCGGAAGACCTCCTCCAGGTCCGCGGGGTCGAGGCGGGCCACGGGGGCGCGCAGGCCGACTCCCGCGTTGTTCACCAGGATATCCACCCGGCCGAAGGTGTCTACCGCCTTGTGGACCGCGGCCGCCGCGGTCGCGGGATCACCGACGTCGCCAGGTGCCGCCACCACGTCCCTGCTTCCGGCCCTCGCCAACTCCGATTCGAGGTCGGCCAGGGCCGGCGCCGACCGGGCCACCAGAAGCAAAGGGCACCCCTCGGCCGCGAACCGCTTGGCGATCGCCCGTCCGATGCCCTGTGACGCGCCCGTCACGATGGCAACTCGTCCCGAGAGCCGCACCACCGGCGCCTCCAATCCTACCGCCCGGTCCCTTGACGCGTTGACCCGCCATAAGGTCCGGCATGCTGGCATTCCATGTGCCGGGCGGCTTCCCTCCCGCGGCGGGCGGTGGGCTTTGAGCGGAGGGCGGACATACTACGAAGACCGCTTGGTGGTGCAACTCGGCCATCCTCGGGAGCTGACAGCATGAGTTACCGAGCGCGGGGCGTCAGGTGGAGCCCAAGGCAGCACCAGGCTTTCACGTGGCCTGCCATCCTGGTCGGTGTCATCCTCGTTCTCGTCGGCCTGGCCATCATCCTCTTCTGGGCCGACTTCATAAGCTCTGGCGGCCTCGGTCAGGGCCTAGCGACCGTGGAGAACAACGTCTTCATCGTCCCCCATATCGCGGCGGAGCTTCTGACGGCCCTGCTGGCCATCGTGGGAGGATTCGGCCTCTTCATCGGACGGGGGTGGGGCATGGCCACGGCCCTCGTGGCCTTGGGAGGGCTACTCTACACGACGGTCAACAGCCTGAGCCACAGCTTGAGGAACGCCCCCGAACTAACCCCGGTCTTCCTTGGAGTCCTGGCCGCCACGCTCCTCAGCTTCATCGCCCTCCACTACAGCCGGAGCCGCTGAAGCAGGAGGGATCCCCCGGGCACGTCGAACCGTAGCAAATCATGGACTTCCTCATCGAGCCCTTCCGCCCGAGCGACATCCCCGAGGCCCTCGAGCTATGGCGTCAAGTCCCCGGCGTGGGCCTGGGACGGGGCGACACCCCGCCGCTGCTCCGCGTGTTCCTGAGGTGGAACGAAGCCACGTCGTTCGTGGCGCGTTTCGATGGGAGGATGGTCGGGGCCGTGCTAGGAGGTTGGGACGGCCGGAGGGGCTACATCCATCACCTCGCGGTGCGTCCCGACTGCCAGGGGAGGGGGCTCGGCACCGCGCTGTTGGACAAGACCCTAGCCTCGCTCGGGAGCCTGGGGGCGCTCAAGGTTCACATGTTCGTCCACGTGAACAACGCCAAGGCCATCGAGTTTTACCGGCGGAATGGCTGGGTCTGGCGTGACGACCTGGGCATGATGTCGCGCGACCTCTGACCCTGCCGCTTCCGCTCCGCCCTACTTCCCGAGTTCCGCCGCCCTTTCGGCCGCCCGGCGCACCGCTTCGATGAGCCCCTGCTTGAAGCCGGCTTCCTCGAGCGCCGCGAGCCCGGCCATCGTTGTCCCACCCGGAGACGTGACCCTGCGCCGGAGTTCGGCCGGGTCCTCACCGGTGGCCTGGGCGGTCAGGGCCGCTCCTCGTACCGTCTGGAGGGCCAGCCTGTAGGCCACCTCGCGGTCGAGACCGAGCCTGGCGCCGGCCTCGGTCATGGCCTCGAGCATCAGGTACACATAGGCCGGTCCGCTTCCCGAAAGGCCGGTGATGACGTCCATCATCCGTTCGTCCAGCTCTGTAACCATGCCCACGGCGCCGAACATCCGCCCGGCGAACGCCATGTGACCCGCGGTGGCGAACCGGCCGGCCGCCACGGCGGTCGCGGACTCACCCACACTCGAGGACGTGTTCGGCATGGCCCTCACGACCGGTGTCCCCTCCGGCAGTAAGTCTTCCAGGGCCCGGGTGCTCACGCCGGCGGCCACGGAAATGAACAAGGGGTGTGTGACTCGGAGAACCTTCGTTCGCGCGTCGGGACCGCTCCTGTCCAGCCACTCAAGGGCGACCCTCGCCTGGGCAAGGCACTCGGCGACGTCCTTGGGTTTGGTCGCCACGATGACGGTCCTCGCGCCCGCCAGGGCGGAGCGCTTGTCGGCGTGGGCCTGGACGCCGTGGGCCCGGGCGACCGACTCCAGGCGGTGGCGGTCGGACTTATTATTGACCCGGATGTGGGCCGGAGAGGCCAGGCCCCCCTGGATCAGGCCCTGGATGAGCGCCTGGGCCATCGAGCCCGCGCCCAGGAAAGCCACCGGTAGGAAGGAACGCTCGAGGACCCGAGGGCGCGAAAGCACCCTGGAATTCGCGTCCTCGGGGTCGCGCGTTGCGCGCTCCCCAGCCGTCCCC
>QZJP01000072.1 GCA_003599345.1 Bacillota bacterium | reverse complement strand
GGCGAGGCTGCGCGAGGCGGCCGTCGTTTTCGGACGGGCCGCGCGCGCATCCATCGTCTACTCGATGGGCATCACCCAGCACACGACCGGTACCGACAACGTCTTGTCCATCGCCAACCTGGCCATGCTCACCGGGAACGTGGGGCGCGAATCGACCGGCGTCAACCCCCTCCGGGGCCAGAACAACGTGCAGGGTGCTTGCGACATGGGCGCCCTGCCCAACGTCTACCCCGGCTACCAGGCTGTGACCGCCCCCGAGGCCCGGGAGAAGTTCGAAAAGGCTTGGCGGCGTCAGCTTTCGCCCAGGCCAGGGCTCACGGTGACGGAAATCATAAGGGCGGCAGGCAAGGGCGACATACGCGGCCTCTTCATCCTCGGCGAGAACCCCATGCTGTCGGACCCGGACATCCACCACGTCGAGGAGGCCTTGAGGGCCACGGAGTTCCTCGTGGTCCAGGACATCTTCCTCACCGAGACGGCCGCTCTGGCCCACGTCGTCCTGCCGGGAGTCTCGTTCGCCGAGAAGGACGGGACCTTCACCAATACCGAACGCCGCGTCCAACGCGTGCGGCGGGCGGTGCCGCCCGCAAGTGGCAGCAGGCCTGACTGGCTCATCCTGGCCGACCTTGCCGGCCGGTTCGGCCTGCGCTCGGATTATGACAGCCCCGCCGACATCATGGACGAAATCGCCGGGCTGACGCCGTCGTACGGCGGAATCTCCTATTCCCGCCTGGACGGCCCCGACGCGGCCACCGGCCTGCAGTGGCCGTGCCCGTCGCCCGGGCATCCGGGGACGAGGTTCCTGCATGAGGGTAAGTTCACGCGCGGGAAGGGGCTCTTCTCGGCCGTCGACTATCTCGACCCGGCCGAGCTGCCGGACGACCAGTACCCGCTCATCCTCACGACCGGCCGCGTCCTCTACCACTTCCACACGGCGACCATGAGCCGGAGGTCTGCGGGCCTGGCGGCGGTTTTCCCCGAAGGGTACGTAGAGGTGAACCCGGAGACGGCCGCGGGGTACGGTCTGGCCGACGGGGACCCGGTCCGAGTCGTGTCGAGGCGCGGGTCCATCATCATCAGGGTGGCTGTGACCAGCGGCATCTCTCGAGGCGTCGTGTTCATACCGTTCCACTTCCGCGAGGCGGCGGCCAACGTCCTCACCAACCCGGCCGTCGACCCCAAGGCCAAGATACCCGAGTTCAAGGTGGCGGCCGTGAGCATAGAGAAGCTGGCCTCCGGCGCCGCCGAAGCCGCGGAGTCCCTTGCCGGCGCCGGTGCGGGGGTCTCCGTCCGGAAGGGAGGTGGCCGCTGATGGACGCGCGCAAGTGGGGTGGTCCCGTGAGCCTCGGAAGCCGGCCCCGAGCGGGGACGGAAGCGGACATGGCCCTCGAGGCCCGCGTCCGGGAAGTCGTCGTGTCCGGACCCAGCGGGCCCGGCGCACTCATCCCGCTCCTGCAACTCGTCCAGGAGAAGGTCGGGCACCTACCGCGGGTGTCCCTCAGCCTCATTTCGGAGAAGCTGGGCCTGCCGGAGAGCCGCATATACGGCGTGGCCACCTTCTACGCCCAGTTCCACATGAAGCCGAGGGGCAAGTACGTGGTCCGCGTCTGCCAGGGGACCGCCTGCCACGTCAGGGGCGGGAAGACCATCCTAGAGGCCGTCGAGGAGCAGCTCGGCGTCAAGCCGGGAGACACTACCCCGGATCTCTTGTTCACCCTCGAGAGGGTGGCCTGTCTCGGGGCCTGCGGCTTGGCCCCGACAATGATCATCAACGATGACACCTACGGCCGCCTGACCCCGGTCAAGGCCCAGAAGATCCTGGCCAGCCTGGCCGAGGGAGGGACCGGGACCACGGCGGCGTCGTAGACGGGGGGTCCGGGCTGAGGGACGACTGGCCTGAACACCTGGAGCTCGAGGTTATGAGGGTAGGCGGCGACCGGGTGGAGAACACGCTCGACGCCGTCGCGGTCGAGCACTACCTCACCATAGAGTTCCGGGGGGAGCCCGTCGCGACCCTCGCCTGTACCCCGTCCCGGCTCGAGGAACTGGCCTTGGGCCACCTCATAGGGCAAGGCATGGTGCCGGCCGCGGCGTCACCGAACGCCGCGGCTCTGTCGTGGCGGCTCAGCGTCGACCGCCGGGTCATCAGGGTCGCACCGGCGGGCGGTGAGCCCGGGCGGCCCGGGGAGGGCGCTGGTACCGGCGGTCTCGTCCCGTCCGGCTGCGGCGCCGTCCAGGCCATGGATCGAGACGACGCCGTAGCCCGGATGCCGGCGGTTTCCTGGGACGGCACGGTCCCGGCTTCACGAATCGCCGGGCTCGCGGCTCTTCTCGAGGAGGCGTCTCTCTTCCGACGGACGGGCGCGGCCCACTCGGCCGTGGCCGCCGTCGCGGAAGGGAGCGGACCCGAAGGGGTTTTGGTGACCAGGGAGGATATAGGTCGTCACAACGCGGTCGACAAGGTGGTCGGCCACTTGTGGCTGGCCGGCCTCCTTCCGGCGCAAACCACACGCGCGGCCGTTCCCGGCGGCCGCGGGCACGCCCGCATCTTGTCTACCAGCGGCCGCATATCGTCCGACATCGTCATCAAAGCCGCGCGGGCCGGTTTTCCACTCGTCGTCTCGCGGGGAGCGCCCACGGTGATGGCTGTCCGCCTGGCCGCAGCCGCCGGCCTGACTCTGGCGGGGTTTGCGCGAGGACGGCGCATGAACGTCTACACCCACCCGGGGCGTGTGGGGTGAGCGGAGCCCGTTCGGCGCGACGCTCGCCCCTTAGAGAGAGTGTGTGAGTGGGAGGGGAAAGGTTATGCCAGCTAGGAGAGATCCGGCTACGAAGACGGCCCGCGACGCGGTCATCGTCGCGGCCAAGCGGACCCCGTTCGGGGCCTTCGGCGGGACCCTGAAGGACATGTCCGCCGTCGACCTCGGGGCCAAGGCCATCCGGGCGACGGTGGACGCGGCGGGGCTCGACCCCGGCAGGATCGATTACGTCTTCATGGGGCAGGTTGTTCAGGCCGGGTGCGGGCAGGTCCCCGGTAGGCAGGCCTGCCTCAAGGCGGGGCTTCCGGTCGAGGTGCCGTCCGACACCGTCAACAAGGTCTGCGCCTCCAGCCTCCGCGCGGCCAACCTCGCCGACAATCTCATTCGCCTCGGCGAGGCCGATATCGTCCTGGCCGGCGGGATGGAAAGCATGAGCCAGGGCCCCTACTTCGTCCAGGGGGCCAGATGGGGCCTCCGGATGGGCAACGCCGGGTTCGTCGACGGCACGGTCCACGACGGCCTCTGGTGTCCCGTCAACAACGTCCACATGGGCTCCTACGGGGACCGGATGGCCAAGGAGTTCAAGGTCACGCGCGAGGACCAGGACGCCTGGGCCTATAGGAGCCATACGAGGGCCATCGCCGCCCACGAAGAAGGACGCCTGGCCGGCCAGCTCATCCCGGTCGAGGTCCCGCAGCGGAAGGGTCCCCCCGTGGTCTTTGACAGGGATGAGTGCCCGAGGCCCGACACGTCACTGGAGAAACTGGCGGCTTTGAGGCCGGTGTTCTCCCCTGACGGCACCGTGACGGCCGGGAACGCGCCACCCCTCAACGACGGCGCGTCGGCACTCCTGATCACGGCCAGGGAGGCGGCCGAGAAACTCGGGCTCGAGCCTCTTGCCACCATCATCAGCCAGGGTTTCGTCTCGCAAGAGGCCCCGTATCTCGCCACCGTGCCGTACCTTTCGGTCAAGCAGGCCGCGGAGCGGCTGGGGCTGGACCTGGGTGACCTGGACCTCCTCGAGCTGAACGAAGCCTTCGCCGTCGTGACCCTGGTCTCGACCAGGCTAGGCGGCTGGCCGGAGGACATCGTCAATGTCAACGGAGGCGCGGTGGCCATCGGCCATCCGATCGGCGCGAGCGGCGGTCGCATCCTCATGACTCTGGTCTACGAGATGCGCCGGAGGGGACTTCGCTACGGGGCCTGCGGCATCTGCTCCGGCGGAGGCCAGGGAGAAGCGACCATCGTAAGGATGGACTACGAATGACGGTCGCCGGGGCGGGGCCCTGGCTCCGCCCGCGAGGAACAGGCGACGTACCGAGGCGGGGTGGGACGGTATGGCCATAGAGAAGCTGATGGTCGTCGGTGCCGGTCAGATGGGGGCCGGCATAGCGCAGGTGGCGGCCCAGGCGGGGTGCCGGGTGTGGGTGAGGGACATCAGCCGGGAACTCGTGGACAGAGGCCTGTCGGGGATAGCCAAGTTCCTGGCCAAGAGTGTCGAGAAGGGGCGGCTGACGGCGGACGAGCGCGAAGCTGTTCTCGGGCGAATCACGGGCACACTGGAGGCTGGTCCGGCGGCGGCGTGCGACATGGTCATCGAAGCCGTGGTCGAGGACCTTGACGTCAAGAAGACGGTCTTCGGGGAGCTTGACAGGGTGTGCCCGGCCTCGACCATCTTCGCGTCCAACACCTCGTCGCTCCCGATAACCCAACTGGCCGCGGCCACGAGCCGGCCCGATAGGTTCATCGGGATGCACTTCATGAACCCGGTTCCCCTGATGAAGCTGGTCGAAATCATCCGGGGCCTGGCCACGAGCGACGAGACTTACTCCGCGGTTCGCGGCCTGGCCCTGGCTATGGGCAAGGAGCCGGTCACGGTCCAGGACTCGCCCGGGTTCGTCTCGAACCGCATCCTCATCCCGATGATAAACGAGGCCGTCTACTGCCTCCAGGAGGGTCTGGCCACCCCCGAGGACATCGATACCGTCATGCGCCTGGGCATGAACCACCCGATGGGTCCCCTGGCCCTGGCGGACCTCATCGGGCTGGACACCGTCCTCTACATCGCCGACGTTCTCTACCGCGAATTCCAGGACTCCAAGTACAGGGCTTGCCCGCTCCTCCGAAAGATGGTGCGGGCCGGGCACCTCGGCGGGAAGACGGGCCGCGGGTTCTACAGCTACGACTAGCGGGACCGGGACGTGCCTAGAGCACGACCAGCGCCGTGAGCGCCGGAGTTGGAGGTGCTGTGGAGAGGCTATGAGAGTCCTCATGATTGTCGACATGGAGGGCGCCTCGGGCATCACCACGCCCAGGCGCTCCTGGGTCTTCAACGGTACGGAGGACTGGGAGCGGTTTGGGCGCGACCGGATCACGGCCGACGTGGCGGCCGCCTCCCGGGGAGCTCTTGCTGGAGGAGCTGAGGGCGTCTCCATCATCGATTTCCATAACCAGCGCAATTCCATCCGGGCTGAGGCCTTACCCGGAGGGGCCGTCATCGCCCGCTTCGACGATTATCCCGTGCCTCTTGGCGGCATCAACCGCAGCCATGAGCTTCTCTTCCTGGTGGGCTTCCACGCCAAGGCCAACGCCCCCGGCATCCTCGCCCACACCATCAACGACCCCATTGACGATGTCCGCGTCAATGGCCGGAGCGTCGGCGAGATTGGGATGTTCGCCGGATCTTGCGGGACCCTCGGGCTGAGAGCGGTCCTGGTCACGGGCGACCGGACGGCGTGTGACGAGGCCCGGAGTCTCTCACCTGGCATAGTGGTCGCGGCGGTCAAGGAACGGCTCGCGGATGGGACGGAAACAACCTTGCCCGATGAGGAGACGGCCGCTCTCATCTCAACCCGCGCGCAGGAGGCAGTCAGGGAGGGGCAGGCGGTCGACCCGCTCGATCTCGGCCGGCCCGTCCGCCTCGAGGTGGCACTGCGCCGGCCCGAGTTGACCGACTTCGCCTTGCCGCCCTACTTTGAGCGCGTCGATGAGCGGACCCTCGGCGCGTGGGCCCCCGACACCTACTACGCTGTCACGCTCGTCTACGCTCTTGGTCCCCTCTACATGACCTGCTACGAGCGGCTGATGGAGGATGACCAGCGCTGGTGGGCAGGACTGAAGGCCCGCTACCCGTCTCAAGTCTGGGAATCGCCGGAGCTCGCGTCCGCACGCGAACAGCATGGCCTCACCCACTGGATGGGCTACTGGACCGGGGATAGGAGACGGGCAATGGAGCAGCTCCTCGACCGGCTAGCACGTTGACCCCGGGGCGGCCCGCCAGGTGCTGCTCCGGTACGCACTAGACCTTGAGCTCCCGGGGGTCGGATCCACCCACCGGGGACGACCCCCAGGCTTCGTCCGACCTAGAGTCTCTCTTTGCCTGGTGAAACAACTCTTTCGCCAGCAGGAACGACTCCGCCGCCCGCCGAAACCCGCCGCGAACCTGGAGCCCTCTGGACACCCTAGTTAAGCTCGCCGACCGCCTGACTTGCGCGTCACTGTCCGACTCAAGCTTCCAAGGGGGGCACTGACCCAGTATGGGTCGAATCCTGGCGATTACCGACGACGACATGACCCAGGTGCTCGACTTCCCGCTGGTCGCGTCCCTGGTATACGAGAAGGCCAAGGAGCGAGGGCTCGGAGCCTGGGTGGAGATGTAGTCCGGGTCGGGGTTGGCGTCGGCGAGACCGCAACACCGCACCAGGGAGACCGCACCAGGGAAGTGGGAGGTGAGAACGGCATGGCCAGAATCGATTCGCTCGCTCCTCGGGCCGACTTCCCGGCTTTGGATGACTACACTTACCTCAACTCGGCGTCTATATCGGTGATGCCGCTGCCGGCGCGAGAAGCCATGGAGGAGTTCTCGCGCCGAATCCTCCACGCGGGAACGGTGAGCCTCGACGAAGAGGCCGAGGTCCAGGCCCTTGAGTTGGCGCGTGAAGGGGCGGCCCGGCTTATCGGGGCCCCGGCGGAGAACGTCGCCATCACGACCAGCGCGACGGAAGGGCTGGACCAACTGGCCTGGGGCCTCCGGCCGACAGGCAACATAGTCAGCGTCGACATCGAGTTCCCCAGCGTCACCTACCCCTGGTTCCGCGTGGCCCGCGAGACAGGGGCGGAGGTTCGACTCGTGCGGCGCTGGGACGACCCGGCACCGCTTTGTCTGGACGACGTGGCCGCGCTAATCGATAAGGAGACTTCGGTCGTGTGCGTCAGCCACGTCCAGTACGCCACGGGGCACCGGTTCGACCTCGGGAAACTCGCCGCCCTGGCTCACGACAAGGGGGCCCTTTGCATAGTCGACGCCACGCAGTCGACCGGGGTGATCCCCATCGACGTCCAGGCCACGGGAATCGACGCCCTGGTATCGGCGTCCTACAAGTGGCTCTGCGGGCCCTTCGGCGCGGCTGTCGTCTACATGGCTCCCCACCTCTTCAACCGGCTCGAGCCCGTGTTCGTGGGCTGGCGCGGGACCGCGGACATGTGGGCTTTCGACGCCCGCGAACTCACCTACGCCCCGAGCATGCGCCGCTACGAGTACTCGACTATGAGCTACCCCTCCGGCTACGGCCTCAGCCAAGCCTTGGCCTACCTGGAGAACCTGGACATCGAAGCGGTCTTCAGGCACGTTCTCCGCCTCACCGACCTCCTCATGGAGGGACTCGAGAGGCTGGGGGCGCGGCTTCTCACCCCGCGGGACTACGAACGCCGGGCCGGCATCGTGACGGCCCGTTTCCCGGGCCACGCCGGCGAGGCGGTCGCCGCCGAACTGAACCGGCGCGGCGTCATCGTCTCGCCCCGCTTCGGCTCGACCAGGTTTTCACCGCACTTTTTCAACGACAGCGAGGACATCGAGAGGGCTCTCGCGGCTACAGCCGACATCCTCCATAGCCGGCCGCGCCCGTCTCCGTGAGGGGTCTCGACCCGGTTGTCCCCCGGCAATGAAAGGAGTAGGCAGGGCGGTGCTGAACCACCGTAGGGTCCCACTTGGTATTCAGAACACGGTTCCGTAGCCTAGAACGGCTCCACTTGTTCCTTGGGCCCGTCTTTAGGAGGTATGCGGCGTGATGCGGTCTCGCGAGTCCGGCAGCAGGACGGCGCGCTACCCCATCCGGGCCGTCGAGAGGGCCATCGCCATCATCGGTATCCTCGCCGACACCCCGGGCCTCAGCCCCCTCGGCGTGACCGAGATAGCCGGACGGCTCGGGGTCTCCAAGAGCACGGCGCACCGTCTCCTGACCACTCTGGTTGACTACGAAGTCGTAGAAAAGGAGCAGACCGGCGGCAGATACCGCCTGGGTTGGGCTCTCTACAGAATCGCCCACCGGCTGCCGCACACCACCGGCGTACACGCCGCGGCTCAGCCGCTGATGGAGGCCGCCAGCCACGAGATCGGTGAGACCGTGAACCTCGCCATCCTTAACCGTGGCCAGATGGTCATCATCGACTCGTGGAGCCCATCGAGCGGGATCAGGGTGTCCCCTCCCAAGGGAGTTCCCCACCCGCTCCATTGCGCGGCCTCGGGCAAGGCTCTGATAGTCGACCTGTCGGTCCATGAACTCAGGCGACTGCTGGGACCGGACCCGCTCAGGGCCCTGACCCCACGGACCCTGGTGACCCTCGCCGCGTTGCGGCGGGACCTGGCTCTCTCGAGGGAACGCGGCTACACCCTGGACGACGAGGAGGCCACGGACGGGGTCCGCTGCCTGGGGGCTCCTATCCGGGACTTCGGCGGCGGCATCGTGGCCGCTCTCAGCGTAACCGGTCCTGCCAGGCGCCTCACCGACGCCCGGCTCGGGGACGTGGCCGTGAGAGTCCGCAAGCTCAGCCTGGAGGTCTCCCGGAAGCTGGGGTACACTGGGGCGTCCACTCTTCAGTACGGCTTGCCGCCGGGGGCTTCCTAGAGCGGGGGATGGAAGCATGAGGAGCGACATCGCCCGCAACGAGGCCGTCATGTCCGCAGCGCTGGCGCTCGGGCGGAGGTTGTACCGGGAGGATGAGGGTTAGGGAACGGCGGCGGCCCGGGACACCGGAGGAGCAGTGAGGAGAGCGAGGGGACAACCATCATGGCGGTCTTGGAGGTCTATGCGGAGATCGGCCGGGACGGAGGTTGTCATCTCTTCACGTTCGACCCGCCGGGGCTACTGTCGTGGGCGGCGAGCTTCGACGAGGCCTTCGCCGCCGCGCCCCGCGAGGCGGCTGAGCTCTACCGGCTACTCGAACAACACGGTCTGTTGAGCCTCCTAGCGGAACCGTGGAGCGAGGACGAGACCCCCGAGTTCAGGGTCGCCGAGGAAGTCCACGGCCGGAACAAGGTTGGCGACGGCGGCACGAAGGCTACCTTCCGGCGTGACCTTGTTGCGGTGAGGCCGGACGAGATTCCGGGCTTCATCGCCCTGATGGGGGCCAGGCGGGCTCGACTCCTGACCCTCAAGGACCGCATCCCGCCCGAGGCCTACCACTACCGGTCGCTCCCCCACCGGATGACCATCGGCGAGCAGCTCCGGCACATCGCCGGCGCGGAGTATTGGTACCTCACCAGGTTATGGGACGATCTCCCGCGCCTCCCACGCTCGGAGGACGTGTGGCACAAGCTTGCCCTCAACCGCGAGCGGGCCCTATCCAAGCTGGCCCATCTCACGCCGGACGAGATGCGGGCCACCCGCAAGGTCGACCACCAGGTCTGGTCGGCTCGGAAGCTCTTTCGGCGCTTTCTCTACCACGAGAAGTTCCACACGGACACCATCGAGCGCGACCTCAAGGCCTGGCTGGCATAGCGGCTCTTCGGCGGCGCCCGGCAGCGCCCAGAAGCGCCACCCAGGCCTGAGACCGGAACGTCGACCCGCTCACGCCGGCCGCCTGTCCACGGCTATCTTGCCGTCCTTGATGACGACCTCGATTCTCGACTTGTCCCGCAGGCAGGAGATGTCCGCGAGGGGGTCGCCGGCCACCACGATGACGTCCGCCACCTTGTTCGGGTCCACGGTCCCTAACCTGTCCGAGAGGCCCAGCAGCTCCGCGGCGCGGCTTGTGGCGGCGACGATGGCCTGCATCGCCGTCATGCCCTCCTTGACCATGAGCTCGAGTTCGAGGGCGTTGTCGCCGTGGTAGTTGAAGGGGGTGGCCGCGTCGGTGCCCATGGCGATCTTGACCCCCGCCGCAAGAGCCCTCCTGAAGCTTGCCCGGTGGGCGTCACCGTGCTCCCTGCACTTCGTCACCGCCCACTCGGGCATCCCCGCCTTCTCGGCGTTCTCCAGTATGTGGTACGGGGCGACAAGGGTCGGCACCAGGAAGACGTCGTGCTCCAGCATCAACTCTATGACCTCATCGGTCAGGTACATCCCGTGCTCGATGGAGTCGACGCCGGCCAGGACGGCGTTCTTGATGCTCTCGGTCCCGTGGGCGTGGGCCATGGTCTTGGCCCCGACGTTGCGGGCCTCCTCGACGGCCGCCCGCATCTCCGGGACGGTCAGGCACCTGGAGGTCACGATGCTCCTCTCCGTCATGACGCCTCCGCTCGCGCAGAGCTTTATGAGGTCGGCACCGTTGCGCAGCTCGGTGCGCGCCGCTTTCCTGGCTTCGTCCGGGGAGTCAACGACGCGACGGTCCGTGAACTCGATCTGTGGCGGCCAGAACTGGTCCCCGTGGCCGCCGGTGGTGGTAAGCGGGAGCCCGCTCACCAGCATCCGGGGACCCGGCAGGAGCCCCTCCTTGATGGCGTCCCGCAGGCTGATATCGATGAGGTGACCAGCCCCGGCGTCACGGACCGTCGTGAAACCCGTCTCCAGGGTCCGGCGGGCATGGACTGACGCCTCGAACGCTACCCGGGGGATGGTCTTGCGGAGCTGCCTCAGTATGTCGGGGTTGCCGTCGCCGGTGATATGGACGTGGCAATCCATGAGACCCGGCAGGACCGTACGGCCACGCGCGTCGATGTGGACGACGTCGTCGCCGGCGGCGGGACTCCCTTCCGGCTCTACTGACACGATGCGGCCGTCCTTGATGACAACCGCGGCGTTCGGGACCGGCGGTTTCCCCGTCCCGTCGATAACGGTTGCTCCTGTGATGGTGATGGCGTTGGCGGTAACGTCCGGACTCGTTCCGGGTGTCATAAGAACTCCCCTTCCAGGTGCTGTGTTCCTGTCTTCGCCGCCCGGGCCGTGTTCCTGCTGCCACCGCGCGGGACAAAGGGACTCCCGGCAGGGCGGCGAACTACCAGTCGGTCGAGACCCACAAGATGCCGCCGCGACGGCAGTCCGGCCCCCCGACGCGCTCGACGTCGCGGCGCACGCCAAGGGAGGTCGGAGTCGGTGCGTGTCGAGGACGTGAAGAAGATTTGCGTGTTGGGCTGCGGGAACATGGGCTCGCAGATAGCCCTGAACGCTGCCATCCACGGGTACAAGGTCAAGAACATGGACGTCCTGCCGGAGGCGGTG
>QZJP01000043.1 GCA_003599345.1 Bacillota bacterium | reverse complement strand
CCCGGTAGAGCTGATGGACCTCCACCTCGGGTAGGCCGTCGATCAGCGTCTCCTCCGCCACCCAGCGCTCCATGCCGAGCTTGCTCAACGGGGCCAGGGTCCGGTTGGCCACCATGGCGAACAGCAGCCGCTCCACCGGGGTCGTGTAGCCCCGCCCGCCCAGAAGGCCCTTCGGGACCTTGTCGACCCCTAGCCGCTTCCACAGGCCGTCCAGGAGCCATGACCCACCGATCCGCCTGGACCCCAGGAACTCGAAGGGCCACTCCTCGCCCAGCCGCTCCCGGACGACCTCCGCCTCGGAAGGCTCCAGGTAGCGCGAGATGCTCCTCACCAGTCGGCGAAGAGCATCCGTGTCGAGCTGGTCGACCCGTCCGAAGCTGTAGAGGACCTTCACGAAGAGCCGGCCCGTCTCCCGGTCCCGGTAGTTGTGGGCCAGTTGGACGTACTCGAAGACCTTACTCTCTCTCTTGACCCGGACGGTTCTGAGGTACATTGTATCTCTATGTTACCATGTCTCACCTGCGACTGCAAGCCCTATGAACCCGCCTGTTGTGTCTACGCCATTTCGCCTTTTCTCCACCCCTCAGGACCGGAATCCCTTGATATCACGGCATGGGGCCATCAGATTGTGCCTGTTCACTGTTCAACGCCAGTCGGT
This sequence comes from Bacillota bacterium, assembly GCA_003599345.1. Classification (GTDB taxonomy): domain Bacteria; phylum Bacillota; class Sulfobacillia; order UBA995; family UBA9673; genus SURF-36. Next base: position 10,689 of record QZJP01000043.1, on the reverse strand, counting down.
CTCAGAGAGTCGTCCGGGGATCTTCCCGGGCTGCCGAAGGTCATCCAGGAATGGGAATCGTGGAATCTCTTCACAGCGGAGAGCCTCGCTGTGAGCGGGTCGGGCCTGCAACCAGTTGCCTACGATGACCTTCAGGCTGCCTGCGGTTCCGTGCTAGCAGCTAGGCTGTCTCCGCAGGCAGGGCTTCATGATACTCCACACCAAGCTGATATCGTCTAGGCCGTGGTTGAAAGGTCGGAAAAGGAGGGAGGTAGCATGATGTCCAAGACCCTGAAGCCTGGCCAGAAGGCGCCTGAGTCTGGGCAGTACGGGATTGTGGGTCCACGGGGCGGCAAGACCGGTCGCGAGGCGACCGTCACTAAAGGTGAGCCCCTTCCGCCCACGCCCAAGCCTGGTCAGGGGTATGTTCTGACCGACCGCACAAAGCACAAGGACCGATAGTGCTGGCTCGGGGTAGAAAGCCAAACCCTTTCTACCCCGAGCCCTGCGGGGCACCGGAATGGACGCTATGCCTGGCCCCAGGTGTCAGCATATGGGCGACGGCCAGGCACGCCCTTCACGATTTCCAGCTCCAGCCCCAGTTGGCGTGCAGCCTCTTTCATCGCCTTGATGGCTGGATCGTTCTCGGTCAACACCCTTGCCTCCGAGAGCTCCATCTCAAACTGCACGCCGAGTTTCAGCTTCTTTAGGTTCATGCGAGCGGCCGGACCGACGAAACAACGGAACAACTCGCTCCAGTTCTCGACCGGAACGTCACCGCGCACGACGAAACTTCGGACTGTTTGCTTGCCCTCAAGCTCGTCCACGGTTCTAGCTTCGGGGCTCCCCGCGTCGGCCGTGGTGGGAGCCGCCCCGCCTATGGCGGTCGACTGTCCGGCACCCACGCTGCCTCCGACAGGTTGTGCGCCCGAGGGAGCTTCCGTCGCCTCCGGGGCAAACGGCGGGATAAGCCACACGCCGTCCTCATTCGGGTCTAGCGAAATAGTCTGCCTGCAGTATCGGGCCAAGAGCGCCGACGGGCTTCCACCGCGACCGATGCCGACGAGTCCATCCGCGCAGGCTTGGGCGAGTCCGGCGGTAACCGCTTCCTTGGTGGCGACCATGGGCTTGTCTGTGAACCGAAGGAACGCCTCGACGGCATCTCTCAGACGCAGTCCACCGTCCGCCGGAATCAGCCCCGTGCTCTCCAGGGTCACGGACCCGACGCGCCGGAGGATCCACTCCTCGTCCTCAACCAGCGTCGTCCACAGGTAGCCGAGGTGCTCCTGGAAGCTCCGCCGCGCATCGGAGAGCGAACACGCCTCCACCGCTTGTCCGCGCACTCGTAGGGCAACCGTGTATGCAGGGCCCAGGGCCTCCAGGGCCGCCCGCCGAGCGGCCTCCAGGCGCCTCTTGAGATCCTCCCGCTGCTCTTCGTCGAGCTGATCCCAATAGTCCGCCCGCACGCCTTCCAAGGCCGCCCTCTCGCGGTGGGCTTGCCGCAGCTTCCCTAGCCCCCGCGCAGTTCCGACCAGGAAAAGAAGCGTGTTCCGGTAGAGTCGGTCCTTCCCGCCGCATGAGGTGCTGATCGAGTTGACACGTTCGTAGATGGCGTCCTTGGCTCCTCCGTTTTCGTCCCAAGCCAGGGACGGCGGCAGGATGAGCAGCGTCAACGACTTCTGCTCCGGCAGATCCTCCGCTGGGTTGACGATCACACGCCACGTGGTACCGGCCAGCGCGCCCTTCTGCGACTCTGTCCGAAGGTCCTCAAGTATCTCCTCTTCGAAGTTCTCTTTCGCGCTGTGCTGGCGGTACTGGACGACCAGCTTGTTGAGCGTGGGTTTTGTACCAAACCAGTAGCGCTTGCCCAGGTTTCCGGCAGTCGCTGTGTGGAGGTAGAAGCAGCGGTTCTCCAGCTCCAGCAGAGCTCCGTCCGCGTAGTTCCAGTTCAGGCCCTGGCGAGAGCACGCGAGCTTCAGGTCCTTCGAGCTGAACCCGCTCCGGCCGCCCTGGCCGCCGAACGAGCCCAGGAGTATGGCGGATGCCAGGCCCTGCCCGATGGCCTCGCTTCGGTAGTCACCCCCACGTTCCTCATCGAAGATGCCAGCATTGGACCGCTCACCGATAACGTCGGCGGCGGCTACGGACTGGTACGCCGGTCCCCAGAGGCGCGTCAAGGCAGCCTGGAGAGCATCGACGGACCAGCGGACATGGCAAGGTTGGATAAGGTGCTGGGTCTCGGTGTTCCCCTGGCGTCGTTTCCAGAGGTCGCCCACAATGCTCGCGAGCAGGCGCAACACCCCTCGCGTCCGCTGGAAATCGGGGTGGCTGCCCCAGCGGGTGTAGAGCGCATCGATGAGCAGAGGATGGAACGGATAGGCCCGCTCGAGCTGGTCGCGGTATGTGTTCTTCGTGGCCTCCGAGGGCACTTCTCCGGCGTGGGCCGCGTACATCCCCTGATAGACGTGCGCGACCCTCTTCGGATAGTCCGGCTCGCTGTCCGGTGCGATGGACTCGAACAGGCGGGCCCGGACAACCTCGTAGATTTCCTCGTCGGCCACCGGTTTCACGTCGGCGCCGAGGCGCTGGAAGCGCTTCTCGAGCGTCACGAACGCTTCCTGCCCCTTCTCGCTCTGGGCGACCTCGTACTTGCTCGCCGGTAGGGTGGCGACCACCACCGCGCCGGGGACCTGCTGCACGGCCTCGGTGAGCTGCTGGATGAAGGAGACGGTCTGATCCGCTAGGCTCGTATCGCCCACCGGCACTGCCGCCGCGCCGACGCAGTAGTCAGCCAGCTCGTCTAGTAGGATCAGGCACGGAGAAGAGGCCTGCAGAATCTCGAAGAAGATCCCCTGCGGCACGCGTTGGCTCTCATCGTTCGCCCGCACGCGTTCGTACAGAGCCTTACTCCCTAGCTGGAAGGCTAACTCCCCCCAGAGCGTGCGCAGGTGAACGCCTTCGGCGGTCTTGCGTCCCTGGGTCGCATCGCAGGTCTGGTTGGTAAAGACGGCGACGCCTTTCACCTTCTCGGGGAGCCGCCCGCCGATGGCCTTTCGAAGGCCCTCCGCGTGAGGTGACGCCTTTAGCCGATCCGCGTGTTCCGCCAGATGCCACAGGGCGACGAGGGTGTGCGTCTTGCCTCCGCCGAAGGCGGTCTGGAGGCTAATGATGCGGTCTCCCGTCTCTCCGCCGCCTCGCAGCGCCCCCGCGACCCGGTTCAGGACCGTGGACAACCCGGTCGTTAGGTACGTCTTGCGAAAGAACTCCTCGGGATCGAGATAAACCTCCGGCGCTGTGCCCTGGACGACCGCCCACAGGTTCGCTGCAAAGACGGCTTCGGCGAGACGTCCTTCGCGGATGTCCTCGTGAGGTGTGGCAACCGCGTACCAGGGCTTAAGGGTCTCGCTCATGATCGCCTTTAGCCTCCTTCATCGAAGGACAGTCTCGGCTGCGTGTCCCTGAACGCCATGTGCTTGCCCTCCGTTCGCAGTGTCTGGCGCTCGCCGAGCAATGTGTTGACCAGCTTCCAATCCTCCAAATCGCGGGGGAGAACCTCGAAGAGCGCCTGCGCCAGCTTCCAGAACGGGCCGTCCTCTAAGAGGTCGCGTTCGGTGAGATACCCTACCAGGTCCTGGCGCTTTTCCTCCCTCCAAAGGAGCATGCTGTGATGAAGCGCATCGATAAGCGGCGGGGTCCGATCGATGCCCATTCCTCGACGGTTGGCGCGGTCTTTAAGAAGAGCAAGCCGGCACTTGGAGCCATCTACCACGAAGATCCCGTGCCCGCGGGCAACCTCCATGGCGTTGTCCGCATCCCCGCCCACCTGGACCAAGAGCCGCGCGTCGTCCCAGGCCTGCTCCGCCGCGCCGTAGAGGTTCGCCCACACGTAGTAGAGCGTCGAGAGGTTGTCGCCGCGGAACTCCCCTGCAATCGCGTCACGAGCGGCCCGCTTGGCCAACCCCAGCAGTTCCGGAATGCCGACGGGGGTCCCATCCGCCTTCTCGACTCGCTCGTGCTTCCCGAAGACACCTACCGCCGGCCCGTAGCAGGCAACGATCAGGTCCGCCCCGCGGAAACCGTAAGACCAGAAGCGCTTGACAGACTCCTGGACGACCTGTTCGATTTCCCTGCGGACGTCCCTGAAGGCGGCTGCGCTTCCTACGACCCGGGGACGACACACGACGGTGATCGAGGTCTGAAGCGCAGCCGAGTTCAGGCCACGCACTCGGTTCTTGAGCTCCATCTCTATGGGCCACGTGGCGTCGATCGTTAGTCCGGCCGAGAAGAGCGCATCTATCAGCGCCACCCATGCCTCAGTCTCTTGATGGGCAAAGATTACCGAAATGAGGCCAGGTTCTCGACATAGACGCTTGGCTTCGCTAAAAACCTGGGCGAGCTTGGCTCGGAAATGGCGGTCTGCCGTTGCTCCGTCGCCGCCATGACGGTGCTTGAGAGCGGTGGCCTCGTCCACCTTCGGCGTTTGCGGTGTGATCAGCGCTTCGGGCACCACGTCGGCAAGCGCCCTCTTCAGCCAGACATAGAAGAAGTCGGACAGGTCCGCATAGGCGGCCTCGTCGAAGTACGGTGGATCGGTGACGACCGCATCGACCGAGGCTGTGCTCAGCGAAAGCGCTGCCCCGTCTCCGCGAAGAATCCTGCTCGGAGGGCTTTTCAAGCTTTCACGCCGCAGGAAGTGGACAATCCAGTCCAGCTGATTGGCGAAGCCTCCCGTTACGTCCGAGAAGGGGTTGGCTTCTGGATAATCCCACTTCATGGGAAGACGGGCACCGTCGAAAGGGGTCTGGAACTTCTCACCACCGACGTCCCATCTCCCCACCGTCGTCATTCTCATCGCATTGCGGCTGATCCAAAGGCCGAGATAGGTCGCCACGGCGTTGCAATACTCGTGATCAGCGAACTCGCCTTGCATCGCCTTCAGTGCTTCGTGCAGACAGCCAACGAAGGTCTGCACGGCGACGAGCTGACGGGGGTTGAAGAGCGAACCCCAAGTCTTCATGCCGTAAAGGTGGACACGAATCCCCGTGGAGTTCGATACGTTGTCTTTTGCGTCCTCAGCGTTCACTTCCGGCAATATGAGTTCCTGCGGCCGTTCTACCGGAAGCTCAGTCGCTCTGCGGAACGCGGCAAGGTCGGTCCCTTCAACCGGACGGTATTCCTTGCCAGCCCGTGTCTCGACGATGACTGCAACCATCCGTTCCCCGATCCGGCCAGACAACCCCGCGGTGCGCAGGTCCGCGACGGGTGTCACCTGTTCACAGTAGGGGCACAACGTGTTGCCGCGATTCTGCATGGTGCCGCCAGTTCTCTTGATGTCCTTGCCTTCCGCGATTCCAAAGCGGATGCTCTTGACGCTCCGGTCTACGTCCATCGTTAGAGCTACCTTCTTGCCAGTCTTATCACACACAAGAAGGCTGCGCAGTAGCGGAATCTCGCCCCGACACGAGGGATTCGAGCACGACGCGGTGCGGGCCCAGAGGTAGCCGACTACTGGCTTACCATCCTTGCCAGCTGGATATAGGTGCCCGATCCTCTCGCGGGCTCGTTCCAGGATCCATCTCGCCCAATTCTCCACATCATGGACGAGGACATTGGAGACCTCACGTTCGATCTCGGCCACCGCTCCCAGATGCTCCTCCCGCATCTTGCGCTGACCAGGTCGCCCGTACTTCTGTGGAAACTCGCAGGTCGCCCGCAGAATCAGGTAAGCCACCGGATTGTAGTCGTTGGCGATCGGCCGGCAGCCGAGCCGAGCCGCTTCTAGCGGGATCGCGCCCCCGCCGGCGAACGGGTCAAGCACAGCCGGCACCTCTCCGCCGTAGGCAGCCTTCAGAAGCTCGCCAGCCACACGGAGAACCTCTCGCCCCTGAGCGTTCTCCGGATCGCAGGTCTCCCACTTCACAAGCGAGCGGTCGTCTAAGAGATACTTGGGATCAGGCTCTTTCTTGGCCTTGCCGGCTTCGAACTCCAGCGATTCGGGCGACCACTTGGCGATAAACATCAGCAGCCGATTCCGTAGCGTGTCCGGAATACCCTCGTATGGCCGATAGGGGTCCTCGTCGCGGTGAATGTTACGGCCCCGCCAGTAGTGCCTCAATTGCGCCGGCACATGGGTCTTGAGATACCTCTCGACCGCCGCTCGAAACTCGGGCGGACAACACGCGTCGTCGGGATCGGGCACAAGCGAAGCGAATACCACCGCGCGCGATGCCGCCAGCGGCCGCCGGGCCCACCAGAGGTGCAGCGTCGAGATGTGCCCGTGTCGCAGCGATTTGTCTCGTACGCTCTCGGCCGAGATCTCACGGATTGGCAGGGCGACCTCGATTAGCCGTCGGCAATCCCGAGCGGTCTGTCGTTGTCCGGTCATGCTTGCTGTCCTTGGACGAGAGTTGTTCCCGACACTGCCTTCGGCCTCGAAGGGCCGAGTTCAGCAAGGAACCTTGACGCTACGGTCACGGCGTGAGTCCAATTACCACTGCCAACCTGGGCCCCCATTCTGTGAGCGAGCCGCCTGGGCAGCTGGGTCACGCTGGAGAGAATGAGCACTCGCCTCGTTCTCGTGATCGCCACGTAGAACAGACGTCGCTGCTCTTCGAGAGAGGCCACCCGCTCAGCGGACGTATCGCCGACCGTCGTCGGAATGAGTCCTTCGATACACCCCAACACGACCACAAGGTCAGCCGTGAGACCCTTGGACTTGTGAAGACTCATCACCCGGACGTAGTCAACGTCTGTGGGTAGCTCGGGCTGGGTGATTCCGATCCGCAGAGCCTCACGAAGCTTCTGCGCATCGAATTCGTCTCCCTCGATGGTGGAGGCCAGCGTGCGGATCAAGCTGGCCCACTCTTGGCCCCCTGGGAAAAGAGCGTCGACAAGCGCTCCACCTCGAACGGACTCCAGTTCGGCAAGACGCCTCTGGAGTTCCCGGAAGCGCTTAATGAGCTGCCCAGTGTGGGCGATAGATAGGTCGCCTGATGCCAAGCGTTCCAGGGCAGCTCTAGGCGTTTCTCCGCTGCCCTCGCAGTGTTCCCGCAGCCGTGCCCAAGCACCGCTTCGGAGGGAGTCGCTGCCGAAGCCGCACCAACAGCGAAGTGCGACACGGTCGTCCGGGTTCGCAAGCAGCGTGAGGAGAGTGAATGCCTGCTGGGCGTTGCTCTCACCAAGGCATTTCGGATCACCCTCAAGGGCTTCCTCGTGGAAGAAGCTGTGGGCATACACTCCGAGTGCGTTGAGGGCGTCACGAATCTGGTAACCCAAGTGGCGGCGTGGAGCCAGAACTAGAACCCTTCCAGGTTCGACCTCCCGGTCCTGGATTCTCCTCCGAACGATCTCAGCGATCCCTTGGGCTTCATCCTCAACGCTGCGCCATTGGAGCACAAACACTTCACCGTCGGGGTTCCCGGGTAGCGGCTTGAGAACGCGCGGGGTTCTGCCCGGATTGTTGGTGATCAACGTATTGGCCATCTCGACTACTCCCCGAGGACACCGACGACACTCGTCAAGCCCCTCGTCATGGGTGCCGGGATGTGACCCGTCGAAGCTGGCGATTCCTTCCGGGTGAGCGAACTTGAAGGAATAGATGGATTGGTCTTCATCCCCAGCCACGATGAGATGTCCACGTTCGGCGACAAGGTCGAGGAGGACCTGCTCAGCCTTATTGAGGTCCTGATACTCGTCCACCAGAACGTGCTCGAAAACGCTGCGATGGGGCGAGGCAGGGTTGTCGCGTAGATAGCGGAGCGTCTCCGGGACGAGTTCAGCTATAAGCATGGCCTCGTGGAATCGAAGCCAGCCGACCAGCTCTCTGTGAAACACCTGGTCAATGGGATCATGCGGCCAGCCAGGTGTCTCAGATTGGAGACGTGCCCAGGCTGCGTTGAACGCCTGAAGGCGGTCCTCCCGTGCGCGGATTCGGCCGAAGCCATTTCCGTTCAGGTCTTCGAGGAGGAACCGCTCCTCGACACTCAGAAGAGGTCGGGGAATCCGGCCTGTCGCTTCCAGGACTTCCGCTCGACCCAGCAGGCTGAAACAATAGGAATGCAGGGTACCTGCACGAACCTCCTCCGCGCCACCCACACCTAGCCGAGCCAATTCGCCCTCAAGGTCCTTGGCAGCAGTGCGTGTGAAGGTACAGACCAAGATCCGATTGGGAGCCGCTCCTTCCTGAAGAAGACGCGCGACGCGCCGCATCAGGGCAAAGGTCTTGCCCGTCCCGGGACCGGCCACAACCCGCATCGGAGTGTGGTTCGACTCCGCAATGCGCCTGGCAGCACCCTGGAGGCCGTCATCCCACTTGAATCCTGCTCCGTGACTCACGGGCCTCCCTCCCTGGTCGCCACGGGCATCTCAACCTCATGCCCTTGCCGCGCCCAGTCGTCTGCTTCAACAAGGTACTGAATCTGCCGATACAGCATCTCCGGGGTCAGCTTCGAGATTGGATCCTGGATAACGCGTAGCCGCGGTCGCTCACCCCTGCAGAAGGTAACCACGTAAAGCCAGGCCCGTTCGCCGAGCTGGCGCAGCTTATCCACCTCGGGACCCGTCAGGACGATGCCGCCGGACTGCGCCCGGCCCTTAACCTCGATGAACCGTTTCTCGCCACCTGGTCCCTCGGACCGGACGTCATAATGCTCCCCGTCTCGGCTCACGTCCGTGGGGTGCCAGCCCCGACTGCGTTCGTAGCGCATGGCCAGATCCATGGCAATAGCCTCGACCTCGTCGTCCCGGGCCATTGGAATGCCCTTCGACGGCTCTCCTTCCTCCTTTCCCAGCGTCGCTACAGGAGCTGGAACAACCACGGCCTCCGTCAGGAGATCGGGGAAGTTGGCGGTCAGCTTCATCATGAGTTCCAACTCCTTCAGCCGTTCCGCCTTCCGGGCCTTCAGCTCTTCGATCCGTGAGCAGAGGCGCTCGACCTCGTCGGCATTGTCTTCGCCAAAGAGCTGTGCCTGCTGCAGGTCATTCAGTTGCTCTTGCAGTTCAAGGATGAGATCCGTAAAGGCAGTGTTCAGGTATGTCCGGCGCAGGTCGCACTCCTCAGTTCGTACGGCTCTGGCCTGGTCGAGTTGCGGTTCGGTGATTTGCTCGTAGGCCCACGCCTGAATGTCCTCGGCGGACCTCCAGGCCGCCTCAAGCGCCGGGATGGCCGCCTCAGGCGCCGTGCAATTAAGCAGGTACGAGGGTGAGGTTGTCCGGAGTCCCAGGTGGTCCTGAACGATGATGGCGAGCCGCTCATGAGCCGCCGGCCTGCGGCGACCCTGATGCCACTGCCGGCGTCCATCCTCGACGGTCGAACGGACAAGCCAGATTTGCTGTGGCCTTGCGATATTGGGGTCCACTAGAACCGCCCCTTTAGCGAACGCCTGCCGCGCCTCACGGATTGCCCATTCGATGAGGGTGTCAAAGAGCGGATGGCCAGGACCCATCAGCTTGGTCCGCTCTGGTACGCGGACGCGGCTGGCAACGCTGACGAGCTGCTTGTCGAACACGAAAGGCGTGTCGTAGTGCTCGGATAGGGCCTGTCGTCGCTCCTGGGCAAGTTCCAGGAGGGCGCTCGGCACAGAGCCGATGTGCCACACCGGGAAGTAATCGTCCTTGCGAAGGGTGCCGCCACACTCCGTCCATGCACGTTCGAAGAAGCGCTGGATGAACAACGGCTGAAGTCGGCGCTCGTCCGACGCGTCGCGCAGTTCCCGGGCTGACCGGAGATCGAGCCGTGAAGCGAGTGAGGTCTTTTTCTGCAGGGCGATGAGTCTTTCGGCCCGGTCGCTCGACGCCATGGTCAGGGCCGCTTCCGTTTCCCGGTAGCTCGCGGACTCATCATCGGCATCGATGGCACTCTCGATTAACCGTACTAGCGGGACATCCTCCAGCCACTCGTCTATCACGTCGTAAACTCGGTCGGACCCCATCTGCTCGCGCATGATGTCCAACTTCGAGAGAACCTTTTGGAGGACCGATCCCTCCCGAGTGTTCTGGGCAACCAGGTTGTAGACCCAAACGTCATCGGCTTGGCCATATCGATGGATGCGCCCCATCCGTTGTTCAAGTCTGTTGGGGTTCCACGGAACGTCCCAGTTGATGAGGTAGCGGCAAAACTGCAGGTTGATGCCTTCTCCTGCCGCATCCGTGGCCACCATGATCTTGGCCTGCGTGCGAAACTGCCGTTGGGCCTGTTTGCGCGTATCCACGTCCATGCCACCGTGGATTGTGGCGACGGTGTAGCCCTTCTCTTCAAGTCGCTTAGCAAGGCTATTGAGCGTGTCCCGGTGCTCAGTAAAGATCAGGAGCTTTTCATCCTCCGCTCGGATGACATCGGAGGAATCCAGGACGCCGAGCAACTCCGCAAACTTCGCCTCCTTGTGATGCTTCAGGCTATCAGCCAGCCGGAAGAGCCGTTCAACTTCGTCGCGCTCCTCTTCGACCTTGTTCGGATCATCCGTCAGGACCTGACGGAAGATCCGCTGGTCGATCAGCTCGCGTTCCTCCTCGGTCAGGTCCTCGTATTCCGTAATGTCGCGCGGATCGCTGGGATCGGCACTGTCCCTGAAGAGCCGCTTCTTCTCCGCCTCTGAGCGGCTCGGATCTCTCAATATGGCGAGGACCTCATTGAGGGCCCGCAGACGGTTCTCGAGGGTCCGCGTGATCGCGTAGAGACTGCTGGCTAGGCGGCGCTGCATGACCATGAGGGTT
>QZJP01000068.1 GCA_003599345.1 Bacillota bacterium | reverse complement strand
ACCCCAGGACGATGGGCCTGGTCATCGGCGCCGTGGGACTCGGGACGGCGATCTCCACCGTGTGGGCGGGCAGCCGGGGCAAGAGGTTCAGCCGGCAGGGCCTTCTCGTCATGGGGGGAATCTGGGTCGGCCTGGGCCTGTGCCTGATGGTCGGCGCAGCCGTCACCCGGAGCGTCCTGGCATCGCCCGGAGCCGTTTTCTTCGCCTGCCTTGCCGGCGCCGGCGTCTCTCTCCTATCGTCGCGCCGGGCGGCACCGCCGATTGAGCCTGCTGAGCCCCGCACCGCCGAGCCCCGGCCGGGGAAGGTCGTCCCCGCCGGCCGTTAACCCAGGCGTTCGACCACCGTCGCCACGCCCTGGCCGACCCCGACGCACATGGTCGCCAGCCCGAAGCGGACCTCCGGGCGGCGCCGGAGTTCGTGCACCAGGGTCGTGAGGAGTCGGGTGCCGCTACAACCCAGCGGGTGCCCGAGGGCGATGGCGCCGCCGTTCGGGTTGACCCGGTCGTCGAAGGGGTCGAGGCCCAACTCCTGCAGTACGGCTATGGCCTGGACGGCGAAGGCCTCGTTGAGTTCGATGACCCCGACGTCGTCGAGCCTTATCCCGGCCCTGTCCAAGGCCTTCCGCGTGGCCGGCACTGGTCCTATGCCCATGACGCGGGGGTCCACGCCGGCCGTGGCCGACGACACGATTCTGGCCATGGGCTCGAGCCCGAGTTCCGCGGCTCGTTCGGAACTCATGAGCAGCAAGGCCGCTGCCCCGTCGTTGAGACTCGACGAATTCCCCGCGGTCACCGTTCCGCCCTGGCGGAACGCCGGCTTGAGCCTCGCCAGCTTCTCGAGGCTGGTGTCCCGGCGGGGGCCCTCGTCCGCATCGACCACGGTCACCTGACCCTTTCGGTCCACCACTTCGACGGGCACGATTTCGGCCTTGAAGCGGCCAGAGTCCACGGCGGTGACGGCCTTCCGGTGCGACCAGAGGGCGAAGCGGTCCTGCTCGTCTCTCGGGATGCGCCACCGCTCGTAGATGTTCTCGGCCGTCTCGCCCATCGACTCGAGGGGGATGATGTCCGCCATGCGCGGGTTCTCGAACCGCCAGCCGAGGGTGGTGTCGTAGGCCGTCCGGTTCCCGGTGGCGAAGGCCCGTTCCGGCTTAGGTACGGCGTACGGGGCGCGGCTCATCGACTCCACGCCTCCCGCGATGACGGCGGAGGCGTCCCCCACGCGGATGGCCCGGGCGGCCATGCTCGCGGCGTCGAGGCTGGAGGCGCAGAGGCGGTTCACCGTGACGGCCGGGACCTCGAAAGGGAACCCCGCGAGGAGAACGGCCATGCGCGCCACGTTCCGGTTGTCCTCTCCCGCCTGGTTGGCGCACCCCGCGTAGACGTCGTCGAGGACGGCGGGGTCGACCCCGGTCCGCTCGACCAGGGCCTTGAACACAAGGGCGAGCAGGTCGTCGGGCCGGACTGACGACAGCGCTCCGCCGTGAAGCCCTATCGGGGTCCGACAGGCATCAACGATCACCGCTTTATGCACGTCAAAACCCCCTCACTTGCTCCCCGGGATGTATGGGTCTGAAGCCCGGCCTTTCCAGGGTACGGCCCGAGCCGGGGGTGTGTTCTACACGGTGGGGCTCCCTGACCTCCCGGTCCTGTGAGAAGAACTGCTTAGAGGTAGCCAAGTCCACGGAAGGCATCACGTCCCCTGGAATCCGGATGGCAGCGTTCCATTCGTCCAGAAGGTACGCTTTGTCTTGCTGTCGAAAGTACCCAGTCTGTACCGCTCATATCCCAAGTAGGTAGGTTGTGAAAGAGGATGTTACTAAGGCCGCTGGTCGAACTTGGGTGGAACCTGTTTCAGGCTCTTAGTACCCTAGTAGTGACCCTGCTATTGCTGCCGAGCCCCGGCAAGCTATTGCCCGTAGTTGCTGGCCGCACCACGGGGAGTGCTTATCGAGAGTTAGGACACATTGCTTTCTGGCTCTCATTCTCACTACTAGGGACGATGCTCAGCGTCAAGGCCGGCTCTGTGAGCATAGACTTCCGCGACGTAGGATCTCTAATGGCTGGCGCGACAGGTGGCCCCGCAGCCGGCCTTGCGGTGGGATGCCTATCAGGTTCGCACCTCCTTGCTTTGGGTGGGCCTACGGCTCTGGCCTGCACCGCAAACACTATCCTGAGCGGCCTGGTAGGCGGGTTCGTGCGTCGCTGGCGGGCGGCGGAAACTGAGGCCATCAGCATACCCTTAGCCCTAGTTTCTCTGGCCGCAGGTGTCTCCCGGGTCAGCCTCACCGTGCTCCTTTCAGGGACATCAGACGCGCTACGCACATTCGCTGGCGTGTTGCCGATGGTTGGGGTGACCCTAGTCGGTACGCTCGCGACCATGTCGGTCCTATCTCGGATAGGTAGGATGCACGCCTTGCAGTCAAACAAGGCCCACTATGTAGCGCTCATTGAGGACTCTCTCGACCGCACCCTAGACCTACTGGCTACCGTCGTCGACGCTCGTGACGAGTACACCGCCCGGCACTCTACTCAAGTTGCTCGCTATGCCGTGGCCATCGGGAGCCGAATTGGGCTGGAGGAGCGCCAGATAGCTGAGCTTTGGGTGGGAGGGCTTGTGCACGACGTAGGCAAGATCGCTGTTCCGGATGCTATCCTCTCAAAGCCCGGGATACTGGATGAATCAGAGCGACAGGTCATCAAATCCCATGCCAAGGAGGGTGCCCGGATTCTCAGGATTCACGGAGGCCTACTCGCAGATATGGCCCGGTTCGCTGAACTGCATCACGAGAGGTATGCGGGTGGTGGCTACCCGTACGGTCATCCTCAGGCTGACGTGCTGATCGGTATTCTCACGGTGGCGGACTCGATCGAGGCGATGGCGTCGCACCGCCCGTATCGTGCTTCCCTTCCCCTCCCCGAGGTTGTGGAGGAGCTTAAGGCCGCTTCAGGGGGCAAACTGCATCCCATCGCCGTCGCCGCAGCCCTAGCCCTTATCGAAAACGACGGGTCTCCGCACCACTGGCGTGTAGAACGTCCAGACCTTCGATGTCTGGTCTCCACCGCGGCTGACAGGTTGGAAGGCCAAGTCCTCAACGCATGACTGGCCGGTGGAGCGCCCCACCCTGGGCACAGACAGGTCGATACTGAAACCAGCTATTGTGTATTGCTTTCCCTCCCAGGCAGCCCGACCCGCCCGGACCAATATCAGCCTGGCATATCAGAAATGCCCCCGGTAACGCTAGACTTCGGAGCCGGAGTCTGGGGCCAGAGGGGCGCGTAGCGTTCACGCCGGCCCGCGAGCCCCGGCTCTCACCTTGGGCGGAGGGAGGCGGGACTTTGAACGGGTTGACCTCTAAGGAGGCTACGCGAATCGAGGAAGGGTTGCACGCCGAGCATATGCTCATCTCCAAGTTCGGCGCCTTGGCCAATCAGGCCCAGGACCCGGAGTGCCGCAGGGTACTGAGCGGCATCCAGGCTCTTCACCAGCGCCATTACGACATTCTCAGGCGACAGGTGACGAGTGCGGGAGTTCAGGTGGGCACGACCCCCGGGCTGCGGCAAGCGTCGCCGGGGGTGTCTCCAACGATAAACTTCTAACCTAGGGGTGGAAAGGAGGTAGTCTCCAGGTGAACGTCGGGTGGATTGGCCTTGACGACAAGACCATAATGGGCGACGCGCTGCTCACCCAGAAGGCAATCACTAAGTACTATGACGACTCCGTTCTCGAGTCCGCCACGCCGGGCGTGCGCAGTGACCTGATCCAGCTCCACAGCGACGAGCGCAACGCCGCGTTCCAGGTGTGGCAGGAGATGAACCGGCACGGCTGGTACAACGTGTCCCAGGCCAATCAGCAGCAGCTTGGGAATCTGCAGAACATCGTACAACAGGGACCCATAGGAGGGATGACACAGGTGACAGGCTATCAGCAGGGCATGAGCCCCGGCATCGGCCAGCAGGGGCAGTTCACCGGGGGCATGGGCTACGGTTCCACCCCAGTCGGGACCCCGCAGTTCGGCGCCCCGGGAAACGTTGGCGGGCAGTCCTTCGGTAATGTCGGCTGGAGCCCCGGCTGGCAGGGCCAAGGCAACGTGGGCAACATCGGGCAGTCCGGCATCGGCTACGGCGGGCCGGGCCAGGGTGGCATCGGCCAGAGCTATGGAAACGTCGGAGTGGGCGGCCGCGGCTACGGAACCGTGGGCGGGGCGTTCGGCGGCCCCACCCAGACCAATGTCGGGTACCAGGGAGCCGGCGGAACCGGGACCTTCCGGCGCGAGAGCTTCGGCCTGCCGGGACAGACCTACAACCTTCCACAGGCGACGGCCGGCCCGGGGCAGTCCTTCGGCCAGACCGGAGTCCAGGGAGGTGGAGTAGGGTTCGGAGGTCCGGCACAGTCCCGCTTCGGCGGAGGCTATCAGGGTAACGTCGGCCAGACTGGTATCGGTCAGGGCACCGTGGGCCAGGGCGGCTTCGGCCAGACCAACATCGGCCAGACGGGCTTCGGCTATCAGAGCCCCGGCATGAGCGGCGGCCTGGCGGGAGGCACACCGGTGGGCCAGGGTGGTGGTTACTCCACCGGCCTCGGGGTGGGAGGCACCAGCTACGGCCCCGGCAGCTTCAAGGGCAACGTGGCGTCCCGCTCACCCGGCGAGTGGGGCAGGACCGGACAGGGCTACGGCCAGGGCTACGGGGGAAGCCGCTGGTAAGTAGGTGACAAAGCCGCCGTGGGCCGGCGGAGCGAGACTGGACGAAGCGGAGCCGGGCGGTCATATCGGCCGCCCGGCTCAGTGTGTTGGTACTTAGTGCTTAGAGCTTCCGGCCGGACTCAGTGCTCGGTCCTGTCGCCGAAACCCTCGGGCTCGCTTTCGACCTCGACGTTGACCGTACGGCCTCGGTCGTCCCCGCGCTTGAGCACCCGGATTGTCAAGACGCCGTTGCGGTAGGAGGCCCGGGCACTCCCAGGGTCGATGTGGCGGGCGAGCGGGATGAGGCGCTGCACCAGACCGTGCCGGCGCTCACGCCAGTGGTAGCCTTCCTGAGTCTCCTCGCGCTCCTGACCCGTCTCTCCCCTAAGAGCCACGGAGTCCTCGGTCACGGTGACCTTCAAATCCCTTGGTTCGAGGCCCGGTAGTTCCGCCTTCACCACCATGTGCTGGTCGGTTTCGAACACGTCGACCGCGGGCTCAACGAGCCCCCAGCGCCGGCCTTCCTCGGTTGACGCCGGCCAGAACGGCCGGCCGACGACCCAGTCGAAGTCGAAGAACCTATCGAGCCAGTGACCTGGACGTCCCCTGAGGCCGCCCCCGGGGCGCCATCTCTCCATTGACACGCCTGTCACCCCCTCTCCTAGGTCGGTGGGCAGTGGCTGGCGGTAGTGTTGCCGCCCTCGCCCGAGGGGTATCCGACGCCCGAGTCCGTGCGCCCCGGCTCAGGCCGGTTCCGGAGTCCCGCTCGCTTCAGCCGGCGACCGCCAGTCCTCCGTACAGGAAGGCCATGATGAGGAGGGCGGCGTTGGCCCCGGTCAGGGCGATCATGTTGAACTCGCGCCGGGTTACGTCAGGCACCGATGAGGCGTCCGTGAGCAAGGCCTCGCGGGCCCCGAGGAGGCCGATGACGACCGACCCGTAGAACACGGGATGGAGGACGACACCGAGAACCCCGGCCCCCAAGGCGCCGAAGAGGTAGTACCCGGCCGGCACGAGGCGCGCCGCCGCCGGTCCCCAGAGCCGGGCCGCCAGGGCCGGTGTCGTCACCTTGGGTGGGTTGGCCCTGAGGTCCGCGGGCACGTCGGGCAGGTGATGCTGCATGACCCAAGCCACCGACATGGTGGCTTGGACCGCCGCGGCGGCCCAGACGCCGGGTCCGGCCTGTCCGGTGAGCACGACAGCCGCTCCCGCGATGATGGTGACGACGGCCGGCCAGCCCGCCAGGATCTCGCCCACGAACGGGCGGTAGGAAAGACGCAGGAGAGGGTGTGTGTAGGAGACCGCCGACCATACGGCGATAGCGGCCACGACGATAACGGCCGGTCCGTGCAGCACGAACAGGGCGGCAGCCGCCGCCAGGCCCACGATGGCCGCCACCCACGCGCAGAGGGCCACTTGCCTTCGGGACAGGAGCCCGCGGGGGATCACCCGGCTCCCGCCCGACAGCATGCCCGCGCTGAGCGCGTCGGTGCCGGAGCGCCAATCCTCGAGGTCGTTCACGCCGTGGGCCACGAGGCCCTGGAAGGAGACGGTCCCCACAAGTACGAGGAGCGCGTCCCAGGCGAACGACGGGCGCCAGCCAAGCGTTCCGATGGCCGCTGCCAGGCCCAGAAGGGTCGCGCTGACGCTCCACGAGAGAACCGGCACCAGGCGGAGGAGGGTGAAGACCCCGGTTATGACCCTCGGCCGTGGCGCTGAAGCCAACTCGGGTTCGGGCATGTTCACAGTCAACACTCCCTGGATACGAGGCTCAACGCGAGGCTCTCGAGGCCGCGCCGGGCGAGTCCCTCGGGCAGGACCTCAAGGCAGGCCACGGCCCTCTCCGTTCTGGCAGCCGCGCACTCCAGCGTCTCGGCCAGAGCCCCGCACTGGTCGAGTTCATACGCAAGTCTCTCCAGAAGGCCGGGCCGCTCTTCCGACCGGCATTCTCTCAGGCCTTCGAGACATCTCCCCACGCGCCGCGGCCTGCGGGCCAGCCCGGCTATCACGGGGTAGGTGAGACGTCCTGCCACCAGGTCGCTAAGGCCTGGCTTTCCCATCCGGGACGGGTCGCCTGTCCAATCCAGAAGGTCGTCGACCAGCTGGTAGGCTTGGCCCAACGCCCTGCCGTACCGCCTCAGCCCAGCGGCAGCAGCCGACCCCGCCCCGCCGATTCCGGCCCCCACGGCGCAACATTCGGACGAGAACACGGCCGTCTTGGCGGTGGCGAGAGACAGATAGGCCCTCCGGCCGAGAGGGCTCCCGACCGCCGACATCTCCGCCGCCTGCCCGGCGAGAAGAGCGTCGATGGTCCGGCACAGGCTGCGGAGAGCTCTCGGGCCCGCGTGCGCGGCCTGGGACACGGCCTTGCCGAACAGGTGGTCTCCAGCCAGGATGGCCACACCCACCCCCCAGGTCACCCAGGTAGACGCCCACCCTCGTCGAGCCGTGGAAGCGTCGAGCACGTCGTCGTGGGTCAGGCTGGCGAGGTGCAGGAGCTCGAAGGCGCTGGCAGCCGCGAGCAGCCGGTCACGGACCGGGCCGTCCCGGCTGAGCGGGTCAGGGCCCTTGGGGCCCGCCGCGCGGGCCGAGAGAAGGACAAGGGCAGGGCGGATGAGTTTCCCCCGCCTCGACGCCAGGGTGCCGGCGGCCAGCCCCAGGGGGTCGGCGGCGGAGGACGCGAGGGCGGATACCCGCGCGGCCACCAGGTCCAACTCGGCCCGGACGATGCCGCACGCGTCGCTGATCGCTGATTCCAAGGGAAGGCTCACGTCAGAGACCCCCAGGTTCCCTAGGCTTTGCCTCGGAGCAGCGTGGATATACTACGGGCTGCTCGGCGGCCCGGCCCGCCGGGCGGGGGGACAGAGGTGAAGGGCCTTGAGAATCGAGCGGAAAGTCCGGGACGTCATCGTCGTAGGGGGCGGCCCGGCGGGGGCCACGGCGGCCAGGCACTGCGCGCGGGCCGGCCTGGACACGCTCGTCATCGACAAGGCCAGGTTCCCCAGGCCCAAGGTCTGCGCCGGAGGGGTGACCCAGGCCGCCCTGCGGGAGATCGGGCTGCCGTTCCCACCCGAGCTCGTCGAGCGTGAGGGGCGGCGCCTGCGACCGCGCTGGGGCCGGCACCACCTGACTCTCGAAACGTCCCGGGTCTTCGTCCACCTCGTTAGCCGCGCGCGGTTCGACCACCATCTCCTCTGGGCGGCCTGCCAGAGCGGGGCGGAGGTCCGGGAGGGGGTAGCGGTGACCGGGCTCTCCCCGGAAGCCGACCGGGTGGTGGTCGTCACTCCCGGGGTCGCCCTCGCCGCGCGGGTAGTCATCGGAGCCGACGGGGTGAGGAGCCGGGTCGCCCGTTGGCTCAGGCCGGAGTTCGGCCCGATGGAGACAGGGCTGTGCCTTGCGGCGGAACTTCCCGTCACGCCGGTTCAGAGACAGTCCGTGGTCGAGGACGGCATCGAGGTGCGCTACGGCGTGCCGAGGCACGGGTACGGATGGGTGTTCCCCAAGAACGATGTGGTGTCCGCGGGCGTCGGGGCCGCGCGGGCCGGGTTCCGCCGGCCCGGCCCCGAGTTGGTGAGACTTCTCAATGGCAGTTCCCTTCCGTCGCCGGCCGGGCCGGATGTGCCGTGGGACATCGGCATGCTCCGCGGGCACGTCAAGGCCCACCTCGTGCCCTTCGGCGGGAAGCGCCGGCGGGTGACCTCGGGTCGCGTCTACCTCACCGGTGACGCCGCCGGGTTCGCCGACCCGTTCACGGGCGAGGGCATCCGCTGGGCGTGCCTTTCGGGCAGGCTCGCCGCTCTAGCGGCCGTGTCCGGGCTGAGGAGCGGGAGGCTGTCGCGGGCCGCGGACGACTACGCCGCGTCCTGCCACAGCC
Source organism: Bacillota bacterium (assembly GCA_003599345.1). Lineage (GTDB taxonomy): Bacteria > Bacillota > Sulfobacillia > UBA995 > UBA9673 > SURF-36. The sequence goes on along the minus strand of QZJP01000068.1, from coordinate 2,798 downwards.
TCATAGACGCCGATCTGGCCTGGGCCAGGTGGCTGACCCGCATGTTCGGAAGGTTCCCGGACCTCGCGTCGCGGCTCTTCTTCAGCCATCCAGACCTGTTCGAAGGGCTCCTGGACGTCCTGCGGGGCGAACTGACATACCGGCGTCTCGTCCTCGGCCTGCCGCGACGCCTGTTGCGGGCCTCCTGGGCCTAGTGCATTCTTGGCTTCTCCTCGGATACCAGTTTGGCGATGAGCCGGGCCAGCGTTCTCTGCTCGCTCTCGGTGGCCACGTCCCAGAGCTCCTTCAGCAACCGCTGTTCCCTGTCGCCCGGATCGGCGAAGCGGGAGAGGAAGTCTCCCAGCCGGGCGGCGGCGGACGTGACGGCGTCGTCCGAAAGCCCTACTCCCTTGCCCAGGCCTATGGCGCGCACGAGGATGCTCTTGAAGTCACCCATCGGGGGGGTGTCCACGCGTATCTACCTCCTGGTCGGTGTGGTCGGTACGGGGTGTCATCCCTAGCCGTTGTCGCCGCCATCCGGCGGCGTCAATGCTTCTCCTCGTCCCCCGATATCTCCCAGGGACTGTGCCTGGGAGTGTGCCGGGGCCGGTTCCCGGGTAGCTTGGTCCCGTCCTTCTCGTGCTCAGTCCGGTGGAAGCACGGCGGCGGGGCGTCGTGGCGATAGAGGTCGACGTCGTCCGGGCTGTCGACGCGAACGAGGGTCTCGGGGTCCCCTTCCGCGTGGCCGGGTCCGTCCGGTTCTCCCTCGTTCCGGTCGCGGCGGCGGGGCGGCCGCCCTGCTCCGGGTGCCCCGGCCGCTCGCTTGTCGTTCATGGGCTTCACCTCGGTCCCTGGTGGCTCCCGTGCCGGGCGGGCCATCGCTCCTACCCGGCGGTCCATAAGTCCCTATCTGGCGGGCCATTGCCCCTACCCGGCGGGCCATCACCCCTATCGTGCTACCCCCCGGCCATTCCTACTCGCCCAACGGGGAACGCTATCGGCGACTTCGTTCGTGACCATTGCCCCGGGCCTGGGTCATCGCTCGGCGACGGTCGCCGTCGTTTCCGGGGCCCGAAAGGGGACGGCTGCGTGACCACGAACGGGATAGCTTGGCGCGAATGGGGGCAGGAGGCGTTCGACGAGGCTACCCGGCAGCGCAAGCCCATCCTGCTCGACATCTCCGCGGTATGGTGCCACTGGTGCCATGTCATGGACGAGAAGGTGTATTCCGACCCGGAAGTCATCGCCAAGGCCAACTCGGACTTCATCCCGGTCCGTGTGGACACAGACCGCAGGCCCGACGTCAACAGCCGCTACAACATGGGCGGTTGGCCGACCACAGCTTTCTTGACCCCTGAGGGGGAGATTCTCACCGGGGCTACCTACTTGCCCCCGGAGGACATGCGCACGGTCCTGTCGGAGGTGGCCTCCTTCTACCGCCGCCACGCGACAGAACTCGGGGAGCGGTTGAGCGCGGAAGGGCTCAAGAAGAGAGGGACTCGCAACGAAGCCCCTGAGCCGGGGGGAGGACTCAGCCGCGACGAGGCTCTCGAGGCGGCCGGCGCGGTTGTGAGCAAGCTCGATGAGGCCTATGACGAGCACCACGGGGGGTTCGGCATGGCCCCGAAGTTCCCCCACGCCAAGGCCTTGGACCTGCTACTCGTGACCTACCTGCGGTCGGCTCCGGGGGAGGAACCCCGAAAGGCCTTTGGCCGGGTGGCCGCGGGCCGGTGCCTGGACATGGCCGAGAAGACCTTGAAGGCGATGCGCCAGGGCGGAATGTATGACCAGGTGGCGGGCGGGTTCTTCCGCTACTCGACCACCCGCGACTGGGAGGTTCCCCACTACGAGAAGATGCTCGAGGACAACTCGGAACTCCTCGCCGTCTACGCCCGGGCGGCTCGCCTGACCGGCGATCCGTTCTACGCCGGCACGGTCCGTGACGTAGCCCGCTACCTCTTGGCCTCGCTGAGGTCCGAGGAGGGTTTCTTCTTTGGGAGCCAGGACGCGGATGAGGACTACTACAAGCTCGGAGAGGAGGCGCGAGGCCGGCGCGAGCCCCCGCGCACTGACCGGACGCTCTACTCCGGCTGGAACGCCCTCGCCGCCCGCGGGCTTGCCGGGGCGTATCTGGCCACCGGAGAGGTCCGGTTGCGGGAGGCCGGCCTGGTGGCCCTGGAGTACGTCTGGGTCGCGTGCCGTACCGGCGGCGGTCTTCTCGCGCACTACCTCGACGAGAGCGGCACGATGGGGCCTGTCCTTCTTCAGGACAACGCCGATTTCGCCGTCGCCTTACTGGACGCCTACGAGGTGACGGGGGAGGAGTCCTTCCTCAAGCGGGCGTCCGGGCTCATCCGGACGGTCCGCGAGGAGTTCGGAGGTGACGGTCCCGGGTTCTACGACACCCTCGCGGGCGGTGAGAAGCCGGGGCATCTCAGGTTCCGCCAGAAAGGCCTCACCGAGAACGCCCGGTTCGCGCTGGCGATGATGAGGTTGGCCGACATCACCCTGGACCCGGAGCCGCGGCGCATCGCCGAGGAGACCTTGGCCCGCTTCCTCGGCCCCCACCGGCGCCACGGCATCCTGGCCGCGGACTACGCCCTGGCTCTTGACTGGGCGGCCGGGCCGACGGCGGAGATTGTCGTGTCAGGCGACCCAGCCGGCGAGACAACGGCCGAGCTGGCGTTCCAGGCGGCCTCGGCCCCGTCGGCGGCCAGGGTCGTGCGCCGCGCCCCTGCCGGGGAGGGGGAGGAGCCGGTGGCTTACATCTGCTCGGGGCGGACGTGTCTCGAGCCTATCCGAGACCCGTCTAGCCTGGC
>QZJP01000064.1 GCA_003599345.1 Bacillota bacterium | reverse complement strand
TTGCGCGGCGGGGCGTAGGCTTCGCCAGCCCAGAGCACGAATCCGCTCGCCTCTGGGCAAGAAATCGTAACGGAATAAGGAGGACTCAGGTACCGCGTGCTGAATAGACGCGTTCTCAATAAGGGCATGGATGGGCCCAATGGCCAATAGGAACCGGCTCTGCCCAGTGCAAACTGAGAACGGCCGTTCAGATGGTTCCCTGACAGATTCAGAAACAGCCCGGCCAGGGTGGGAACCTAGTGCGGGAGGCGCGTGGAGTGAAAGCCGACGATAACGACGACTTATACTTATATGACTACACCCGCAACGAGCTATGGCCCGCCCTCCGGCAGACCGTGACTCACCGGCGAAGCGTCCGGGCGTTCTTCGACAGGCCCATCCCCCGCGCCACCGTCGAGCGTCCCGTCAGCTACCCTAGACACACCCCCGGGGCGAGACGCCCCAGAAGGTCGAGGAACGGCTAAGCCGGTCCGGTCGCAGCGTAGCCAGCTCCTCCAAACCCCTGAAGGTAAGCCGTGCCGCGGCCACTGGTCTTCCTTAGCTTTCATCAAGTTATTCTGTGACAGCAGTCCACACGACGGGAGGCAAAGAGTCATGGGTGTCAAGACCGGCTACAGGGGCTACAAGTCTTACGACTACCTGGAGAAGGGTGTCGACTACAAGCACTTCAAGCTTGCGCGCGAGCTCGATTGGGTCGAACCCTACACGCTGCCCCTGACTGACACGGAGGAAGCACGTTTCCGGCGTCTCATCAAGGATACGGTCTTCATCTCCGTCCACGAGCATACGGTCGTCGCCACTGAGGACGTGGGCGAGCTCATGGAGTACGAGAAGGAGGGCAGGGAGTCCGCCGGCTTCGAGGGTCTCTCGAGGTCCTGTATCGACGCCTTATTCGACAACCTGATGGACGGGACGTGTGTCATCCACTCCAAGGGAGGATGGAAGTGGGAGGACGTCATCCACGACATCGGTATCAGGGCCTGCGACATCGCCCACCAGGACTTCGTCTTCAAGGGTGAGCGCGTCGAGGACATCTACCGCGCCCACCGTGAAGGCAGGATAGCCTGGTTCATCGGACTGGAGAGTTCGACGCCCTGCGAGAACGAGATAGACAGGTTCGAAATCCTCTATGGGCTTGGCGTCAGGATGATGGGCATCTGCTACAGCGAGTCGAACTGCCTGGGCTCCGGCTGCGCGGAGGTCAATGACGGCGGTCTGACCACCTTCGGCCGGGCCGCGGTCGAGCGGATGAACAAGATCGGCATGCCCATCGACGTCTCGCACGCCGGCGACAGGACCTCCCTCGACACAATCGGGGCCAGCGCCAAACCCGTCTTCATCAGCCACGCCGGTGCCCGCGCCCTCTGGAACATGAGGCGACTGAAGCCGGATGACGTCCTCAAGGCCTGCGCCGACAAGGGGGGCGTCATCGGCATCGAGGCGGCTCCGCGGACGACTATCACCAAGAGGAGCCCGGTCCACAACCTCGAGTCCTACATGGAGCATTTCGAGTACATCAAGGACCTCGTCGGCATCGATTACGTGGGTTTCGGGCCGGACGCTCTCTACGGCGACCACGTGGGGTTCAACCAGCTGTTCGCCGAGGTCATGTCAATCGGTGGGAACCTATCCTCGTCCGGTTCTTCGGATAAGGCCGACCCAATTCCACCCATCAAGTACGTCCGGGGCCTCGAGAACCCCACCGAGGCCTCACACAACATCATCCGCTGGCTGGTCAAGCACGGTTACTCGGACGAAGACATCGCCAAGGTCGCCGGAGGCAACGCTATCCGGGCCCTCAAGGAAATCGGTCTCTAGAGGAGGGCTAGCTCGATGTCGACCATTCTCTACCTAATGCCCGGCGTCGGTGCGGGGGTGGAGGAGAAAGCCAGGAGGCAGCGCATAGCCTCCGGCTTCTTGACGAACCCGGCCAACACGGTGGTCGTTGACGACGTCGACGAGGGGCCTGTGTCTATCGAGTCCTCAATCGAGGGCGACCTGTCCGTGCGGGGGACGCTCCGCAAGCTCATCGCCCTGAAGGGCCGATACGACGCGGTCATTGTGGGTTGCGGCGACGATCCCGGCCTTTTCTCCGTCCGGGAGCTCATGGACGTCCCGGTGGTCGGTCCTTTCGAATCTTCCGTCGCCGTAGCCTCGATGGTCGGCGACCGGTTCTCCCTGATAACCACGTCTTTGGAGTGTATTCCCGAGACCCGGATGATCCTCAGGAAGTATGGGGCGGAAGGGAGGTGTGCGTCTATTCGGGCTGTGGACGTCACCGTCGATGAGCTCATCGACGGCCGAGCCGGCCGCGAGCGGATAGTGGAGGCTTTCAGCCGCGAGGCTCGTCTGGCCGTCAAGGATGGAGCTTCTTGTATCACCATGGGATGCATGTCCATGGCCTTCATGCTCCTCGACGAGGCCGTCCGCGACACGATTCCCGCTCCGGTCATCAATCCGGCCAAGGTTGCGGTCAAGGTCGCGGAGATGCTGGTCTCGCTCGGTCTCAAGCATAGTGTCCTTGCCTATCCAAAGCCCGACTTCGCCAAGCTCAGACGGACTGTGCTACCCGAGCTCCAGACTGAATGATTCCGGGAGAGAACCCGCAAGTGAGAGGAGAGACACGGTATGAAACGGAAGCTCATGGCTTTCCTGGGCCTCGCTTTAGCCGTCACGCTGCTGCTCCCCGGCCTGACCGGCTGCAAGAAAGCGGCGGAGGCCCCCCTCTCCGTCACGTACGTCCTCTACGCCGACCCGATGGTGGACTGGGATCCGGCGCGGAGCTGGGCGGCCGAGGACGTAATGATGCAGAACGTCTACGAGACCCTCGTCAGGGTCGGCCCTGACGGCAAGTACATCCCCCTTCTAGCCACGAGCTGGCAGGAGAGCGAAGACCACCTCAAGTGGACCTTCCAGCTGCGTGAGGGTGTGAAGTTCCATAGCGGCAAGGTCCTGACCGCCCAGATGGCGGCGGACTCCCTCAACCGGACCCTCGAGATGGGGAAGAGCGCCTGCTACATCTGGGACGGTGTCGAGGAGATCAAGGCCGTCGGCGAGTTGACTCTTGAGTTCGTGCTCGAGCGCCCGCTCCCGCTGCTCAACGTGGTGTCCGCGGCATACGCGGCCTACATCTACGACCCCTCCCACACGACGGAGTGGTACACGGCCCCCAATGCCGACGGCACGGGCCCGTACAAGTTCGTAAGCTACGTGAGGGACAGCGAGGTCATCCTTCAGAAGTTCCCGGACTACTGGGGTGGCTGGCCGGCCGACAAGAAGACGTTCGAGTACGCCATACTGAAGGTAGTGTCGGAGGCGGCCACGCGGCGCCAGCTCCTGACCAACGGCGAGGTCGATATCGTCGAGCAGGTCCCCGCCGACGACTTGGCCGCCCTAGCGGCTGACCCGAACATCAAGATCTCAAATGAGCCGTCCTACCAGCAGCTCTACGCTTTCCTGAACACCCAGAAGCCGCCGCTCAACAACAAGTACATCCGGCAGGCCCTATCCTACCTCATGCCCTATGAAGACATCATCCGCTACGTCATGCTGGATACCGCCACACAAGCGCGCGGCGTCGTTCCGCCCACACTCTGGGGCCACAACCCGGACGCCTTCCAGTACACCTACGACGAAGCCAAGGCCAAGGAACTCCTGGCCCTGGGCGGCAAGCCCAACGGCGGCTTCAAGCTGCTGTACACGTATACGGCCGGCGACAAGAACGAGCAGAGGGTCGGTGAGCTGTTCAAGGACGCGCTGGCCAGGGTCGGCATCGAGCTTGAGGTCCGCGGGATGACCGTAGACTCGAAGTACAACCTGGCCCGTGACCCCGACCCCCTCAAGCGCCAGGACATCACTATGCTCTACTGGTGGCCGGACAACTACGACCCGCAGGGCTACTACTACTCGCAGTTCCATAGCGAGGAAGAGGTAGGGTTCAACCTCGGGGGTTACAGCAGCCCCACGGTCGATGCCCTGATAGAAGAGGCCATCGACATCTCCGGCACCTCAATCGAGGCTGCGATCGCCAAGTATCACGAGGCCGAGACGATCATCATCGAGGACGCTCCGGCCATCTTCATCTACTGCGAGAACTACGTGCGGCCTTACCGGGCAGACCTCATGGGCTTCGTCGAGAACCCGGTGTATCCGAACGTGGTCTTCTTCTACGACCTCTATAAGGGCGGCGATTAGTCGAGAATGCGGCCAAGGCGGCTAAGGCGGCCTTCGGGCCCCTTAGCCGCCTCCGGGGGTGGATGGATTGGGCAAGTTTCTGGCTAGGCGACTCTTTACGGGTGCTTTTGTGCTCTTTGTGGTGGTGACAGTCGCGTTTCTGCTGGCCGCCGTGGTCCCGTCGGATCCCGCCGAGAAGTGGGTCGGACCGCACGCAACCTCGGAGCAGAAGGCTGCCGCCCGCATAGAACTGGGGCTCGACAAGCCGCTGGTCGTGCGCTACGTGAATTACCTTGTCAACCTCGTGAAGGGCGACATGGGGATGTCCATTGTGTCCCACCGGCCGGTTTCCGTCGAATTGGCCGAAGCTATCCCGAACACGCTCGAACTGGTGATCTGGAGCGTCGCGCTCGCCTTTCTTGCCGGGTTGTTCCTGGGGGTCTACTCGGCCTACAAGGAGAACACGGCCCTCGACCACTTCAGCCGGTTCTTCTCCATCAGCATCATATCCACGCCGAGCTTCTGGTTGGCGCTGATTCTCCAGATCATCTTCTCGAGCACGCTCCACTGGCTGCCGCTCACCGGGCAGATGGACACCGTCCTGAAGCTCACGCATCCGCTGACGGAGGTGACGGGTCTTCCGCTTCTCGACTCCATCATCACGGGGAACTGGACGGTGGCCGGGAACCTTGCCCTTCACATGGTGCTCCCGGTCCTTACCTTGAGTTCGTTCTCGCTGGCACTCACGGCCCGGATGACTCGTTCCATCCTTCTCGAAGTCCTGAACGAGGACTACATCCGGGCCGCCCGGGCCTACGGCCTCAAGGAGCGGGTGGTGCTATGGAGGCACGCCATCAAGAACGTGATTGGGACCGTGGTGACCATGTTGGCCCTGTCCGCCGGCAATGCCCTGGTGAACACGTTCGTGGTCGAGGCGGTCTTCAGCTGGCCCGGGGTCGGCAACCTCATCGCCCGGTCAGTCATGAACCTCGACTACCCGGCCATAATCGGGGTCACCGTCTTCGCGGCCATCGCCTACGTGCTTCTCAACCTGGTGGCCGACATCGTCATCGCTCTCGATCCGAGGGTGCGGCTTGCCCAGGGAGGGAATTAGCATGGCCGTCAGTGGTGATCTAACTTTTCAGCGGCGAGCCGGTCGAGCCCTCGAGTCGAGCCGGACCTTTGTCAAGCTCCTCTTCCGCAATAGGCTCACCGGGGCGGCTTTCGTGGTCGTCACGCTCCTCGTGGTCGTCGCCCTCCTGGCCCCTGTGCTGGCGCCCTATCCGGACGACGGCCGGGGCGTGGTCAATCCTTCGGAGAGATTCCAGAAACCTAGTTCCGAGCACATCTTCGGCACCGACGACATGGGGCGAGACATCCTGAGCCGGGTCATCTTCGGCACGCGCATCTCGCTTTCCATCTCCCTCGTGACCATTGTCGCGGCGATGCTTATCGCCATCCCCTTGGGAGTCATCGCGGGTTATTTCGGCGGGTTCATCGACGAGATTTTGATGCGGATAACCGATGTCTTCCTGAGCTTCCCGCCCCTTCTCATCGCTATCGTGGTCGCCAGCTTCCTCGGCCCGAGCCTCGAGAACGCCATGATCGCGATTGTCATCGCGTGGTGGCCCTGGTACAGCCGGGTCATCCGGGCCCAGGTCATGGCGGCCAAAGAGCGGCCCTACGTGAGCGCGGCTCGGTGCATCGGAACCAGCGACTGGAAGATCATGTTCAGCCACATCCTGCCGAACACCATCGCCCCGGTCATAATCCAGGCCTCGATGGACTTGGGTTGCGTCATCCTCACCGCGGCCTCACTCAGCTTCATCGGGCTCGGGGCTCAGCCGCCTCAGCCGGAGTGGGGCCTCATCGTGAGCTCGGCGCGCACCTATATCCTCGACGCCTGGTGGTACAGCGTGTTCCCCGGCCTGGCCATCCTGGTCACGGTTCTCTCGTTCAACCTCATCGGGGACGGGCTTCGCGAGGTTCTCGATCCCCGGACGAGGGTGAGGTAGCGCCATGAACATCCTCGAGATCAGGAACCTGAGCGTCAAAGCGCGGACCATTCTCGGCACCGCATCACTCCTGAGCATCCAGGTGCTCGACCTCGGCGCAGGGGAGATCCTCGGGATTGTGGGCGAGAGCGGCTCGGGAAAGAGCATCCTCGCCCTGACCATCATGGGCCTCCTGCCAACCAACGTCCGGGCCACGAGCGGTTCAGTCACCTACCGCGGACAGGACCTCCTCCGGTCCTCGGCCCGCGGGCTATCCGCCAGAATCCGGGGCAAAGAGATCACGATGATCTTCCAGGACCCCATGGCGGCGCTGAATCCCGTCTTCACCGTGCGCCAGCTCCTCGAGGAAGTCATCAAGGAGCATCACCCGGACTACGACTCAAAGCGCGTTCGGGGGGCCGCCCTTGAGATGCTGCAGCTCGTGAAGCTCGGCGACCCCGAGGTCACGTTACAGAAGTACCCGCATGAGTTGTCCGGCGGGATGAGGCAGCGCGTTCTCATCGCCATGGCCCTATCGTCCGGAGCCAAGCTTCTCGTCTCCGATGAGGCAACCCGGGCCCTGGATGTGACCATCCAGGCAGGCATCCTCAAGCTCCTCGAGGACCTCAGGAACAAGCTCGACCTTTCGACAGTCTTCATCTCCAGCAACATCGCTCTGGCGGCAACGGTGTGCGAGAGGATAGGAGTTCTGTATGCCGGAGAACTGATTGAGTCCGGCCCGGCTCGGGAAGTGATCGCTGATTCCCGCCACCCGTACACCCGGTCGTTCCTGGCGAGCCTGCCCGTACCTGAGAGAAAGGGCCAACCCCTGCCCATCATCGCCGGTCGCTCGCCCGACCCACTGAATCGCCCCAGAGGCTGCTCTTTCGCCGGTCGCTGCCCCATAGTGGAGGACCGTTGCCGAGCCGAGAAACCGCCCATGCTCCAGGTGAGTGACGGTCATGACGTGTTGTGCCACAAGGGAGGAACTCACCAATGACGCGGGACTCCGGCACCACGGGTGCGCTATCCGGGGACACCCTGCTTCGGGTCGAGGGTTTGAAGAAGTACTTCCCCGTCAGGGGTGGGTTTTGGCAGAGGTCAGTCAAGTGGGTGCGGGCGGTCGACTCGGTCACCTTCAACATCAACCGGGGCGAGGTTCTGGGCCTCGTCGGAGAATCCGGCTGCGGCAAGACCACGCTGGCGCAGATGATTGTGGGCATCTACCCACCCACCTCAGGCCGCATCGAACTCGACGGTATCGACCTGGGGAAGAGCTTGCAGAGCCGGAACCTCAAGACCAAGCGCAAGGTCCAGATAGTCTTCCAGGACCCCTTCTGGTCGCTGAACCCTCGCAAGATGGTCCGGGACATCGTGGGGGAGCCCCTGGTCGTTCACGGTGTGGCCCTGGGTTCGACCGTGGTCCGGAAGGTCGGGGACCTCCTCGAGATGGTGGGCATCGACCGTGCCCGGCTGTTCTCCTACCCCCACGAGTTCTCGGGCGGAGAACGCCAGCGGGTCGCCATCGCCCGGGCCCTGGCCCTGAACCCATCCCTGCTCTTACTGGACGAACCGACCAGCTCGATTGACACCCTGTCCCAAGCGGAGATACTGAACCTGCTCATCGAGGTCCGCAATCGGTTCAGCCTTTCCTACGTTCTCATCTCGCACGACCTCAGCGTCGTCCAATACCTGTCCGACCGAATCGCCGTCATGTACCTGGGCAAGATCGTCGAGATTGGAGATACCCGTCGGGTCTTCCGGGCTCGGCTCCACCCGTACACCGAGGCCCTCATGGCCGCGGTACCGATGATTCACGCCTCGGGTGAGGTCAGTGACGTAAAGCCCCTGGAGGGGCACGTTCCGAGCGCCATCAACCCACCACCGGGATGCCGCTTCGAGGCCCGGTGCTACAAGAGGCAGGACGTCTGCGCGGTGGAGGAGCCCCCATTGAGGGCTATCGAGGACCCCGAGCACTTGGTGGCCTGTCACTTCACGAACGTTTAGGGCATATGCCCGTCGGCGGCGGCGGTTCATTAGGTTGGTAGTCCCGAAGACTCTGAGGCGGGCCTTGACCTAAGGCGGTGGTCGTTTGCCGCCACCTCCGTTTGGGCCGGGTCGGCCCTGATCATGGCGGCGGCTCGCCTGCTCGTCGCCAGGCGTCTCGCGAGGCTTCGCGTTCCCCCTGCCACTGGCTCGAAACCTCCATTCTAGCGGCCCGCGGAACCCGGCGGAAGCAAGCCGGGGAGACCGGTTTCCGCGTGGCTTGAGCCACATGAGGACGGTGGTTGTCTGGTGGCTGCCGCGGTGTTCGGGTCAGTGGCGCGACGAACCCCCGGTCCCGACTCGGACGTGGATCTCCTCGTTGTCGCGGAGCCACTCCCCGACGGCCGAATACCACGCGTCGCGGAGTTTCGCCCGGTTGAAGACGAACTGGCGTCGCGGCTGAGTACCATGAAGGAACAGGGGATCCGGACGCGGTTATCGCCGGTCTTCCGAACGCCCGGCGGCTACGGCCGCCAGGCCTCTTACCCGCAGTCCCGCTGCCGCGCCACAGGCCTGCAGAAGTGCGGCAGCCCAGAACGTCGCCGGGATTCCCACGGAGGGGATGAGCCACCCGGCCGCGGCGATCGATGCCGTCTCGGCGACCGAGGCCGAGACACCTCCAAGAGCGAGAATCCGGGCAAGTCTGCGGCTCTCGCCGTAGGTCTGAAGCAACGTGTCGTCGGCGATCACTTTGGACGATATCGCCATGCCGGCCACGAACCGCGACGCGACAGCCCAGAATGGGTGCCCGGTCATCAGAACAACCGTGGTCGCTGCCAGGGTGCCCAGGCTCAGCGGGAGGACGTCGCCCGGCACGACCTTACGGGCCCGGGCCAGGAGCAGGGTGGACGCCACCAAGCAGCCGGCTGTCTGAGCCGAGAAGAGATAGCCGTAGAACTCCGGCGGGAGGTTCATGTGTCTCTCGACGAAGACCACCTGATAGGCGATGAGCGGCCCGGCGGCCAGCATCTCCAGGCCCATCAGCAGAATCACCCCAAGCACGACTCTATCCGAGGACGACCCCGCGCCAAGCGTCTTACCGGGCGGCCCGGTCACGCCGGGAGGACGGACTTCGTGCCCGGCAATCGAGGCCGCGCCGGTAACCCCCCTGACGACGTCGGCCACGGTAGCGTCCTCGCCACCGGACGTCGACCCACCGCGCGTCGCCCGCACCAGCCAGGAGAACGCGCCCCCCGCGAGGTAGAGCGCCACCGCCATGGCCACGACGGCCGTGGCCGCTAGCCTCCCCACGATTATCGCCCCGAGAGTCGCCCCCAGTACCTGCGCGAACGAGACGGCCACGGTCAGAAAGGAGTTGGCCCGGGTCAGGCGCTCCCGTTCGCCATTCCTGCCGACCAGTTCCGGCACAGCCGAGCGCCTGGCCAGGTGGAAGACGAGTGAGGACACGGATATGCCGAAACTGGCTACGTAGATGGCGGTCGTCGTCCTCCCGCCCAGGCCCGGGAGCGAGGGCAAGGCCATGGTCGCCCCGAGTACCCCGGCGAGGACCAGCATGCTGCGCTTAGGGAACCGGTCGACGACCGAGCCCACCGCCGGACCGGCCCAGGCGGGCAGTATCCTAAGGATGAAAGACACTCCCACCGCCAGGGCCGAGCCCGACTCTCGAAGGAGCCAGACCGGCAGGGCCACGTAGAGGAGGTACTCGGCCAAGGTGTAGGTCGTAGTCGCCAGCCCGAGCCATACCAGCCCCCGGTCGGAGCTGAGGGGGACAGGCTGCTCATGCGTGGCGCTGGTCGTCCGGACGGGCATGTGTGAGGATTCGCGGCTTTGTTCTGTGTTCCTATGCGAGCCCGCGGCCAGGCCGACCGTCGTGGCTGCTAGACAGGGCTACAACTCTGATCCTTCCGGGCGAGTGGAACCGCGTACTCGAGGAGATGCCGCGCGAAAGGCGACTGGTCGGCTTCGTCGGGCGTGAAGACGAACAGGTCGAGGCTGACTGGAAACCGGCCCGGCAAGTAGGCCGGTACCCTGTCATGGGCCATCATCAGCGACTGCTCGGAACCGTCCCTAATCATCACCAGGACGTCGACGTCGCTGGCGGCTGTATACGAACCTCTGGCCCAGGAGCCACACAGATACACCCCTAGGACCTCTTCCCGCTGGATGAGGAGGGAGGCAAGGTGTTCGAGCGCGGTCTTAACTGAGCTCGTGTTCGGCCAGAAAACCCTTACAGAACTCAATGATCTCACTCGCAATCTCGATGGCCATATCTGCTTCCTGAGCCGTGTACAAATCGGTCGGTGCGCCCGCGTCAAAGCCGTTCGGGTACCTGGCCGGGATGTAGTGCTTATCGAGGATTTTCGCCCGGTTGACCAGAGCCGGGGGGACCCGCATGTCCTCAGGCAAGCTCGACAGCAAGGCGCTGACGGTGTGACCCCAGACCTCGGCATGCAACTTCTGGAAGCAAGCCTTGACGGCCTTCTCCGCGGCCTGGTGGGCGGAGAAGCATGCCCACTCGAAGTCGCCGAGCGACAAGGAGCCGCGGGCGTGGCGGCAGTCCGCCTCAGCCTGTCTCATCCAGTCCCGGCTACGGTCGGCCAACGTGTCCGCCTCCAGTCATGTGCGGGGCCTCTCAAGACAGATGATACCACCGGGAGTAACAGAGTCCAAAACCGTGACGGTCGCCGTTCCGGTCTTGCTTGGCGCAAGAAACGTGAAGACTCAGGGAGCAGGGCGGGGCTCGCCCTACTGCCTCCCAAGAACCCTACTTGCCTTGAGCCCTACTTCCCCTGAGCCCTACTTGCCCCCGAGGATTCTCCTGATCTCCGCCTCCAGGTACTCGAGGGGTACGGACGCGGGGCCGTTCTTCCCCTGCTCGGCCATGCCGAAGCTGTCCCAACGGAGCTCAACCCGATCCGGTTCCAGGACGGGAGACACGGCGACCGGGCTGAAGACCCACCACCCCTGCCGGCCACCGTACTGGGTTTCGGTCAGGAGGAGGACGCACCGGCGCCCCGGGTCGAGTTCGGGCAAGAGGTTTGCCGGGCACGCGGGCGTCCGGTTAGCGATGGCGAACTCGAAGACCGTCCCCGGCACGAGGCCCCTGCCCGGTTCAACGCCCACGGGGGCGAGGTTCTCCTCCACCACGGCCCGGTAGAGCGTCCACATGCAAGGCTCAGCGGCTCCCAGCATCTCGGTCACCATGGCCCGCACGGCGGCCTC
>QZJP01000085.1 GCA_003599345.1 Bacillota bacterium | reverse complement strand
TTTTCATGGCGCCACCTCGTGCCCTCTCCCTGACGTGAAAGGCTCGGGAAGAGAGCCCCGATTCTCGGGAGCCGCAATGGAGGAAATTGTCCGAATATGGCGGAATCTCCCACTGGGAGGCACGACCATGTCGCTTCCTGACCGCCACACAATCTGGCGAGTGATTGAGATCATGACCTTCATCCAAGCGGGGCGGTACCCGACTGCCCAATGGATCGCCGAACGTTATGGCTGCTCAGTCCGGACGGCAGAGCGGTACATACGGCACATCAGGAACCTCGTTGCTGGGGAGTTGGTCTTCGATCGGACGCGGTGTGGGTATCGGTTTGCCTCTGGTGGCCCGAAACTCCCGGCCCTGAAGTTGACCGAGGGGGAGGCTGCGGCTGTCTTCCTGGCGGCCCGGCTGCTCGAACAGGTACGCGGAACCCCGTATGAGGGATGGGTAAAACGGGCGCTGGAGAAACTGGCCTACTCGTTTCCCAAGGAAATCACCCTACAGGAGCTGAGTCAGCCAGCAGGGTGGGTCACTGTCCGTATGGAGCCACTACGCGGGGAGGAGCGGCAGGTCATGGAGGTGTTCCTGCAGCTCGAAAAGGCCCGCGAGAAGCAGGAGACAGTACACATTCGGTACTTTACCGCCATGCGCGGGGCTTGGTCCGAGCGAGATATCGATCCTTGCCACCTGCATTTCGTGGACGGAGCCTGGTACGTCTTCGCCTACTGCCACCTGCGGGGCGAGGTCAGGATCTTTGCCCTCGATCGCGTAGGGCGGATTACGGGGACCGGTCGTCACTTCGAAGTTCGGGCCGACTTCTCGCCCGAGGGCTTCATGGCTGACAGTTTTAAAATCGAGCGGGGCGAGCCCGCGGATGTGGCCGTTCGGTTCGACGCGGAGCAGGCGAGGTACGTCCGCGGCAAGCAGTGGCATCCGAGCCAGACTATCGAGGAGCTTGGAGCCGACGAGAATGGAAAAGACCGTGGCCTCATTCTCCGGATGAGAGTCGGTGGGCTGGGCGAGGTGAAGCGGTGGGTGCTCTCGTTTGGGGCGGGGGCTGAGGTTTTGGGACCGGACGCGCTTAGGCGAGCGATGGTCGAGGAGGCGACGGCCCTGCGAAGGCGCTACCCGCGAGGCGCTGACGATGCACGGCCAATATCGGCAGCGAGGAGTTGATCCGGCTGTTCTCTGATGATGAACTCCAGTTGATGTGGGCAAAGTCGCCCAGCGCTGTGCAAAGGGCTGCGGGGTCTCCCTCCGATTGCTTCCATCCGCTGATTCTCCATATGTTGGATACGGCAGCAGTCGCTTTCGAGATTTGGCGTGGGTGCCTGAATGCTTTCACGCGCCGCCGCTGGTCCCAGGCCTTGGGCATGCCGGAAGACTCCGCGGGCCGCCTGGTTGCCACGCTCGCGGGCTGTCACGACCTCGGAAAGGCTTCCCCACCCTTTCAGAGCCAGTTGGAGGATCCGGTCCCGAGCCTCAAGTCGGCCGGTTTCGCCTTCCAGCACCCACCGGTGAAGACACTCCACGGTTTCGTCACGGCGGTGTCCTTACGCGACATCCTGGTGAGTCGCGAAGTTGACTCTGAGGTGGCCGAGGCTTTCGCTTACGCCGTTGCCGGTCACCACGGATCGTTTCCCGCACCCGGCGACCTAGAGATTTCGAAAGGTCTGGGGACTAGCGAGTGGCACGATATGCGGCGGGCGCTTTTCAACCGGCTAGTGACCGAAGTGAACGCCGCCGGGGCTCTAGGACAGACGGTACGCCTTACGAGCGTTCCTCCGTGGATCGTGGTCCAACTAGCCGGCCTATCCTCGGTGTCGGACTGGATAGCTTCCAGCGAAGACATTTATGAGCACCACGGTCGGGTCTCAAGCATCTCGGACTACGCTAGTAGGGGGCAGGTCCAGGCGAAGTCGGGCCTTCGTCGACTCATGTGGCTCCAACCCGAGCACCCGCGAACCGTCCGGGACTTCAGCGAGTTGTTTCCCTTCAAACCCCGCCCGGCCCAGCAGGCGGTTCAGAACATCGCCGGGCGGCTGGCACCTCCGGCTCTCGTGATCGTCGAGGCGCCCACGGGTGAAGGGAAGACGGAGGCAGCCCTCTACCTGGCTGACCGGCTGGCCTCTTGCCAGGGGCAGACGGGCTTCTACTACGCCCTTCCGACGCAAGCGACTAGCAACCAGATGTTCGGAAGGCTGGTGCGGTTTCTACCCACGGCCTACAAGGGCGAGTTCCTAAACCTACAATTGCTCCACGGCCATGCCGCCTTGTCCACTGAAGTCGAGCAGTTGCGGAGAGACGCGCAGGTTTTCCTAGAGCCAACAGGCCTGGGTGAGAAGGGCGAAGGCGACGGTTTCGACGGAGCCCCGGCCGCCGTTGTGACGTCCGAGTGGTTCACCCAGCGCAAACGCGGGCTTCTGGCACCGTTTGGCGTGGGGACGGTGGACCAGGCTTTGCTTGCGGTACTCCAGACTAGGCACTTCTTCGTTCGGCTATGGGGCCTGGCTGGTAAGGTAGTCGTAATCGATGAGGTTCACGCCTACGACGTCTACATGCTTGGGCTCATCGAGGAGCTACTGGCCTGGCTGAGCTCACTCGGGTCCTCAGTCGTGCTCTTGTCGGCGACCCTGCCTTTAGAAAGGCGAAGGGCTTTGATCGAGGCCTACCACAGGGGGCTAGGCAGCGGAAATGCCCTTTCCGTTCCCGAGGTGGCCTACCCACGGCTGACCTGGTGCTCGCCCGTCGATAGTGGAGCGGTCGCTGTACGGCCAGATGCCGAACGGGCAAGGAAGGTCTCTCTGAGGTTCGTTCATTGGGAACCCGAGGATGGCCCGATTGAAGAGGCGCCGCCTTGGGCCTTCGAACTGCAATCGCTTCTTCAGCACGGAGGCTGCGCGGCGGTGATCTGTAACACCGTTGGCCAGGCTCAAACCATCTACAGGACCTTGAAGCCCGTCTTCCCCGGGGCGGACGCGGGAGACGGACTCCCCGAGATCGACCTCTTTCACGCTCACTACCTGTACGGCGACCGGAGCGAGCGCGAGCGACGAACCCTTGGGCGCTTCGGCAAGGTGACCGACCCTTCAGTGAAGCGCCCTGCAAGGGCCGTCCTCGTGGCCACTCAGGTTGTGGAGCAGAGCCTTGATCTGGACTTCGATCTGATGGTGAGTGAACTGGCCCCGGTCGATCTGGTCATCCAACGAATGGGGCGCCTTTGGCGACACACTGAAACGGCGAGATCTGCCTCTCTTGCTGCCCCGGAGTTGTGGCTTCTCGAGCCCCCTGAGGACGAATCGGGCGTTCCCCGCTTTCCGGCCGGCTGGACTTGGGTCTATGACGAGTACGTCCTGCTGCGTTCCTGGCTGGCCGTGAGAACATCCAGCGAGATCGTCGTTCCGGACCAGGTGGAGCGACTGGTGGAGGAGGTGTACGGTACGAAGTGGCCTACCGAAGACCTGGAGGCGGCTCTACAGCGGAGAATCGAGCGAACGCGGTTGGCATCCCACGCGGACGCCTATGAGCTTTCCAAGCTCAGCCGGCAGAATGCCGTCAGACTGCCAATCACGACGGAAGTGTTATTCCTGCCGCTGAAGGCCGTCGAGGAAGACAACCCGGATGTGCACGTATCCCTCCAAGCCTTGACCCGGATTGGCGGACCGTCGGTAAGGGTCGTGGCTCTCTACGGCCGCGAGGATGAAGCCTACTTAGACCGGGCCCTGACGGAACGCGTAGACCTTAGTGTGAAGCCGGACAACCACGCGGCCAGGAGGTTGCTCGAACGCTCAATCACCGTCACCCACCGCGGGGCAGTTCCCGGCCTAGTTTCTGAAGGTGTCCGCCCGGCCCAGTGGAGGCTTTCCCCGCACGTGAGGCACCATCGGGTAATCTTCTTAGACGAAAGCGGGAGCGCTTGTGTGGGAGAGTGGCGGCTGTGTCTCGACCCTGAACTGGGCCTCGTGGTGCGCCCCTTAAACCCCTAATAACTTTTGAGTTTTCGTTGACACCGGCCCGGGCTCAATGGTACCTTGGTCCCAGGTCCTGGCGGGCTATCCAATGCTTGCACCTCGGTAGGCGCCACGGACCGCGAGGAGGGATCACGGTTGAGCTTCATGCAGGATGACATCGGTTATCTAAATGGCGAGGAGACCGTGCAGGTTGATTTGGAGGGGAAGGCGGCCAACGTGAGGCTGACGATAAGCTCCGACCACGCCGTACACAAGACCGCGACTGGTCATCGCTTCTACGGGGGGTTGGCCGCAGAAGCCGCGCTAGGCCTTATGGTCCCGCAGGGCGGCCGTTTGCGTGTCGCCGTGGACATGCGGGGTCTACGCGGCGGGGTGCGGGCAAGCGTGACCGTCGTGCGCTGAAATCACCCAGCACCGGTGACGGGGCCTCTCGGTGACCCCCGATGCCGTCAGGAGACCCATAGCGACGCCAAGAAGGAGGTGAGAGAGTTGAATACCTTTAACCTGATTGACCAGCCGTGGATCCCGGTTCAGACCGCAGACGGAACGACCCGGAAGGCGAACCTCCGCGATGTGCTTGTTTTCTCCCACGAACTAGTCTCTGTGGCCCACCCGTCGCCCTTGGTTACTGTTGCGGTTCACCGTCTTCTCCTGGCCATACTCCACCGAAACTTCGGACCCCCGGGGACGACGGAGTGGACCGCGCTATGGAAGAACGGGCGGTGGGACGGCTCGACACTAGACTCCTACTTCGCGGAATGGCGGGACCGGTTCGATCTCTTCGGCCCGACACGGCCCTTCTACCAGGTTCCACCGATGGAGGGTGCCGTCTTGCACCCGCCCGAGCAACTCGTCCAGGAAGCGGCGACGGGGAACAACCCAACGCTCTTCGACCATAGCCGCGAAGACGCCCCCACGCCCCTGACCCCCGGGGAGGCGGCCTGCTACCTTCTGGCCCAGCAGTGTTTCGCCATCGGTTTCGGGAAGAGCTCCCCCTTCTACTTCAGCGACGCACCACTGGTCAGGGGGGTATCCGTCCTCATCCTTGGAGGCGACGGCTACAGGGCCAACCTCTTCGAAACCCTGGCTCTAAACTTGCGGGATTACGCCGGAGGGACTGGCGATATCCCCGCCTGGGAAGTGGACGAGCCTCCCACGCCAAGGGCGGAGGGGACGATTCCGGCCGGGTACCTGGATTACCTCACCTGGCAGAGCCGGCGCATCAACCTCATCGCCAGCGACGACGGGGCAGCCGTCACCGGCTGCCGCATCCAGCAGAATCTGCGGCTGGGAGGCGACTTCACCGACCCGTTCAAGGCCTACCGGATCGACGAGAAACGCGGTCGCGTACCAGTCCCGCTATCGCCGGAGAAGGCCCTATGGAGGCAGGCCGATAGCCTGTTTCAACTGAGTCCGCCTGGGGAGAAGGAAAGCTCTCGCAGTGGACGGCCGTACATCTTCGACTGGGCCGCTCAGGCGCGCGGGCGTGCAAAAAGGAAGGGTATGCCGATAAGGGATCGATACCGCTTCGGGGCGTACGGGATGGCCACCGATCCCGGTAAGGCCGCGTCCGTACTGCTGTGGCGACAAGAGACCCTACCACTACCGTTAGACATTCTCGACGACCCTAGTCTATCCGAGAACGTGGGACAGGCTATCGGGCTGGCGGAAGAAGTGGGAGGAGTTCTGCGGGCCGCAGCCCGCGACCTTTGCGCCTGCCTTCTAGCCTCAGAGGACGACATTGGCGGCCGCCAGGCTCACCCCGATGACCAGAAGAGGCTGAGCCGGCATTTCGGGCTTGAGCGAACGTTCTGGGCCGTCCTTGGAGGCTCGTTCCCGCAGTTGGTCAGTAATCTCCCCGACGGGCCGGACGAAGCAATGGACCGCTGGCTCGAGGACATCGACCGCGCTGCCCGAGCCGCCTTCCATGCCTTCTCGGCTGAGGCGGGGACTTCAGCGAGAGCTCTCAAGGCGATAGTGCGTGCTGAGCGGACCTTCCGCTCTGGGCTAGTCCGAGTCACAAGAAGGTGGAAGGAGGAAGGAGCGGTGTCATGAATCGGCCCAAAGAAGGGGAACGGGCGTTCGTGAGCTTCCTGGAAGACATCGTGGGCGCCGGGACAGCGCCTGACGGCGGTACACGTGCGCCGCGACAACGCGCGGCGGCGGCGGCGCTTCGACGGGGACTCGGCAAGCCGGCCGGGACGGTGGCTGAGATGTACCCGTACGTAGAGCCATGGTTGTCACCGTCAACCGAGGCCTCAAAGAAGGTTCCCTACTACACGGTCGCCGCTCTTCTCGCCTGGCACCCCCTGTGCTGGCACGACGACGATGAGCCAGCCAGCCCGAGCAATCTCGGGGCCTCGTTCGCTCGACTGGTAGCGGTCGACCGCGACGCGGAGGCTGCGGTTGAGCGGCGTTTCGTGACCCTACTAGACACCCGAAGCGAGGATTTACCCCAAGCCCTGCGCCAGGCCGTCGGGCTGCTGCGCTCGCGAGGAGTGGCAATCAACTGGACCCAGCTCCTAGCCGATCTGGAGTGCTGGGACAGGGAAACCCGGGAGGTCCAGCGGCGCTGGGCCCGCGCCTTTTGGGGCGGTGGCTCCCGGGCTAACTCCGATCAGAAGGAGGTTGAAGACTGATGTTCGTTGAGGTTCACATCCTACAGAACTTCGCCCCGTCAAACCTCAACCGGGACGACACCAACGCCCCCAAGGACTGCCAATTCGGGGGGTACCGGCGAGCCCGGATCTCGAGTCAGGCTATCAAGCGGGCCGTTCGCGACCAGTTCCGGAAGGAGCGCCTGCTTGCTCCAGAAGAGCTGTCGGTCCGGACGAAACGCCTGGTCGACGAGGTTTCTTCCCGGCTCGTAGCTCTGGGCCGCGACCCCGAACAGGCCCGGGCCGTCGCTCTCGCGGCAATCAACGGGCTCCCGGCGAAGACGGAACAGGACCACAAGACTCAGTATCTGCTGTTTCTGGGAGAGCGGGAGATCGGGAATCTGGCGGAAGTCTGCCAGAAGAACTGGGATGCGCTCGTAAAGGTGGCTCCGGCGAAAGACGGGCCGACCGATGCCAAGTCGTTCAAGAAGGCCTCGCGGGATGCAGTGGCCGACCTGCACGACCAGCTCGTCTCAACGCTAGATGGGGGAAAGGCGGCCGACTTGGCCCTCTTTGGCCGGATGATTGCCGATCTGCCCGACAGGAACGTCGACGCCGCGTCTCAAGTGGCCCATGCCATCTCGACCCACCAGGTGAACATGGAGTTCGATTTCTACACGGCGGTTGACGATCTCCGCCCGGAAGACACCGCCGGCGCGGACATGATGGGGACCGTGGAGTTCAACTCCGCCTGCTTCTACCGTTACGCCAACGTGGATGTCGAACAGCTCGTGAAGAACCTCTCCGGCGACACCGAATTGGCCAAGCGTACGGTAGAGGCCTTCCTTAAGGGCCTAGTTCATGCCATGCCCACCGGGAAACAGCACTCCATGGCGGCGCAGAACCCGCCGTCTCTCGTTTACGTGGTGATTCGAAGCGACGGGCGGTGGCCGTGGTCTTTGGCCAACGCCTTCGTGCGCCCCGTTCAGCCCTCGGGCAACGTCGACTTGATTGAGCGGTCGGTCTTGAAACTCGACGCCTACCGGGCCAAGCTTAGGGAGGCCTACGCCTGCCAGGATATTGTGACCGAAGCGGCGGTGGTGGTCACGGATGACGGTGGGAAGGCTTTCGAGGACTGCCGGGTGGCCACGCTGGCGGAACTGGTCCAGCGGGCGGTAGGCGCCGCTTTCCCTGAGAAGGTGTAGTCATGGCTTCACTCTTGTTTCGACTCGAGGGTCCCATGCAGTCATGGGGCACCCAAAGCCGCTTCACCATGCGTGAGACCGGCCTGGAGCCGTCCAAGTCCGGAGTGATTGGGCTCTTGTGCGCCGCCCTGGGTAAGCCTCGGGAGGAGTCGGAAGCCGACGCCGCGCGTTGGCCCTCTCTGGAATCATTGGCCTCGCTTGGCTTCGCGGTGCGGGTCGACCGCCCGGGGCGAGTCGAGCGGGACTATCATACCGCTGGTGGTTCCCACCACAAGGGTGAGCGCTACGGAGTCATCCGCGCCGACGGGCGGTCGTCCACGCCCGTTGTCTCGAACCGCTACTACTTGGCCGATGCTAGTTTCCTTGCCGGGCTGGACGGCGACTTGTCTCTCTTGGAGTGCCTGGCTGCCGCCCTGAAAAGCCCCGTATGGCCGATCTACCTCGGGCGCAAGTCGTTTGTGCCGTCGTGCCCGGCTTTCCTCGATGACGGGCTGACCGAGCGCTCCTTGGCAGAAGCGTTAACCGACTACCCTTGGACGGCGCGCAACCGGGGCGAGGCGATCCGAGCCCGTCGCGACGGGCTGAAGCTCACTGTGGTGGCCGATGCGACCCTATTTCCGGAAGCGGGCGGCGGCGGTGGGGACATCAGGCATGACGTTCCCCTATCATTCGCCGAACGGCGCTTCGGCACCCGGGCCGTGGTTACACGGACGGTAGATATATCTCCTGAGCGCATAAGGGGGGACTGACAAGATGTACCTGTCGCGGCTGATCCTCAACCCGAAGAACCGGGCTGTTCGGAGGGACCTGGGCGACCTGCAGAGCCTGCACAGGACCCTCATGTCCGCCTTTCCCTCGGCCCAGGGCCCTCGCACCGCCCGCGCGGAAATGGGTCTCCTGTACAGGATAGAGCTCGAGCCGCGCTCACCTGGAGTGCCGCTGATTGTCCAGTCCCTTGTCCAGCCCAACTGGAGCTACCTAGAGCCCGGCTATCTCCTTGACTGCCGCGGGAGTCTGGGCGTGAAGCGGGTTGACCAGATTTATGAGAGCATCCAGCCCGGGTCCTTGCTCCGGTTCAGGCTGAGAGCCAACGCGACCAAGAAGGTAGATACGAAGACCGGACCCGATGGGATTCGGCGGAACGGCCGCCGCGTGCCGCTGACCGACCCCGACGCTGCCCTGCGGTGGCTCGAACGGAAGGCGGCGGAGTCCGGCTTCCGCCTAGTGGACGTGGCTCAGAACCCGGGTCTGCCAGACGTGGCTGCTATCCCCGCAGCCGGGCGCAGGGGCACTGGCGTCCGTGGCAGCCAGAAGGTAACCGTCGACTCGGTGCTTTTTGAAGGGCGGCTCCAGGTTATCGACAAGACGTCGTTCCTGCGGGCTCTCGGTCGTGGAATAGGCCCGGCCAAGGCCTACGGATGCGGGCTACTCTCGGTGGCGCGCGGGTAGTAAGGCTCCCTTCCCCACGCGCGTGGGGGTGAACCGGCTATTAGGGGTTTGGGTGGTTGAGCGCGCGCTGCTCCCCACGCCTGTGGGGGTTTTGGATCAAATGGGGGGGTGAGCGCGTTTCCGCCATGCGTGATCTCCACGAGCTTCCGAAGGTGCGGGATGGCTGGAGTTACCTGTATGTAGAGCACTGCCGGGTTGATCAGGACCAGAAGGCGATTGTCCTGGAAGACGCGCGAGGCCGTGTGCCGGTTCCGTGCGCTACATTGGGGCTGCTTATGCTGGGTCCCGGGACCCTGGTGACCCATGCCGCGGTGCGGACCCTTGCTGACAACGGGTGTTTGGTGGCCTGGAGCGGCGAAGAGGGAGTCCGCTTCTATGCTCAGGGCATGGGCGAAACGAGAAGTGCCCGCAACCTACTCCACCAAGCGCGCCTTTGGGCGTCGCCCGAACTGCACCTTGAGGTGGTTTTCCGGCTCTACCAGTTTCGCTTTGATGAGAGGCTCGACCCGGGGCTCAGCCTCAGACAAGTTCGCGGCATGGAAGGTATCCGGGTCAGGCGGGCCTATCAGGCTGCCAGCCGAGAGTACGGAGTCAAGTGGGAGAGGCGGTCCTATGACCGCTCGGCTTGGGCAAGAGCCGATCCCGTGAACCGGGCCCTTTCGGCGGCCAACAGCTGCCTCTACGGTATCTGCCACGCGGCCATTGTATCGGCTGGGTACTCGCCCGCGCTGGGCTTCATTCATACGGGAAAGATGCTTTCCTTCGTCTACGACGTGGCCGACCTCTTTAAGACGGAGATTGCGGTGCCGGTTGCCTTTCGTGAGGCAGCGGATACCTCTGCCGGCCTGGAAAGCCGTGTCAGACGAGCTTGCCGCGACGCCTTCTACGACAGCCGAATTCTAGCGCGCGTCATCCCCGCCGTTCAGGAAGTCCTTGGTATTGACGATAACCCGGGGAACGAGGCTAGTGTGGACGACGGCATCTTCTCCCCCGGAGGGTTATGGGAGCCTGACCATACTCTACCCGGCGGAGTGAACTTCGGCGGAGAGGAGGCTGCCGCGGGTGATGGTTCTGATCCTCGAGCGCGTGCCGCAAAGCCTGAGAGGGGAGATCACGAGGTGGATGATTGAGCCCAAGGCCGGTGTCTTCGTCGGTGATCTTCCGGCCTTGGTTCGGGATAAGCTTTGGGAAAAGGCGTGCCAGAGCTCCAAGGGCGGAGCCTGCATCCTCATACACAGTGCCTCCTCGGAGCAGGGCTACTCCTGTCGCTTCTGGGGGGCAACCCAACGCATCCTCGAGGACTTCGAGGGCCTCACTCTGGTGAGACTTCCCTAAACCTGCAGGCACGGAAGTGTCGTCCCCACGCGCGTGGGGGTGAACCGGGGCCGACCAGGCGGTGCGCGAGGTGTTCGGCGTCGTCCCCACGCGCGTGGGGGTGAACCGAGGGCGTCGGCGACCTCTTGCCAGTTCACCCTGTCGTCCCCACGCGCGTGGGGGTGAACCGGTCGCCCCAGCCCGTGCGCATCGAGCGCGGCGGTCGTCCCCACGCGCGTGGGGGTGAACCGTGAAGCAAAGAAGCACCCGATCGCGCGGTCCTGTCGTCCCCACGCGCGTGGGGGTGAACCGGGTAATGTGACTCGACTTCTAGGAGGTGTCGCGTCGTCCCCACGCGCGTGGGGGTGAACCGAGCACGGAGGCGACCCGGGCTGCGCGGCAGGCGTCGTCCCCACGCGCGTGGGGGTGAACCGGCTGCCGCCGCAAGAAGGGAGCGCGGCAAGCGGTCGTCCCCACGCGCGTGGGGGTGAACCGTAGTGGGAACCCGTCTCCGGGTCATAAACGAAGTCGTCCCCACGCGCGTGGGGGTGAACCGACGATGGAGTAGTTCTCGAAGACGCGCGGGTCGTCGTCCCCACGCGCGTGGGGGTGAACCGACCGTACAACCCGCCGGCAACGACCTGCTTTAGTCGTCCCCACGCGCGTGGGGGTGAACCGTACAGACCCGACACCACGGGCAATCATCCTGCGTCGTCCCCACGCGCGTGGGGGTGAACCGTGGTGGGCGCGCGCCTGGACAGGCAAGCGCCTGTCGTCCCCACGCGCGTGGGGGTGAACCGTTCGCGTCCTCGATTTCTAACCCGAAGCGGTCGTCGTCCCCACGCGCGTGGGGGTGAACCGGATTCGTACGTCCTGAGCGGAGCCGCAGCAGAGTCGTCCCCACGCGCGTGGGGGTGAACCGGGCTTGCTCACAAAG
>QZJP01000079.1 GCA_003599345.1 Bacillota bacterium | reverse complement strand
ATTGTGGAGCCGGTGGGGGGCCACGCCGTCTACCTGGATGCTCTCCGCTTTCTGCCCGGGCTCCGGCGGGAGGAGTTGCCGGGGCAGGCCCTCGCGGTAGACCTCTACGTCGAGGGAGGGGTGAGGGGGGTGGAGATTGGGGTGGTCCTCGCCGGGAGGGATCCGAAGACCGGGGAGAACCGGTATCCCAAGCTCGAGCTGGTCAGGCTCGCCATTCCCAGGAGGGTCTACACCCGCCAGCACCTCGACGTGGTGGTCGAGACGTGCCGTAGGGTGATGGACCACCGGAATAAGGTGCGGGGTCTCGAGTTCGAGAGCGAGCCGCCGGTGCTCAGGCACTTCACCGCGCGGTTCAGGCCGGTAGCTCACTAGGACCGGGCTCTAGCGGTCCATTAACAGGGGGGCGCAAGTAGTGCGGCGAGAACGCCGGATGGCCGAGCCTTACAAGATTAAGATGGTCGAGCCCATCAAGATGACGTCGCGGCCCGAGAGGGAGGCCGAGGCGTGGACGGCGGGACTCAACACCTTCCTCATCGACTCCGAGAAGGTCTACATCGACCTCCTGACCGACAGCGGGACCTCCGCCATGAGCGACAACCAGTGGGCCGGCATGATGCTGGGCGACGAGGCCTACGCGGGCTCGAGGAACTGGCGTAATCTCTGGGACGCGGTCGAGGAGGTTTACGGGTTCAAGTACATGTGCCCGACCCACCAGGGACGCGGAGCCGAACACCTCATCTCGCAGATTCTCATCAAGCCCGGCGACTACGTGCCCGGGAACATGTACTTTACGACGACTCGCGAGCACCAGGAGCGAGCCGGCGGCACCTTCGTGGACGTGGTCATCGACGAGGCCCACGACCCCCGGAAGGAGCACCCGTTCAAGGGCAACGTGGACCTGGACAAGCTCGAGGCCCTCATAAAGAAGGTCGGCCCCGACCGCATCCCCTACGTGAGCGTGGCGGTGACCGTCAACATGGCCGGGGGCCAGCCCGTGTCGCTGGCCAACCTCCGGGCCCTGAGGGAGCTCTGCGATCGGTATCCCCGGAGTGACGGCAGGCCCATCCGCATCATGTTCGACGCCACCCGGCTCGCCGAGAACGCCTACTTCATCAAGGAACGCGAACCCGGCTATCAGGACACGCCCATCCGGAGCATCGTCCGCGAGATGATGTCCTACGGCGACGGCTGCACCATGAGCGGCAAGAAGGACAATCTCGTCAACATCGGCGGCTTCGCGGCCACCAACGAGCGCGAGGTCTACGAAAAACTCACCCAGATGGTCGTGGTCTTCGAGGGGATGCCGACCTACGGCGGCTTGGCCGGGCGCGACATGGAAGCCATGGCCCGCGGCATCTACGAGATGGTGGACGACGACTACATGGCCTTCCGCATCGGCCAGGTGCGCTATCTCGGCCGGCAACTGATGGGCGCCGGCGTCCCCATCGTGAGGCCCATCGGCGGCCACGCCGTGTTCCTGGACGCCCGGGCCTTTCTCGATCACATCCCGCAGAGCGAGTACCCGGCCCAGGCCCTCGCCGCCGCGCTCTATGTGGACAGCGGGGTCCGCGGGATGGAGCGCGGCAACGTCTCGGCCGGGCGCGGCAAGGACGGCAAGGAGCGCTTCCCCAAGCTGGAGCTCGTGCGGCTGACCATCCCGCGCCGGGTCTACACCAACAGCCACATGGACGTGGTGGCCGACTCGGTCATCGCCCTCTACGAGGGGCGGGAGGGCATCGGGGGCCTCAAGATGGTCTACGAGCCGCCGCAACTCAGGTTCTTCACCGCCCGCTTCAAGCCTGTGAAGGCGGAGGGGTTGTGGGGGTTCGTGGAGGAACGGTAGCTGTCAGCTTGCCGGCAGCGCGGCCTAATCACCGGTCTGGTCGAGGTCGATGACATGCACCCACTCCTCACCGGTTTCGCTGTCCCCGGTCACACAGACGAAGTGGCGACCCTCACGGAGGACGTGCCACGGGCGACTACCGATGGCGGCGATCGGTGTGAGCGTCCCGTCCGGCGCCAGGATAGCTACGTCGCCGCCGTCCGGACCCGCGGGGACGAGGACCAGGCCCCGCTCGGCATAGATCGCCGCGTAGTCCATCGTCCCTCCGGTAAAGCTGCCTGCTGGAGTGTAGCCTCTGATGTCGACCCGCCTTCCGCCGGCGGACAGGAGCAAGGTCACGGCTTCCCCGCCGGGCGAGCCGCCGAGAACGGCCCAGTCGTCCAGGAACCCAAGCCAGTGAAACGGCTCCAGGTCCTCGCCCTCCGGGGTGAGGCTGATTAGGGTTCCGCCCAGCGGGCCGGCGTAGACGCCTGTGCGGCGCACGTCCCATGCCTCTTCGTGAACGGGCGTGTCCTGGTTCTCAACCACTTCGGCCGTCCAGACCCCGACCCGGCTGCCGTCGGCCGACCAGGCGAGGGATGGCAACAGCATGTGGCCGGGCACGCGGATGTCGGCCACTTCGTTACCCTCTCCATCGACCACTACGAAATGACTGGGGAACAGAACCGAGGCGTCCTCGCCGTGAGCGACCCAGGAGTCGTCCCGGCCGTTGCCGCAGGCCGCCGAGATGAACTGCCCGTCCGGGCTCCAGGAGAGCCAACCGATGAGGTCCTGGCCCGTGGTGTCGAGGAGGACCCTGGTTTGCCCCTGCCTGAGGTCGAGGAGGCGCAACTCCCCGGCGATCGGCCCACAACTAGGAAGGTAGGCGACCGCCCACCCATCGGGTGAGACCGAGGAGACAGTGCAGCCGCCCGGGTGATAGTAGGGGAAGCTGACCTGGTGGACGACTCGGGTCCGCGTGGCGAGATCGATGACGTGGACATAGTTCCACCCCGTTCCTGGGGCCCGGTAGTTGACGACGGCGGCCTTGCCGTCGGCGGTGATCCAGGCCTCCTCGACCTGGTCCGCGAGGGACCAGGTCGGGAACCAGGCGACTAAGTCCAGGTGCCCCGCTGTCTCGCCGCCTGCCTGGACTTCCCAGAGCCCTGTCCCGATGAGCCCGGGAGCGTCCTCGTTCCCGGGGTCCGGACCCGGGGCCAGGAAAAGGAGGCTGTCCCGCCGCAAGCCCACGAGACCCAGGGACTCGCTCCA
This sequence comes from Bacillota bacterium, assembly GCA_003599345.1. Classification (GTDB taxonomy): domain Bacteria; phylum Bacillota; class Sulfobacillia; order UBA995; family UBA9673; genus SURF-36. The sequence continues at coordinate 8,461 of QZJP01000079.1, read as the reverse complement.
CCTTTCCCCGTACGAGCCGGTGGCCAAGTCGCGGCAACGGCAGGAGGCGAGAGCCCGCGGTCCGGATGCCCCGCCGGGACCTGAGGAGAGGCCGTAGGCCACGATTGTCTCCATCCCGCCCTCGGCGACCACGAAAGCCAATCGCCCTTCGGGTGAGACGACCGGGTTCGCCCCGGTCACCGGGCCGATGACGGCATGCCCGGCCGTGACCCGTTCGAGCGGGGGCAACGCCAGGTCGACGGGCGGGCCCGGTCCGAGTTGCCCGTCCTGCGGAACGTCAAGAGAGAAGGAGTGGGACGGTGTTGTTACCGCCGGATTGACATACTGACGGTTGGGCAGGTAGCCGGGCAACCAAGCGACGAGGGTGAACGGGTTCTCCGCGGCTACGTGGACGGTCAGGGGCGCCTCGCCGACCTTCACTCCGTTGACGTAGATCGCCGCGCCGTCAGGACCGGACACGTCGAAGGTCCGGAAGGTCGGGGTGGGCGACCTTCCCGAGGTATTGTCCACAAAGAGACCATGCGGAACAGATGAGGAGGCTGGCAGCAGCTCCTCCCAGACAGCAGTTCCCGACCGCACGGTCACTCTTCGCGCCGCGCCTCCAAGCCTCAGGTCCCATAGCGGCGTCATGCCGGCCCGTTGCCCGTCGACCTCGACATCGGCCCCGGGCTGGCCGGAGAGGACGGCCACCGTGTACTCCTGCGCCGGCTCCGTCCCGGGGCCACCGGGCGGGTTTACCGCGGGCTCCTGTCCGCCGGGCTGGCGCGGGCATCCCGCCGTCGAGGTGGCAAGAGTGACCGCTAGCGCCAGACCCAAACCCACCACCCGTAACGCTCCAGCGGCCCGCACGGGGATCCCTCCAAGTCCGGCTAGTGGCCAAGCCACGCAACCTGCGCCCTGGACCCACTTGCACCCGCCAGGATTTCTTCTGCCCCAAGCATTGGAATTCCTTGGCTCCCGAGCCCCGGCCTGGCGGGATTCAGCCGCCGGCGTTGCCACTCCCTTCCTCGAGGGGCCCTCGGACAGGGAGGAGTCCGGTTAGCCTCCCCCCTTGGACCTGCTAATCCCCCCTTGGACCGGGCGCTTCCGGCGGCAGCCTGTAGACGGTCTTGCCTTCTTCGTCTAGGAACTCCAGGCTCGGGACGTCGCCGGCATCGACCTTGAGCCGGATACGGTCGCGCCCCTTGCTGTCCGCCAGGACGACCTCGGCTTCCCCGCCGGCGCCGCGGTCTATGAACATGCGCGGCGTCCCGAAGGTCCCCGGCGGCGCGCTGGCCATCAACTCCCTCGTCGCGGCGACCTTCTCGGGTCCATCCTCGACTCGTCCCCCTCGCCGTTGTAGAAGATGAGCCCAGGCGCCCGCGGTCCGTTTCGGGTAACGTCCTGCCCCCGACGACGGGGTCGGGCGATCGCGACGAGTCGGAGATGACGAGCCGGGTCTTGCCGTCCTCATCGACGATGTTGATGCGCTCAAGAGTGATCTCCCCGGCCCGCCCGATGGGGCCTTGTCTTCCTCTTTCCACTTTGGCGCCGTCCATCTGGGGCCAGCTCCTCTCTATGACTTTCCGGCGAAGGTTTCCCCGACGATCCTTTCGTCGCCAGCCCCACTCATACCCTGCCGTGCGTCCAGACGCCGGCGTTGTCTGCCCCTGCCCGCGTGATCCACCGGAAAGGTTACGACCCCGGGCCGGTGGTATTATTGTCTGGGTGATAGCCCTGATGGCCAGTGACAGACCCTCCAGGCGGCGGGCGTACCGGGCGGTGTTTGATGCTCTCCTGGACGCCCTGGTCGAGGCCTGCCGAGAGGTCTACGGCGAGCGCCTTGTGAGCCTCGCCGTCTTCGGTCCGGTGGGCCGGGACACGCCCCGGCCCGATTCCGACATAAACCTCATGATTGTCGCGGACAGTCTTCCGGACACTCACCCCGCAAGAGTCGAGGAGTTCGGCCGCGTGGAAGCTCGGCTCGAGACGGCTCTTCGGGATGCCGTGGGTCGCGGGGTTACTACTTGTCTCTCGCCCATCCTCAGGACGCCCGAGGAGCTCACCGGCGGCGGTCTGCCGTTCGTGGACACGGCCTCGGAGGCGCGGGTGCTCGTTGACAGGCAGGGGTTCCTTGAGCGCCACGTTCGAAACCTAAGGGAGCGGCTCGAGCGCACGGGCGCCGAGAGGGTCTGTGACGGCGGAGTCCCGCACTGGCGGCTGAGGCCGATGCCAGGCGGGGAGGGCGAGCAGCCGGCACCCGATGACCTGGCACGAAGCTACCTCGCCAAGGCCAGAGTCAGGCTGAAGGCCTTGGATCTCTACCTGAGCGAGGGCGACTACTCCGACGCCGTCCGGGAAGCCCAAGAGGCTGTCGAGATAGCCCGAAGGGTATCCTGTGGCATGTCGCCATCGAGGCTCCCAAGATTCACGACGTGGGCTGGCGCGTATCTCGAAGGAACTCCGTAAGGAGGGGGAGTTCGCGCTCTACGGAGCTCCTGACTTCATACCGACCACAGAGTATCGAGAGAAGCACGCCAGGCGGGCCATCGAGGGCGCGCGAACCGTCGTTCGGGCCGCTGAGCTCTGTATCGAAGGCCGGCGGCTCGGGTAGGGGATGGGGGCGGGAATCAGCTTGTTCCGGGTTGCTCTGGCACAGATGAACCCCACAGTCGGCGACTTGGAAGGCAACGCCCGGAGGATTATCGACTACATGGAGACGGCCCGGCGGGCGGGAGCGGACCTCGTCGCCTTCCCCGAGTTGGCGGTCACCGGCTATCCGCCCGAGGATCTCCTGCTCAAGCCGGCCTTCATCGCCGACAACCTGGCGGTGGTCCGGGCCCTGGCCCCTGAGACCAAGGGCCTGACGGCCGTGGTCGGGTTCGTGGACCGGGACCACGACATCTACAACGCCGCCGCGGTCTTTCACGACGGTTCCCTCGCGGGCGTCTACCGGAAGGTCTACCTCCCCAACTACGGCGTCTTCGACGAGGACCGGTACTTCCACCCCGGTCGCGAGCAGCCGGTGTTTGTCATCGGGGACGTCACAATCGGTGTCAGCATCTGCGAGGACATCTGGTACCCGGTGGGCCCGGCCTCGTACCAGGCCAAGGCGGGGGCTCAGGTCCTGGTTAACATCAACGCCTCCCCCTATCACGCCGGCAAGAGAGGGCAGCGTGAGAGAATGCTTTCCACCCGGGCTTTCGATAACGAGGTCCTGGTGTGCTACGTCAACGCCGTAGGGGGCCAGGACGAACTCGTCTTCGACGGGGCCAGCTTGGTCTTCGACCAGGGCGGGCGCCTGCTGACCCGGGGCCGCCAGTTCGACGAAGACCTGCTCGTGGTCGACCTGGACGTCGATTCGGTGTTCCGCGGTCGCCTCCACGACCCGCGCGGCCGGAAAGACGAGGTGTTCGGGGTCAGGGACGACGTGCCGACCCGGCGGGTCATCCTCCGTCAACCGGGGGGTACGACCCCCCCGAAGCCGCCCCTACCGCCGCGCGAGGACCGGCCGCTCCTCACGGGTGAGGACGAGGTGTACGCCGCCCTCGTCCTGGGAACGCGAGATTACGTCCGGAAGAACGGTTTTGAGAAGGTGGTCATCGGGCTTTCAGGAGGCATCGACTCCAGCCTGGTGGCCGCCATCGCTACGGACGCCCTGGGTCCCGAGAACGTCCTCGGCCTCTCGATGCCTTCCCGGTATTCCTCGGAAGGGAGCGTCACTGATGCCCTGGACCTCGCCGCTCGGCTCGGCATCCGGTTGACCACCATTCCCATCGAGCCGGCCTTCCAGGCCTTCCTAACGATGCTGGAGGGACCCTTCCGGGGGACGGAGCCGGGCATTACGGAGGAGAACCTCCAGGCCCGTATCAGGGGCAACATCATCATGGCTTTCTGCAACAAGCTCCACTGCCTGGCCCTGACCGCGGGCAACAAGAGCGAGGTGGCCACCGGTTACGCCACGCTCTACGGGGCGGACACGACCGGGGCCCTCTCGCCCATCAAGGACGTCCCCAAGACCATGGTCTACAGAGTGGCCGAGGCCAGGAACAGGCGGTCCGAGGTCATCCCCGGGAGCGTCCTGACGAAGGCGCCCTCCGCGGAGCTCAAGCCCGACCAGAGGGATACGGATACCCTACCGCCCTACGACGTCCTGGACCCCATCCTCCAGGCCTACGTGGAGGAGGACCGCAGCGTCGCGGAGATAGTGGCCATGGGGTACTCCGAGGAGACAGTGAGCTACGTGGCCCGGCTCGTGGACAGGGCGGAGCACAAGCGGCGTCAGGCCCCGCCAGGTATCAAGGTCACCCCGAGGGCCTTCGGCCGGGACCGCCGGCTGCCCATCACGAGCAGGTATACCTCAAGCCCCTAGCTCAAGCTCTTGGGCCCGGTCAGGCGCCCGAGTCTCCGCGCGAGGCTAGAGACCCGCTCACGGAGGTAGGCCAGCTTGTCCCCGAGGGGGAGGGCCTGGAGGTTCCCGCCCCCGGCCCCGGCCTGGGCGTGTCGCGCAGGGCTAGGAGGGCGATGTCCTCGCCTTGCTCCCGGAGCAGTCTTGCCATCTCGTAGGCGATGAGACCGCCGAAACAGTGCCCGCCCAGAAAGTACGAGGCCGGTCCTCAGGGCTAGAGTGTTGACGAAGAACCCGATCAGCCCCTCCGTCTCGGGACGCGTTCGCCCGACCACGGGTGAGCCGACGACTATGTCTTCAAGGCTTTCAGCTCGCGGAGAAGCACTTGGTGCGAACGGGGTGAGCGTTCAGAACGGCCTCCACCTCACCGAGTTCGATGCGGAAACCGCGTAGCTTGATCTGGTTGTCCGCCCGACCCAGGAACTCAAGGTTCCCGTCAGGGAGGTACCGGGCCTTGTCGCCCGTCCGGCAGAGGCGGGCCCCGGAATCACCGCGAAACGGGTCCGGGAGGAAGCTTCGCTCGGTCAGGTCGGGCCTTCCGTGATAGCCGAGAGCCGGGCCCGGACCGCCGATGTAGAGCCCACCCGGCACTCACGTGCTCCTCCGCCGCGGCGGCCTGCTCCCCGGACGAATCCGGAGTCCCGGAGAGAGCGTCGTAGAGCGCGGCCAGCTCCCGGTAGAAGATGTCCCGGGACCATCCGTCGGAGGCGACGTGGTGAATGACCACCATGAGAACACTGTCCTCTTCGGCCAGGCGGACGAGGACGGCCCGGAGCATCGAGTCCCGCGAGAGGTCGAACGGCCGCAGGGCTTCCGACTCGAGGAGCGCGTCGAGACGTGAGGACCGCTCTTGCTCAGGCCGCGCCGAGGCGTCTTCGCCGAGGGCCGCGGATGGGACGGCGAAGGCCGCGGCCTGGGCCACCGCCGGATGCTCCAGCAAGGCCTCGTCCACCTCGCGGGGGGACACCTTCTCGGCACACGCGCGGGCTCGCCGGCGGCTATGACCTAGCCGGCCCGCCGCGGTTCCCCAGCATTCAATGTCCCTCGCGTCCTTTCCTCCGGTGCCTGGCCTTCCCTCTTATAACCGACACATCGAATACTCGCCCCCGCGCGCGGCCAAGGCTAAAGCACGATGTACCTCGGCCGGCACGAACTCGGGCTCGAAGAGGCGACCGTGGGGCGCGAGTGGCTCCTCACGAACGGCATGGGGGGCTTCGCGTCCTCGACCGTCGGGGGCCTCAACACGCGCCGGTACCATGGCTGGCTGGTGGCCCAGGTCCTCCGCTACGGCGGGCGGTTCGTCGTCCTTTCCAAGCTTGAGGAGGAGGTGCGCCTGGAGGGGGAGACCTACCCCCTCACCACTCACCGTTTTGCCGGAGGGGACCAACCCGAGCGCGAACCTATTCTGACCCCGCGCGGCTACAGGCACCTCCAGGGGTTCGCCCTCGAGCCCCTGCCCGTCTTCACCTACTACCTCAAGGGTTTCTTCATCGAGCGCGCCATGTCCATGCCTCGGGGGGAGAACCGGATCGTCGTCCTCTACCACTTCAGCGGCCCGCGCGAGACCCGGCTCAGCCTGCGTCTGAGGCCCCTCGTCACCTTCCGCTTCTACCACCACCTCGCGCGGGCCAACGATTGGCCTTTCCGGACCGAGTCCGGCCCGGGCTGGGTGACAGTGAGGTCCCACGACGCGAGTCCAGTCCTCGTCTTGCGCCACGACCCGGGGTTCTGGTCTCCGGGCGGGTTCTGGCTAAAGGGGGTCGACTACCTCGAAGAGCGGCGTCGCGGCCTCGACCACGTGGAGGACCTCTACTCCCCTGGCTTCCTCGAATTCAGCGGCCTCGCGGCCGGAGACCGGGTGGCCTTCACGGCCGCCCTGAGCGACGATGATGAGCACGCCGGCTCACTACGATCCGCCGACTTCAGGGTCGGCATCGCCCTGGCCTGGCACGACAACGAGGAGAGGCGCCTGCGAGACATCGTGGCCGGAGCCCGCCGGGCCGTCGAGCGCTCGGCGAGGGCCGCCGGGCGCCCGGTGAAGTTGAGCGGGCCGGCGGGGCTCCCGGCCGAGAGACGGGACGCGTCCTCCGCCGGACTCGCCGACCCGCTGGCCCCCGAAGCGTCGGCCTTCTTCGCCCGCCTAGTCCGGGCGACGGACGCTTTCGTCGCCGTCCGCGGCGGCGGCCGGAGCGACGCCGGCCGCCGCACGACCATTATCGCCGGGTACCCCTGGTTCGAGGATTGGGGGCGCGACACGCTCATCGCCCTTCCCGGCCTGCTTCTCGTGACCGGACGGTATGAGGAAGCCTTCCGGGTGCTGGCCGACTATGCCGCCTTCGCGCGGAACGGCCTCATCCCGAACCGCTTCCCCGACCAGGCCGCGGAGCCCGACTACAACACCGCCGACGCGTCCTTGTGGCTGTTCGCGGCCACCCAGGCCTATCTCGCCCACACCGGCGAGCTTGCCCGCGTCAAGACCCATCTCGCCGGCCCTATGAGGGACATCGCCCGGAGTTACCTCCGGGGGACAAGCTACGGGATAAAGGCGGGGTCCGACGGGTTGGTGCGCGTCGGGGAGCCGGGCGTGGCCGTCACCTGGATGGACGCCAAGTTGGGGGACTGGGTCGTCACTCCGAGGGACGGCTACCCGGTGGAGATACAGGCTTTGTGGTACAACGCGCTACGGTTCCTGGCCGAACTGGACGGGACGGGCAGCGGACCCGGCGACGCCGGGGAGTCCTCTGGAGGCCGGACCTGGCTCGACCTCGCGGCCCTTGCGAGACGGTCCTTCAACGCCCGCTTCTGGAACGAGGAGGACGGTTACCTGTACGACGTCGTTCACGACCCGGACACTGGCCGCGCTCCGGACGCGTCGGTTCGCCCCAACCAGCTCCTGGCCGTCGCCCTACCGTACCCTGTCCTCGCGGAAAGCCGCTGGCGGCAAGTGGTGGAGGTCTGCGTGAAGGAGCTCTACACCACCTACGGCCTTCGGACCCTTGCGAGGTCCGACCCCGCCTACCGCGGTCTGTACCGGGGCGGTCCGGCCGAGCGCGACGGCGCCTACCATCAGGGGACGGTCTGGCCGTGGCTCATGGGACCGCTTGTCACCGCCCTGCGGCGGGCCCACGGCCGCTCGGAGGAAAGCCGCCTCATGGCGGCCAGGATGCTCCGGCCTTTCGAACGGCATCTCCGCGAGGCGGGCATCGGCTACATCTCCGAGGTGTTCGATGGTGACTTCCCGCACCTGCCCGGCGGCTGCGTCGCCCAGGCTTGGAGCGTGTCCGAGGTCCTGCGGGCCTACGTGGAGGAAGTGCTCGACGTCAGGCCTGTCCCGGCGGATGACGGCCACGCCGCATGGGCACACGAAGAGACGCGCGTCCGCGACACGCGAGGCCAGAAGGAGGAAGTCCATTGAGGGTTCTCGTTCTCACATGGGAATACCCGCCCGTGAGCGTAGGCGGGTTGGCCAGGCACGTCAGGTACCTGGTCGCGGAACTTGCCCGGCGCGGGCACTTGGTCGACGTGGTGACCCAGGGCGGCCACGGCGCCCCCGATTCGGAAGAGAGCCGGGTGGGTGACGGGGTGCTCCGGGTCACCCGGAGGACGGCCTACGCCCTTTCACCTCTCGACTTCCTCCACTGGGTTCACCAGCTCAATTACGGTCTCATCGAGGCCGTCATGGGGCTCGCGATGGCGGGTGACGGCGGCGCCGGCCCGGCCGCCTCACCGCCTTTCGATATCGTTCACGCCCACGACTGGCTGGTCGCCTTCGCCGCCAGGGCCGCGAAGCACGCCTACCGGGTGCCCCTCGTCGCCACCATCCACGCCACGGAGGCCGGCCGTCACCACGGCATCCACAACCCCTGGCAGCGGTATATCAGCGAGATCGAGTGGTGGCTGACGTACGAGGCCTGGCGGGTCATCTGCTGCAGCGGCTACATGGAGTCCGAGCTTAGCGGCCAGTTTCAGCTTCCCGGCGACAAGATCCGGGTCATCCCGAACGGCATCGATCCGGGGGACGTCGACGCGGGCGCCTCCGGTGATCCCCACGGCTCCGGCGACTCTGGCGGCTCC
>QZJP01000057.1 GCA_003599345.1 Bacillota bacterium | reverse complement strand
GCCCTCGGCCCACTCGAAGTTGTCCATGAGCGTCCAGTAGAGGTAGCCGTCCACCCGGACCCCGTCGCGCCTAGCCCGCTCCACGGCGTCGAGGTGGGTTCGGATGTAGCGGACCCGCTGGGCGTCGTCGCCGTCCCTGGCCGAGATGCCGTTCTCAGTGACGATGACGGGCCGGCCGTAGCGGGCCATCCGCCGCAGGGCCAGGTAGAGGCCGTGAGGGTAGAGCTCCCAACCGAGGGAACTGACCTCGGCGCCCACGCTCGCCGGCTCCACCGCCTCGCCGAAGCCGTTGGCGGGGTCGAAGGCGAAGCGGACCCGGTTCCGGGTGTAGTAGTTCAGGCCCACGTAGTCCCAGCTCCCGGCCAGCCCCGGTATCCGCCGGCCGAAGTAGCGACCGGTCATGAAGGCCCTGAGCATGGACTCGTTCGAGAAGTAGTCCTGCAGCCGGGCCGCCAAGCGGTCTCCCGGGTGGCCCGGCCGGTAGGGTTCGACGACCCGGACGTGCTTGGCGATGGAGACCATGGCGTCCGGCCGGTGGCGGTGGATAATTGGATAGACGCGGGCGTGGGCCTCGAGAAGGTTACCCATCACCCGGAGAGCCAGCCGGGTGTCCTTCTTGAACGGAGGCCACACTCCGAGCGCATAGCCCTGGTAACCATAGACCATCGGCTCATTGATGGTTATCCAGTAGCGGGCGTGAGGGGCCAGGGCCGCGACGACACGCTCACAGTAGCGCTCGAAGAGGGGCAGGTTCCCGGTTTTCTCGAACCCGCCCTCCCGCGCGAACCAGAGCGGGAGCACGAAATGATGGAGGGTGACCACCGGCTCTATGCCGCGCCCGTGGAGGTCCCGGGCCATCTCGGCGTAGCGCTGGATGGCCGCTTCATCCCACTTACCGGGCTCGGGCTCAACCCGGGCCCATTCGGTGGAGAACCTGAAGGCGGTATGTCCCCAGCGCGAGATGAGGTCGAAGTCTTCGCGCCATCGGTTCCAGAAGTCGCAGGCCTTGCCGGACCTGTGCGGCAGGAGGCCGCGCCCCTCGTAATCCCACCAGTCGCTGGCGGTGTTGTCGCCCTCGACCTGATGACCGGATACGGCGGTGCCCCAGAGGAAGGTCATGACCTCTCTCACCTCCGCCCACCGGTTCGCCGGTCGAGTACGCGGCCACATGGCCCTCACACGGCCTTCAAGGCCTGCATCCTGTACTGGGTTGGGGCCTGCCCGGTAGCCGTCTTGAACACGCGGCTGAAGTAGCTGGCGTCCTTGTAGCCCACTTCGGCCGCCACTTCAGAGATGCTCAGCGACGTTCCCACAAGGAGCACCCGGGCCCGCTCGATTCGGACCTTGGTCACATATTCCACAAAGCTGTAGCCGACTTCCTTGCTGAAGAGGTGACTCAAGTACGACGGGCTCAACCAGACGGTCCTGGCCACTTCCTTGAGCGTCAGCTCGCGGGCGTAGTTCTCGTTGATGTAGTCCACGGCCCGTCTGAGCAGCGTCAGGTGCCGGCTGTCGACAGTCGCGTCAAGGCTGTCGACGATATGGCCGATGGCCCGAGTCATGATCTGCCTCAACTCGCCGGCTCCGCCCGACCTAAGGGCATCCTGAGCCCATTCGGCGCTGTGATTGAGGAACTCCCCGGAGTAAGCCCCGGTCTCGAAGGCCACGCGGACGACCATGAGGATGACCTCGGTGGCGGCCAACCGGACCGCTTCCGCGGACTTGGCGGCGGCGAGCAGCTCATCCAAGATGCGGTCAAGGACTCGCAGGGCTCCCTCACGGTCCTTGATCCTGACCTTGGCTATCAGGGACGGCACCCAGTCGCTGCCGGAGAGGAAGGGCAGGCCCTTGCCCATTGCCGGCACCTCGTCCGCGTGGACGACCAGGTTCTCGCCGAGAAAGAACTTGCGCCCCAGCGCCCGTTGCGCCTCGCGAAACGACACGTGGAGGTCGGTCGGGTCCTGGCCGGGCGACCCGACCCCTACGGAGACAGTGAGAGACAAGGAGTCGGCCACGGCGCGCCTGACCTTGTCGGCCAGGTCGAGAAGAAAATCCTTGGTCTTAGGGTCGGCCTCGTCCCGGACACGCAGCAGGATCGCGGCCCGGTCTTCGGCGACCACGAAGACGTGGGGGGAAGGGGCGACCCCTGACAGGGCTTCGTAGACCAGGTCCAGCACTTCACGCCGGAGCGAGCGTTTCCAGGCCTCACTACGGTCGCTGCCTAGGAGAACGAAGTCGTCGATGGACACCACCATGACGACGTTCGGCAGTTCGTCGAGGCCGACCAGCTTGCTTCGCCGCCAGATCTCCTTGAGACTATCGACGTTCCCGAAGAGAAGTTGGTAGAGGAACTCGTTTTGCGCGTGAGTCCTGAGGTCGGGGTCGGACTGGTCACGCCCCCGAGCCGGCCCGTCGCCACCCAAGGCCTTGCCGGGCTCTTCGGAACGCTTCCCTGCCAGGCGGCCCAATGACTCCAGGAGCTCGTCCCGCGAGACCGGCTTGAAGAGGTAGTCGGAAGCGCCCGAGCGCAAGGCCTGCACCACGTGCACCGCCGACTTGGAGTAGCTCGCCACCACAAGGGCCGTCTCCGGCAGTTCCTGCTTGAGGCGCGCCACCAGTGGATAGCCGGTCACGGCGCCTTGGCCGCGGGCGTGCTGCGGGTCGACCAAGAGGACGTCCAGCGCCAGGCCGATACCTTCGAGCAACTGCTGGGCACCGTCGGACTCAAACACGACCTTGGCCGCCGGAACGCTGTGTTTCAGAATCCACTTGACGGCCGTCCGCTCGATTTCTTCCGCGTCGACGATGCCCACCCTCATACTGTCACCTCCTGACCGTCTCCGGCTTCATGGGAACGCGGGCTCTTGTCCGGTGGACCTGCTCGATGGCCCTCTCCACGCCGGCATCGGCCAGGCGCACCACATTGAACGCCGAGTCGGCGGCCAGGACGGTCTCGATCTTCTCTCGCGATACCGGAGACCCGTCGATGACGACCGAGTAGCCGGCGTGGATGGCGTTGCCGATGCCGACACCCGTCCCGTGGTTGACGGAGACCAGGCTTGCCCCTGCCGAGACGTTCAAGAGGGCGTTGAGGATGGGCCAGTCGGCTATGGTGTCACTACCGTCGGGCATATCCTCGCTTTCTCTGTAGGGAGAAGCCTCGGCCCCCGCGTGGGAGAGGTCGCGGGTGATTACGAGTGGAGCCTTCACCTGCCCGGACGCGACCATGACATGAAGAATGCCGCCCAACTCGCATCTCTGGTCGTAGTCAAGCCAGCACGCCCGTGCCGGCAGTCCCTGGAATGCGACTCTGGACTGAGCGAACTCGATCCACCTCTGCAGGTTGCCGTTCTCGGGGAACCTGCGGCAGAGGACGTCGTCGATGGCGTAGATGTCGCCGGGATCACCCGAGAGAGCTATCCATCTGACCTGGCCGTGACCTTCCGCGTGCAGCCGCCTGAGGTAGCCGGGTACAAACCCGGGGAAGTCGAAGGCGCGCGCCACCCCGGCCCGCGACGCCTGGAGCCTGATGGCGTTTCCGTAGTCGAACACCACGGACCCGCGGTCGAGGAAACTGAGCATCGCCCCCACATGCCGGGCAATCGAGGTTAGTGCCAGTTCCTTGTACCGTTCCGGCTCGGAGCGGCGCAGGGACAGAGCCTCAGGATAGGGAAGGCCCGCGGGCACGTACCCGTAGAGGATGTCGTGGGCCGAGGTCTGGTCGGTCACCACGTCGGGCACAACGCCCTTCTCCAGGACTTGAGGGAGCACATCCGCGGCGTTCCCCAGGAGGGCGATGGACCGGGGGACTCCCCGCGCCTTCGCCTCCAGGGCCAGCGACAGGGCCTCGTCGAGTTCGCGCACCATGATGTCGCAGCAGTTGGCCCTCAGGCGACGCCTGATGCGTCCCTCGTCGACCTCGACCACCAGAGCGACCCCGCCGTTGAGCGCGACGCCCAGGGGTTGTGCCGCTCCCATTCCTCCGAGTCCGGCGGTCAGGACCAACCTCCCGCGCAGGCTGCCGTCGAAGTACCGGCCGGCTATCTCGGAGAACGTCTCCCCCGTGGCCTGGACGATTCCCTGGGCTCCGATGTAGGCCCAGGATGACGCCGTGGCCTGCCCGAAGCACGTGAGATTGTTGCTCTCGAGCTCGCGAAAAACGGGCCATGTCGCCCAGCGAGGAACCAGCATGGCCGTAGACATGACCACCCGCGGGGAGCGGGGCGTCGTCTCGAAGATGGCCACCGGCTTGCCGGACTGTATGACCAGCGTCTCGGCTTCGCCCAGCATCCTCAAGTGGCTGGCGGTGGCCCAGAAGGCCTCCCAGTTCCGCGCCGCCTTACCTGTACCGCCGTAGACAACCAGCTCGTCCGGGTACTCGGCGACTTCCGGGTCCACGCAGTTCATCATCATGCGAAGGAGCGCCTCTTGCTCCCAACCCCGGCAGGACAGATCCGCGCCTCTCGGGGCCCTGACCACTCGACGGTCGTCCAAGAACGCTTGGCCTCCCAGGATAAGCTTGTTTCTGCTCTGGAGACACACTCATGCACTGTTGGAGGCTATTCTCCAGTAGTGAGCACCCAACCTTCTCTCTAGGATTTTCTTTAGATAGTTGCACTTTTTTGTTGTCCCTGTTCTAGAAGACCCGCCAATCGGGCATTCCCTGCATTCCCCACGGCTGGGGCCGCCGCCAAGAGGCCGCCCGAGCCGGCGACCGAGACTGCAACAGGCAAAAGAAAGTTCTCAACATTCGAAAGGGGAGTCAAAGGGTGAATTAGGCCCGAAAGGAAGCTCTCGAGGGTAGCGGTCGGGCTCTCGGGCTCGACCGCGACTCAGGCTGCCGGTCATCCCCCGGGGAGACGGAGGGCGGTGAGACAGGGACTTAACCCGCAACAATAACAGAGAACGTTAGGAGGTCATGGGTAACGATGCGCACCGCGAAACTGAAGGTGTTTGTCGCCGTGCTTTGCGTCCTCGGGATCGTCCTCGCCATGAGCGGATGCGGTCCCAAGCGGCCGGAGGTCGTCAAGATAGGAGTCTACGCGCCTATCACCGGACCGGCCGCAGCCGATGGTCTCGCCGCCACGAACGCCGCCCAGCTCGCTGCCGACAAGATCAATGAAGCAGGCGGCATCAACGGGACCCGTGTAGAGATACTGACCTACGACGACCGCTTTGAGAGCGCGTCGGCCGTGGCGGTGGCCCACCAGGCCATCGAGCGGGATGGCGTCGTCGCTCTCGTCAGCGGCTCCTACAGCACCCCGACCCGCGCCGTCGCCCCGATTGCGCAGGAGGCGGGGATTCCCCACGTGGCAGGCTACGCCGTCCACCCCGACGTCACCGCGGCGGGCAACTACAACTTCCGGAACAGCTTCGTCGGAACTGTACAGGGCAAGGCCGGCGCGTGGGTCGCCATCAACCAGATGAACGCCCAGAAGGTTTGCATCCTGATGGTCGACACGGACTTCGGCCGCATCCTCGGCGAGACATTCCAGGCTGAGTGCGAGGCGGCCGGCGTCCAGGTGCTTTCGGCCGACACGTACCCCTATGGCGAGAAAGACTTCAGCGCCCTCATGACCAAGATTAAGGGGCTCAATCCCGACCTGCTCTACGCCACCGGGTACTACGCCGAGGGCGCGGCCATCGCCTTGGCGGCCAAGACCGCCGGGTTGACGTGCAAGGTCCTCGGGATGGAGGGTATGGACTCGCCCATGTTCCTGGAGCTAGGCGGCGAGGCCACCGAGGGCTGGGTCATCACCTCCAACCTCAACCGCGACGACGCGAGCCCGGTCACCCAGGAGTTCATCGAGGAGTATGAGACCCAGTTCGGCATCCAGGCCGACATGGTCGCCGCCTCCACCTACGACGCGGTCCTCATCGTCTGCGAGGCCATGAGGTTGGGCGGTTTTGAGCCCGCCGCGATTCGCGACGCCATAGCCGGTCTTCAGAACTTCCAGGGAGCCACCGGTCTCATCCAGGGGTTCACCGCGGGCGGTGAGGTCATCAAGCCGGTGCAGGTTCAGATAGTCGAGGGTGGCGAGTTCCACTACTACGCCGTCGTCGACGACCCGGCGATTATCACCCCGCCTAACTGAGCCGCCGGTCACCGATAAGCGAGCGGCCGGGGGGGCCCGGAGCTTTCGCGGCTTCCGTCGCTACACAGCCGGGCCCCCTTCTTGGTCACGCGCGGCGTCCGGGCGTGGCCGGGAAAGGAGGAGAGACGGGCAGTGGTCATCCAGCAAATCGCCAACGGGCTGGTGCTTGGCAGCCTTTATGCTCTGGTCGCGCTAGGGCTCACCATCGTCTACGGCGTGTTGAGGGTCCTTCACGTAGCCCACGCGGGGGTCTTCGTTCTCGGCGCCTACGCCGGGTTACTGGTCTACGTCTCAAGCGGCAGCATTGTCCTCTGCCTGGCGGTGGCCATGCTCGTCTGCGGGTTCGCGGGGTTCTTGATGTACCGGTTCCTCTACCGTCCGGTGTTAGGCAGGCCGGCTCTGATCCCGCTCATCGTGAGCATCGGCACGTTCATGTTCCTGGAGGACCTCTACCGCCTCGTGATGGGCCCGTATATCAAGGCCTTACCCCTGAAACTCAGCCTGCCCGGGTTGGATCTGCCTTTCCTGCGCCTGACCGGGCAGCAGCTCTTCATTGTCGGGGTCACGGCGCTTCTTCTCCTCGCCCTGTGGTGGCTGATGAAGGGCACGAGGTTGGGCCTGGCCTGGCGGGCCTCGGCCCAGGACATGGAGACGGCCGGAGCTCACGGCATCAATACCGACGTCATCGTTGGGCTCTGCTTCGTCATCGGGTCGGCTATCGCGGCCGTGGCCGGTATCATGGTGGGGAGCTACTACAACCAGGTCTACCCGTCGATGGGGAGTGTTCCAGCCTATAAGGCTCTTGCCGTCATAGTCCTGGGGGGGTTGGGGAGCGTCCCCGGCACGGTCGTGGCGGGCCTGGCGCTCGGCCTGGCCGAGACCCTCACCATGGTGTGGGTGGGAACGATTCTACCCCGCGAAGCCATCGCGTTCCTGGTCCTCATCCTGATGCTCCTGGTCAAACCCACTGGGCTCTTGGGGAGGGCGAGCTAGGATGCTCTACCTTGTCACCGTTTCGACCATGGTCTGCATCTACATAATCCTGGCGTCCGGCCTCAACATCATCACGGGCTACGCGGGCCAGCCGAACCTCGGCCACGCCGCCTTCTTCGGCATAGGGGCGTACGCCTCGGCCCTCCTGACCACCAAGGTCGGGCTGTCGTTCTGGGCGGCCATGCCCCTGGCGGTCGTCATCGCCGCGTCCGTGGGCTTCGTGCTCGGGATCATCAGCCTGCGGCTGAGAGAGGACTTCTTGGCCATCACCACGATAGGCGTCAACTTCGTGGTCGTATCGGTCTTCCTCTACTTCGACTACTTCGGGCGCGCCCTGGGTCTCGGCGGTATCCCCAGGCCGTCCATCTTCGGGCACGTGCTGAACAAGCCGGAGTATCTGGTGTTGGTCGTCTTCCTCGTGGCCGCGGTTCTCCTCGTGTGCTGGGTGTTTTCACGGTCCAGGCTCGGGCTCATGGTGTCGGCGGTCCGCGAGGACGAGCTGGCTGCCCATTCCCTCGGCCTAAACGTCACGGCGCTCAAGCTCGCGGCCTTCGTGTTCGGCACCGCTCTCGCCGGGCTGGGTGGGAGCGTCTACGCTCACTTCATGACCTTCATCAGCCCATACGACTTCGCCTTCCCGGTCTCGATAACCGTGATGTGCATGGTGGTCCTGGGCGGGGCCGGAACATTCTGGGGACCGGTCGTTGGGGCCATCATCCTGGCTTCGGCTCCCGAGATAATGCGCTTCATCCAGCAGTACCGGATGCTGATATACGGGGGTCTCCTGGCGGTCTTGATGATCTTCCAGCCGGCCGGCCTCTTGGGGGCGGACAGCGTCTTCGTGCGGGGCGGCGCCAGGCTGGTCGCCCGGGTAAGGGGGAGGGTGGTCCAGAGTGGCTGACCGCCTGTTCAGAGCCGAAGGCGTGACCAAGCGGTTCGGCGGGTTGACGGCCCTCAAAGACGTGAGTATCGAGGTCGATGAGGGCAGCATCTTCGCGGTAATCGGTCCCAACGGGGCCGGCAAGACCACCCTCTTCAACGTCGTGTCGGGAGTCTACCGGGCGGATGAGGGGGCCATCTGGCTTGGAGGTTCGACCCTCCACGGGCTGGGCACCCACCGCATCGCCAGGCTCGGCGTCGCCCGGACGTTCCAGATAACCCGCCTGTTCAAGCAGTTGTCAGTGATGGACAATGTCATCCTTGGCCTGGGTCGCGGCGACATCCCGATGGGAGGGCTCATCCGCGGGCCGCGCTCGAAGGAGGCCGTGGACAAGGCCCTGGAAACCCTCGCGGCCGTAGGGCTCGAGAAGAGCGCCGACACCAAGGCCGGGACACTTCCCTACGGAGACCAACGACGGGTTGAACTTGCCCGGGCCATGGCCATGAAGCCGCGGCTCCTCCTTCTGGACGAACCGTGCGCCGGTCTGACGCACCACGAGGCCGTGAACCTGGCCGAAGTGGTCCGCCAGGTCAGGGACACCGGAGTCACCGTGGTGCTCGTTGAGCACAACATGCACGTCGCCATGGGGTTGGCCGACCACGTCGCCGTGCTGGACCATGGCGAGAAAATCGCCGAAGGCACGCCTGAAACGGTTCAGCGTAACCCCTTGGTCATCGAGGCCTACCTGGGGCGTGGGGAATCGGGTGAAAGCCATGCTTGAGGTCGACAATCTCGTCGTCCACTACGGTCATTCGGCTGCCCTGCACGGCGTGTCGTTCAACGTCAACACGGGCGAACTTGTCTGCCTGGTGGGCGCCAACGGGGCCGGGAAGACGACCATCCTGCGGACCGTGATGGGGCTTCACCGCCCCACGAGCGGTTCCATCCGCTATAGCGGGGGCAACCTCGCCGCTCTCAAGCCTTGGGCCAGGTCTAAGATGGGCATCGTGATGATACCCGAGGGTCGACGGATATTCCCGGAGCTCACCGTGCTTGAAAACCTCATGGTGGGGGCCTACGGCCGGAAGGACAAGACCGCGGTCAAGGAAGACTTCGAGCGGGCCTACACCATGTTTCCTATCCTCAGGGAAAGGTCGGACCAGATCGGCCGGACCCTCAGCGGCGGACAACAGCAGATGCTGGCCATAGCGCGAGCGTTGGTGGCGCGGCCGGCGCTCCTGCTCGTCGACGAGATCTCCCTGGGGCTCGCCCCCATTCTGGTCGACGAGGTGTTCGCCGCGATCAAGTCCCTCCACGATGAGGGAGTGACCATCTGCCTTGTGGAGCAGAACGCCCGCAAGGCCCTCGAGGTAGCCGACCGGGGGTACGTCCTTTCGTCGGGCAGGTTGGTCCTGGAGGGCTCGGCTTCGGAACTACGGGCCAACCCGGAGGTCCGGAAGTCCTACCTTGGTGGCTAACTCACACCGGATCGAAAGATAGGAGGTTGGCTGACGTGGCCATGCCGGCGGCGTCATCTCCCGAGGCCGGGGCCGCTCCGGAAGGAGCGCTCTCCGGCATCAGGGTGCTGGATCTCTCCCGCGTTCTCGCCGGCCCGTTCTGCACGGCCCTTCTAGCCGACATGGGGGCCGAGGTCATCAAGGTTGAGCAGCCCGGACGGGGTGACGACTCCCGTCACTTCGCCCCGTTCCGGAACGGCGAGAGCGGCTACTTCATCTCCCTCAACCGGGGCAAGAAGAGCGTCACCCTGAACCTGAAGAACCCGCGCGCGGTCGAGCTGTTCAAGGAGCTCACCCGCCTGTCGGACGTGGTTGTCGAGAACTTCAAGCCCGGAGTTCTCGACAAGCTGGGTTTGGGGTATCGGGCCCTGGCCGAGGTCAACCCTCGCATCATCGTGGCCTCCATCTCGGGCTTCGGCCAGACGGGCCCCTATGCGACAAGGCCGGCCTACGACATCGTAGCTCAGGCCATGGGCGGCCTCATGAGTATCACCGGGTACCCGGACACCCCGCCCACCCGTGTGGGCGAATCGTTCGGAGACCTCACCGCCGCCCTCTACACGGCGTGGGCCATCACCGCCGCCCTCTACGCCCGGGACCGCCTCGGCGTGGGGCAGCACATCGACGTGGCCATGACGGACAGCGTCTTCTCCCTGTTGGTGACCGCCACGTGCATCTACACCTACGGCGGGGTCGTCCCCGGGCGGGTCGGCAACCGCCATCCTATCAGCACCCCGTTCGACAGCTTCCGTGCCGGGGACGGCCACGTCATCATCGCCGTGGCGAACGACGAGATGTTCCGCAGGCTGGCCGAAGCCATGGGCCGTCCGGACCTGGCCGACGACCCGCGGTTCATGACCGACGAGCTTCGAACCCGGCACGAGCCGGAACTCAAGAGAATCATCGAAGAGTGGATAGACGCCAGACCGGTGGCCGAGATAGTGGCTCTCCTGGACTCCCACTCCATACCGTCGTCGCCCATCCTGTCGGTGGACCAGGTCCTCGAGGGCGAGCACCTGGCCGCGCGAGGGCTTGTCGCCCACGTCGAGCATCCCAAGGCCGGGCGGGTCCCGGTTGTCGGGCAGCCCGTCCTCATGTCCGGCACCCCGGGGCGGGTCAGGGGCCCCTCCCCCCTCCTGGGCGAGCACACCGAGGAGATCTTGGCCGAACTGCTCGGCATGGAGCCCACTGAAATCGAGGCACTCAGGCAAGAGGCTGCAATCTAGAACGACTCAGGCAGAGGGCGCAATCTAGAGGAGGCACAGGAATGGACTTCTCGTTCAGCGATGAGAACCTGAGCGTCGCCAAGCTGGCCCGGGCCTTCGCCGCGAAGGAACTGGCTCCAGGGGCCGCCGAGAGGGACAGAACGGGGGAGTTCCCGCTGGAGCTGGTCAAGAAGATGGGCGAGGCCGGCCTCATGGGCATCTCCTACCCGGAGAAGTGGGGGGGCCTGGGGTCGGACTCGGTGAGTCACATGCTGGCCATGGAAGAAGTGTCTTACGCCTGCGCCGCCATGGGCTCCATCCTGGGGGCCCATTACCTGGGGTCCGACGGCGTCAACTTGTTCGGGACGGACGAGCAGAAAGAGAAGTACCTTCGCCCCGCAGCCACGGGTGAGAAGCTCGCGGCGTTCGCTCTCACGGAACCGGGGGCCGGCTCGGATGTCGGGGCCGTCTCGACGACCGCGGTCCGCAAGGGCGACAAGTACGTGATCAACGGGGTCAAGCACTTCATCAGTAACGGCGGCGTGGCCGACTACCTCACGCTGTGCGCGCGGGTCGGGTCCGATGGCGGGGTCCGGGCCTTGACGGCTTTCATAGCCGATACCGACCGCCCGGGCTTCAACGTCGGAACCAAAGAGGACAAGATGGGCATCAGGTCGGCCTCAACCTGGGAGCTTGTCTTTGAGGACTATGAACTCCCGGTCGAGAACCGCCTCGGGGAAGAGGGCCAGGGGTTCAAGATCATGATGTCCATTCTCGACCGGGCCCGGGTCGAGGTGGGGGCCATGGCCGTGGGGATGGCGCGAGCCAGCCTCGATGCGGCTATCAAGTACGCGGAGGAGCGCGTCCAGTTCGGGAAGCCCATCGCGGCCCAACCCGTCCTGCGCGAGATGCTGGCCGATATGGCCACCGAGATCGACGCGGC
>QZJP01000023.1 GCA_003599345.1 Bacillota bacterium | reverse complement strand
GCCACCAGGGTGAAGTCGCGCGGGTCGATGCCGCGGGCCACGGTTATCTGGCGTATCGCTCCGGCCATCTTCGCGTTGATGATATCGCCGATGCCCTCGGCCAGGTCGAGGACCGACAGGCCCAACGCCCGGGCCAGGGGAACCATGGCCTTCTCGGCGGCCGCGCGGTCCAGGACCATCTGACCGGCGGCGAACGAGTCCGGGTTGACGCGCCCGAGAAGGACGTTCGAGTCGGTGACCGTGGGCTCCGTGCCGCCTCGCCCGTAGCAGGCCGGCCCGGGGTCGGAGCCGGCGCTCCGCGGGCCCACCCGCAGGCCGCCGCCCTCCAGCCAGGCAACGCTCCCGCCGCCGGCGCCGATGGAGAAGATGTTGACCACCGGGAGTAGTAGCGGGAATCCCTCAACCACCGTCTCGGTTACGGTCTCGGCCTTTCCGTCGATGACGAGGCTCACATCGAAGCTCGTCCCGCCCATGTCCACGCAGATAAGGTTGTGGCGGCCGATGCGGCGGGAAAGCTCCACGGCGCCTATGGCTCCGCCCACCGGGCCGGAGAGCAGGGTGTGCCCGGGACGGGCTCTAGCGGCGTCCAGGGACATGAGACCGCCGTTGGACTGCATGACGTGGATGTCCGCGCCGAGTCCCCCGGCGGCCATCTTGCTCCGGAGTGATACCAGGTATCGGCGCATCACCGGAGCTATGTAGGCGTTGAGAACCGTGCTCGACGTGCGTTCGTACTCCCGCCATTCCCTGGCGACTTCGTGGGAAAGGGAGATTGGCACGCCGGGCAGTGCCCGTTCCAGGAGGTCACGCACCCGTAGCTCGTGTTCGGGGTTCACGTAGGAGTGGAGGAGCGCGACGGCTACGGACTCGATTCCGGTCGCCTCGAGTTCCCTCGCGATGCGGTCGACCGACGACCCGTCGAGCGGGCGGGCTACGGTTCCGTCGGCCCGGATGCGCTCCGCCACCTCATAAGTGTCCCGCCGAGGTACCAGCGGTTGAGGTTTCCGGTAGTGCAGGTTGTACATCTCCGGCCGGTTGGTTCGACCTATGCGGTAAACGTCCCGGAAGCCCTCGGTTGTAAGTAGGGCGACGCGCGCCCCTTTGCGTTGGAGCAGGGTGTTCAGCCCGTATGTGGTGCCGTGAACAAAGAACCTGACTAACGACCAATTCTCGAGAGCCTTCGCGAGGCCGTCGATGATGCCCTCCGAAAGGTCCGGCCGCGTGGTCAGGGCCTTATGACAGATGTACCGGTCGCCTTCGGTGTCATAGGCCACGATGTCCGTGAAGGTTCCCCCGATGTCGATGGCCACCCTGAAACCGTTCATCCGGGCCATGAGCTCCCCTCAGTTCTTGGTGTCACTTGGCAGCGTGCCATCCGCAGCGCGGCGTCCGACGCGACGCCCGGCTCGGCCTCTACTGAGCAGAAACGGACCCACTTGCAGGTTTCGGGCCCGGGTAACGCCTCCTATTAGCGATGTTGCTCTACCGTGACCAGGAACCTGCTATGTCTGGGGGAACCGGCGGGTCACCGCCGGAACTCGTCGAAGGGACACCCGAAGTCGAAGGGCCGGAGCGGTCTTCGGGTTGTGGAAGGGGACAGGTGGATGGATGACGAGCATCCTGTGACACATCCTCTGGTGGCGCGTGTCGCGGACTACGTGGACGCCTGCAACAGGCACGATGTCGACGCCGTCCTCGGCTTCTACACGACCGATGTCCGGTTCGAGCTCGTCGGAGCCTGGGTCAGACAGGGCCGGGACGAACTGAGAAGGCTGGCCGAGTACGACAAGGGCACCAACTGCGTCCTGTCCATGGTCAACCCTTCGGTGGTGGCTTCCGACACCGTGGAAGTCGAGCTCGTGGACAGGAACGACTGGTTCGGGCTCGTGGGCGTGGACCAGGTCATCTTCCCGTCCGTAACCTTCCGCTTCCGCGGCGACAAGATATCCGAGGTCAGGGTGGTCATGAGCGAAGACGGTGCGGCAGCGCTCAGCCGGGCGTCTTCCCGCGTGATGGCTTGGATGAGGGAGAAGTACCCCGGGGAACTGGCCGGGCTCATGCCCGGGGGGCGGAGGGTCTACTCGGCCGAGGCCGCCGCGAAGTGGCTCCGGCTTCTCAAGGAATGGCGCGAGGAGAGGCCTTGGGGGGCCTCACGGCAATGAACCGCGAGCGCGCGGGCGCCGGAGCCCCACCTCACGCCCCGTGGGAGTGGAACGCCTCCGAGTGGCCTTCCGGTTCGCTCACGGACGAGCGCGTCGTCGAGGAGTGGCGCCGGGAGTTCCCGCTCCTGGAGCGGGTCATCCACGTGGGTATCTGTAGCCAAGGCCCCCAGTCCAGGTGGGTGCGCCAGTCGGTGGAGCACTACCTTGACAGTTGGGTCGCGGTGGGTATGGATTGGGACTACTGGCTCGGAGAAGTTGGCCGGGCCAAGGCCGAGTTCGCGAAGCTCGTCGGGGCCGAGCCCGACGAGGTCGCGGTGTCCACGTCGCTCTCGGCGGCGGCCGCCTCGGTGGCCTCGGCCCTCGAGGCCTTCGGGTCCCGTCGGAAGATAGTGACCACGACCGCCGAGTTCACCGGTGTGGCTCAGGCCTGGTTGGGGCACCGGAAGTACGGCTACACCGTCGAGCACGTCCCAGCCAGGGCGGGGGAACTCCACCTCGAGGATTTCGACCGCCACATAGACGATAAGACCATACTGACGGCGGTCAGTCACGTCTACCACTCGAGCGGCTTCAAGCTCGACCTGGCTCCCCTCGTCAAGTTGGCGCACGAGCGAGGCTCGCTGGTGATGGTCGACGCCTATCAGTCTGCGGGCACCATGCCCATCGACGTCAAGGCCCTCGGCGTGGACTTCCTCGCCTCGGGCACGCTCAAGTTCCTGCTGGGCATGCCGGGCATGGCGTTCATCTACGTTGCCCGGGAGCTCATCCCCCGGCTCGACCCGGCGGTCGTGGGGTGGTTCGGGCAGGAAGACCCCTTCGAGTGCTTCGTGGACCGTCTGGACTACGCGCGTGGGGCGCGCCGGCTGGAGACCGGC
Source organism: Bacillota bacterium (assembly GCA_003599345.1). GTDB lineage: Bacteria > Bacillota > Sulfobacillia > UBA995 > UBA9673 > SURF-36. The sequence goes on along the minus strand of QZJP01000023.1, from coordinate 8,959 downwards.
ACTCCACCGGTGATGGCCGCCTTCGCGGCGAGGGCCGGAATGCAGATCATCAACCATGTGGGTCCGGCGGCCATCGCGAAGCGTATCGAGCTGCTTTCCAGGGTGGCGACAGAGGAAGCCCGGCGTCACGGCCTGAAGGTGGCGAGCCCGGCGGACGTGAGGAAGAAAGGCTCGATCACGGCCATCGAGGTACCGGAGGGCGGTGTTCATGGGCTGGTGACCGAACTCAGGAGGCGGGGCATCATCACGTTTCCTTGCGGTCGCTACCTCCGGGTGGCCCCGCACTTCTTCACCCGCCCCGAGGACATCGAGCGAGTCATGTGGGAGGTGGCGTCCATCCTCGGGGGCCGGTGACGGTCCCTAGTATCTCGCGGGGCTCTCTTGTCCACGGCCAAGAGGGCCGCCCCCGTCCCGCCTGCGCCCTGGGGGTGATGCTGAGCGACCTGCCCGTCCCTTCCCTCCCTTTCCCGGCGGGGCACACGTGGCCACACCCTACGGTTGCCCGGGGTTGCCGTCAGGACCCGCCCCGTTCCGGGTCGTGGCCCGCTGGGCCTGTTCTCGAGCTTCAGCGGCGAGGTCTATGGCCTTTCCCAGAGTGAACAGAGCCTTCTGGGGGTTATGGAAACCGTGGCTGTTGGCGGAGAGGACCCAATCCAGGTACCACTCGGCCTCCCGGTAGAGGCGGCGGGCGTTGTCGAGGGGTGCGTTGGGGAGGGGTGATGCCGAGGCCCGGATGAGAGCCTCCGTGGTTGCCACGAGTTCCGCCCCCGCCCGCCTCACGAGTTCCTCGACCCGGTCCTGCGTGTAGAGGACCCGCTCCCTGAGCCCGCCGGTGTGGGGTCCGTGACACGGACCGCACGAGTGTTCCAGGGTCTTGAGGGGACTCGTTATCCAGTGGCTCGTGACCTTCGTGTTCCCGATGCGCATGAAGGGCATGTGGCAATCGGCGCACGCCACGTCGTTGGCCTGGTGGACACCACCCTCGTACATCTCGAAGTCAGGATGCTGGGCCTTCACCATCGGCGCGCCGGTGCCGGGCTGGGTCCAGTCGCTGAAGCCGATGTCCCGGTAGTACGCGTATTCATCCTCGGGTTCGAAGCCCTTTGTCCAGGGAAACGTGACGACCGACCCTTCCTTGGTGAGGTAGTACTCGACGTGGCATTGGGCGCAGATATAGGTGCGCATCTGGTTGTGGGTCGCGTCGGCTATGTCCTCGTCGCGGGCCGCCAGGGCCTGGGCCAAGGCGGGCCGGGTGACGCGGAGCGACATCGTCGCCGGGTCGTGGCAGTCGCTGCACGAGATGGTCTGGCCGAACTCCCCGGCCATGGCCGCGAAAGGCATGCCGTAGAAGCCCTCGCCGAACTCCCGCAGGGCCGCTGGAGTGTTGGCGCTCTTGCAGGTGAGGCAGGCCGCCTTGGTCGGATGCCGGCCGGTAGTGGTGACGTCGGTGAGGGCGTAGGCGTGGCCGCGGTCCTCGCTATACTCCTCGGAGTACGGATAGCCTTCCCACAGGGTTCGGAGGAACGGGTACCTGTCAAGCTGGCTGAAGGGCACCGACCCACCGTAGACACTGGGCCCCGCGGACTCCTCGGCCGTTCTCCTGAAAGACTCGAACTGCGCGGGATATCGCTGCCCCCAGACGGCGGGGTCGATTTCGCCGGGCGTGACGGCGGGGAGCGAGGGGGCCGTCTCAGGGGCCGTCGTTCTGATGTAGAAGACATAGCCCCAGGTACCGGCCAGGGCGATTCCGAGGACGGCGACGAGAATGTAGAGGGACCTTCCGGCCACGCGCTCACCGTCCTTCCGTCCCGCCCTACTCGCCGTGGGGCGTCCGCCTGTGGCAGCGGAGGCAGTCGTAGGCCCTCGGGTCCGTCCAGGGCACCGTCGGGTTCGCCATAACGTTGCTGTGGCAGGCCAGGCAGTTCATTCTCGCGGTCTCCAGTGTCCAGGTCGTGGCCTCGGGCGGTTCCGGGGTCAGCCCCAGGGTGAACTTGGCGAAGTCGCGCAATCCCTCGTAGACCTTCCCCGCCGCGCCATCCAGCATGCCCCGTGGGAGGTGACACGAGTTGCACGAAGCCTGTCCGGAGTGAGCGGAGTTGAGATAGGACACGGTCGCCTGGCTCATGGGGTGGCAGATGCCGCAGAAGCCCGGGCCGTCCGTGGCGCGGGCGACGGGTGAGCGCTCGAGGACCCAGGCCAGGAGGAGGAACGCCCCGAACGCCGCCAGGGCGGCCAGGGCGACGGCCAGGACCGCCCTCGCGCGATTGGACGATGAAGCCCCCAAGGATTCCGGCGCCTCCGCGCGTAGCATTCCCGGGCCTTCGCGATGGGCTCCGCGATGGGCTCGGGGGTGGGGCCAGGGGCCGGGCTCGGAATGAACTCGGGAGTGGAGCCCGGGGGTAGGGTCCGGGGCGGACGCCCAGGCAGGCCTACATCCCTGACGTCCCGCCCCGCGACAGCTCCACCAGGCACCCTTCTTCGGGGGCGAGTTCGAGAGCGTCCTCCACCCGTTGTCCCTCTCTCCCGGGGGCCGTGGACATGAGGATGCGGTTGGGGGGCGCGCCGCCACGTTCCGGTGCGTTGGCACGGGCGCCGCCAGCGTCCCGGCCCAGAGGGAGCCTTATGGTCCGGAGGGCCGAGGAGAAGTTGAGGACCACGGCAAGCGTCTGGCCCCCCTCTTGCCTGAGGTAGGCGAAGCAGCCGGCGGGAACCCCGGTGAGGTGGGCAAGGTTCGCGTAGGTCCCCACCGTCAGGGCCGGAAGGGACTTGCGGAGCCAGATGAGCCGCCGGTAGAAGCTCAGGAGGGAGCCGGTGTCCGCCTTCTGGGCCTCGACGTTCCTCACTTCGAAGTCGGGGCCGAGCGGTAGCCAGGGTTCACCTCCGGTGAAGCCGGCTCCCGGCTCACCTGTCCACTGCATCGGCGTGCGGCAACCGTCACGGCCCGGGTGGAAAGGCCAGAACCGCTTCCCAACCGGGTCCTGGATCAGGTGGCGCGGGACGCGCGCCTCCTTCATCCCGATCTCCTCGCCGTAGTAGAGGAAAGGCGTGCCCCGCAGGGTCAGGAGCATCATCGCCGCGAGGCGGGCCCGCCGGTCCGCGACGGCGGTTCCCGCTCCCGCGAGGGCCGCTCGCGCGGCCGCCGCTCCTCTTCTTTCGTAGCGGCTGCGGTGTCTGGGTATGTCGTGGTTCGACAGGGTGTAGCACGGCCAGCCCCACCCGGGCAAGGCCCCTTCCCACCGCTCGACGGCCCGGGCGAAGGGGCCGGCCCCCCACCGGCAGGACGTGAACTCGAAGTTGAAGGCCAGGTGAAGTTCGTCGCCCGCCTTCACGCCCTCGTTCTCTCCCGCCTTCCCGCCGGCGCTCCGGCCGAAGTAGCCGGCGAGCTCCTCGACCCCGTCGGCCATTATCTCTCCGACGGCCATCGGCCCGTCGTAGGAGTCGAGAACCTGGCGCATCTCGCGGAGCACGGTGTGGGTGACGGGGTGGTTCCGCCCGTGAAACTTGTCCTGGAGGCTTGGGAGCCCGAGCTCCTGCATCACGGCCGTGAGGAACGGCCGGTCCCCGAAGGGCTGGCGGAGCACCCCACGCCGGCGGCGCCAGAAGGGCGGGTTGTCCCGGTCGGGGTCTTTGCCGTAAAGGTGGGCCACGTCGAGGCGGAAGCCGTCCGCGCCCCGGTCGAGCCAGAATCTCATGATGTCCCGGACGGCACCTCTGACGGCGGGATTGGCCAGGTTGAGGTCAACCTGCTCCGGTAGGAAGCTGGTCATGTACCACTGCTCGGTCCGGGCGTCCCACGTCCAGGCCGACCCGCCGAACTCCCCGCGCCAGTTGCTCGGGGGAAGGCCGGGGCCGCGGCCCCGGGTCTCCCGGCCACCCCCAAACCGGCCTCGCCCGTCTCGCCAGATGTACCAGTCGCGGCGGGAGTTCTCCCGGGAAGACCGGGACTCGATGAACCACGGGTGCAGGTTCGAGGTGTGGTTGACCACGAGGTCGAGGATGATGCGGATGCCGCGGCGGTGGGCCTCGGCGACCAGTTCGTCGAAGTCGTTCATGGTCCCGTAGACCGGGTCGACGGCCGTGTAGTCCGACACGTCATATCCGAAGTCGCGCTGGGGGGACGGGAAGAACGGGTTACACCATATGGCGTCGACGCCCAGGGAATCCGGAGTGCCGTCGTTCAGGTAGTCGAGTTTCTCGATGAGCCCCCTGAGATCGCCGATGCCGTCGCCGTCGGAGTCCCGGAAGCTCCTCGGGTAGACTTGGTAGACCACGCCGGTCTTCCACCACGGCCAGAGTGCCTCAGAGCTCTCGGGCAGGCCCTGGCTGGAAGCGGCGCGGTTCATCTTGCCGGGGACGGTGCTCACGACTGTCGCCTCCTCCTTCCCTGGAGAGTTTCCTCACCGGGAGGCCAAACCTTCCCGAGGTGGGCACAGGGCCGGCCCTTTCCACGCCTTTGTGCTGTCGGGTGAGGCAGGGTGCCCGGGTCCCGGCGTGGCCCCGACGTGTGCCGGAGGGCCGAGAGGAAGACACCTCCAAGGAGAAGAAGAGGCTGAAACAAACGCCCGGAAGAAGAGGCCGGAAGAGGCCCCGAAGAAGAGGTCGGGAGAAGAGGCCGAGGGACGAAACGGGAGAGGGAGGGCGTCAGGATGCGGGCCAAGCTTGACATCGCCGCCGCCACGGAGGAAGCGACGTCCGTCTTGCAGCGGCTCATCAGATTCGACACCACGAATCCGCCTGGGAACGAGGCCGAATGCGCCCGGTGGGCCGCCGGGGTGCTGGAGAGCGAAGGTATCCCCGCCGCCGTCTTCGAGCCCGCCCCGGGCCGCGGCAGCGTCGTGGCCCGCCTGCCCGGAACGGGCAGGAAGCGGCCCATCGTCCTCCTCTCACACCTCGACGTGGTCCCGGCCGTGGCCGCTGATTGGGAGCAGGACCCGTTCGGCGGCGACATCGTCGACGGCCACGTTTGGGGGCGGGGCGCCCTCGACATGAAGAACCTGGCCGCCACCTGGATGGTGCTGCTCCTGCACGCGAAGCGCCTGGGGCTCGAACTCGACCGCGACCTCGTCTTCGTCGGGGCGGCCGACGAGGAGGCCCTGGGAACCTGGGGAGCCAAGTGGCTGGTGGAGAACAGGCCGGAGATATCCGGCTGTGACTACGTCATCAACGAAGGCGGCGGCGAGGGCCGCGACTTCTCGGGCAAGACAGTCTACACCTTCCAGACCGCGGAGAAGGGCGTGTGCTGGCTGCGGGTCACCGCGAGCGGCACGGCCGGTCACGCCTCCATGCCTCACGACGACAACCCCGTGGTCCACCTGACCGAGGCTCTCGGCAAGCTCGGCCGGACCCGGCTCCCCCTTCACGTGACCGACACGTTCGGCCTGTTCATAGACGGGCTCGCCCGAGCCCTGCCCGAACCCCTGAACCAGGCCATCAAGCTCGTCCTCGACGAGAACACGGCAGAAAGCATCCTTACGGCCCTTCCCGACCGCTACGCGGCAAACGCCATCCGGGCCATGTCGCGGAATACGGCCACGCCCACCGTCGTGAAGGCCGGCGAGAAGACGAACGTCATTCCGCAGACGGCGACGGCGGAGATTGATTGTCGCATCCTGCCGGGCCAGAGCGCCGAGACCCTTCTCGACGAGATACGCCACGCGCTCGGCCCCGAGGGTGGCCCGCAAGACAAGCTCCGGTTCGAGATCATCAGCACCAACCCGGCCACCGAGTCCCCGCCGGAGACGCCGCTGGCTCAGGCTGTTGCCAGGGCCGTCGCCCTCCACGCCCCGGACGCCGCCGTGGTGCCGTTCCTACTGCCGGCCGCCACCGACAGCCGGTTCTTCCGCGAGAGAGGGGTCGTGGCCTACGGTTTCTCCCCGCTCCTTCCCGGTGAGGACCTGGCGTCGGTCCACGGCAAGAACGAGCGCATCTCGATTGCGTCTCTCGAGTTCGGGCTGAAGGTGCTCTGGGACGTCCTCATGGATGTGGCGGGCTAGGGGGGGGGCACGATGGTCCTGAAGCAGGTCCTCGAGGTAGTAGATCTCCTCGATTCGCCGAAGGCGGACGGCCATTCGGTCAAGGCGTTCCTCGCGGCCCGGGGGGCGGGCGAGGGCGAGGTGACCGTGACCACCGTCCGCGGGGTCTCCGACGCGGACGGCGCGGCGACCGCGCTGGCCGCGGCCCTGAAGCTCCTGGACATGAGACGGACACCACGAAGGGTAACCGCCTGGCGAACTTCAGAGTCTTCGCCATCACCCCGACCGTGAAGGAAGGCTGGATTCTGCGCGTCTCCGAGGACCTTCTCGGCCTCATGGCCCTCACGACTGGAGAGCCTCCCCGGACCATACCCGTCACCATGCAGGACATAACCCCTTACGGCAACGGGGTCTACCATCTCAACAGCATCATGCAGCCGGCGACGGCGACGGCGGCGCCGGTGGTGGGGCTGGCTGTCACGGCGGTGACCGCCGTCCCGGGGTGCGCCACCGGGGCGAGCCATGAGTCTGACATCGCCGAGGCGGTCCGCTTCGTCATCGAGGTCGCCAAGGGCTACGGCGACGGGCGAGTCCGCTTCTACGACCCCGCCGAATTCGACCTCCTCATCGGCCTCTACGGGACGATGCACCGCCTGATCAGCATGGGTGATCCCAAGTGAGGACCATGCGCTCCTCGGACATCGTGCACGGTCTGGCCGCCGAGTTCACCGAGTTATGGCGAGGGACCCTCTCGGCTCTAACAGACCCGGGTTGCCCGCCTCCTGACTGGTCCCCCGCCCCGGCGACCGCGGACGCGGTCCCCACCATGGCCGTCCGGGACGGCCCCAAGCTCAACTCCACGTCCGTCATCGTCAGGCACCTATCGGGGGCGAACAGGTTCTGGGTCGGTGAGCTGGTCGGCGGGATTCCGAGCGGCCGCGACAGGTCCCTGGAGTTCGCCGGGGCGGGGCTGTCGCGCGATGAGCTCCTCGAAGAAGTGGCTCGGGCCAGAGAGGTCGTCAACACGACTCTCGCCCGCCTTCGAGACGAAGAACTGACCGGTGTCGCCCATCCTCTCCTCAAGGCAGGGCGCCCCGTGTCCCGCCTATACTGCATCCTCCACGCCCTCACCCATCACGCGCATCACAACGGCCAGCTGGTTCTTCTCCGGCGGCTTTGGTCGGAGGGTGATGTCTCTGGCCGCTGACCTGGTTTTCACGGGCGGACCGGTGTTCACCGCCACCCCAGCTCCCGACGCGGCGACGGGCCACGGCCGCATGCCCACCGCGCTCGCGGGCCGCGACCGCATGCCCGGCGCGCTCGCCGTCCTCGGCGACCGCATCGTGGCCGTCGGGCAGGCGGAGGAGGTGGCGGCTCTCGCGGGTCGCTCCACGCGAGTGGTCGATCTCGCCGGCCGCCTCCTCGTCCCGGGGTTCATCGACGCTCACGCGCACCTTCTCGCCCACGGCGCCACACGGGGCGAGATCGACTGCAAGTACCCTGGCGCGCGCTCCATCAGGGACATCCAGAACCTCATCCGGGAACGCGCCCGGGTGACTCCGCCCGGCCGGTGGGTCCGGGCCTGGGGCTACGACCAGAGGACCCATCCGCGAGTTGGCCGCCCCGAGCCACGAGGAACTCGTCGAGAGCATCGCCGCCGGCGGCCTTGACTTCGCGCGCCGGGGAATCACGTCGGTCCACGAGGCCGGAATCGGGGCTCAGGCCGTGCGTGCCTACCAGGCGGCAAGGGACTCCGGCCGGCTGGCGGTCCGGGTCTACCTCATGCTCGACCCGTCCGACGAGGCGTTCTTCGCCTCATTCCTCGGGACCGGCCTCGCCACGGGCTTCGGCGACGACTGGCTGAAGATAGGGCCGGTCAAACTCATGGTGGACGGGTCGTCGAGCGGCCCGACGGCCGCCACGCGCGAGCCCTATGCCGTCGACTCGTCGGACAGAGGCATCCTTTGCCTGGCGCGGGACGAGATAGATAGGAGGTTCGCCGAGGCCCACCGGGCCGGGTTCCAGGTGACCGCCCACGCCGTGGGCGACCGGGCGATCGAGATGGTCATAGACGGGATCGAGCAGGCCATGGCCGCGGATGCCTCGTCTTCGTTGCCCGCGCGTCCCTGGCGCTGCGGTCCGCGCCACCGCATCGAGCACTGCGCCATGACCGACCCCGCCCTGCGGTCCCGCATCAAGGCCCTGGGCATCGTCCCTGTCCTACAGCCCGTGTTTCTCTATGAGTTCGGCGACGGTTACGTGTCTAACTACGGGCCGGTGCGGGCCGCCCGGATGTTCGCGGCCGGGTCGTTCCGGCGGGCCGGAGTGACCTTCGCGATGAGCACCGACTGCCCCGTGACGTTCCCCGACCCGATGCTGAACGTCTACGAGGCCGCAACGCGGGTGACCATGAGCGGAGCGACGGTCGGGCCCGAGGAGCGTATGGGAGGCAAGGTGGTTCACGAGGAGTAGGGCCGGGACCGCCGGCGGTCGACGGGCGACGTCAGACCGCCGCGCCCTCCAGCCGGTCCGCCGCGCGCCCGAGCTTCTGGAGGGCCTCCTCCACCTCGTCCGGGGTGATGGTCATGGGCGGCGTGAGCCTGATGACGTTCCCGTAGAGCCCACCGCGCCCGACTAGAAGACCCTCCTCGCGGGCCAGTTCCAGCAGCCTCACGGTCAACTCGGGGGCCGGTGTCTTGGCCTCGCCGACGAGTTCGAGCCCAATCATGAGACCCTTTCCCCGGACGTCCCCGATGAACCGGTGGCGGTCCCGCAGCCGGTCCAGCCCGTCAAAGAAGAGGTCGCCCATCTCCGAAACGCGCTCAGGGAGCCGCTCCCCGACAACCACGTCGAGGGTCGCCCCGGCGGCAGCCATCGTCACCGGGTTCCCGCCGAAGGTCGAGATGGTCATGGTCCGTATGGCGTCCCCTATCTCCGGCGTGGCGATGGTCCCGCCGACCGGCGACCCGTTGGCCAGGCCCTTGGCG
>QZJP01000088.1 GCA_003599345.1 Bacillota bacterium | reverse complement strand
CCGCCCTCCCGCCCGCTCTGGCCGAGGCCATGGCCGAAGCCCAATCGAACCCGGTCTGGCCGACGGGCGAGCCGGGCCCGGTCATCCTGGCCACGGGTAGAGTCAGGATCCTGTCGGCCGGCCCTGACGGGCACGAGGTCACCCTCGTCAACCAGTCGGGGTACGCGGTGAGCCTCGACGGCTGGTCGTTCCTGGTTCGCTGGGGCGAGGACGGGCCCAGGCGCTGGTGTCATTTCACGGGCGGTCCGGTTCTTCCACCTTCCGCCGAACTCAGAGTCCTGGCCGGACAGGCGGCCCGGGCCGCCGGGCTCAGGCCCGGTGTAGCCGAGGCGGGCGTCTATGTCTGGACCACCAGCGACCTCTGGGAGGAACTCGGGCCGAGCCAGGATTCGCTCCCCGGTCCGAGTTCCTCCTCCGGCGAGACCTCCGAAGTGCGCGTGGAGGTCGTCCTCTACGACCGCGACGGCGTCATCCAATCGGACTAGACCTCGGGGCCGGCAGGTGGGGTCGGACCTCGACGCCGGGACTGCCCGGCGGGGCGGGAGAGCTTCCCGCCCCGCGTAGCCCGGCTCGGGTTTAGTGCGCGCGGGCCGATCGGAGTTCGACACGCCGGACCATCATCTGGTCATCACCGAGATACCTCAGGATCCGGTTCAAGACGTCTTCCGGCTCCCTGGCCTCGAGGACCAGTGGGCTATTGCCCTTCACCCGCACTCCGCGGAAGGCCGCCAGGCATTCGTGCAGATCCCGGGATATACGGCCCTCGTACTCGATTCGTATCTGTCCTTCGCGATGGGCCACCGGTAGTACCTCCCTCTTGCTGTCCGCCCTGTGGCTTTCGTGTTGCCGGTCACCATCTTTCGGATGCCGGCCACGGTCCCAGCCTACCAGGGCCGGGAGCCGGCTACAGCGGACCTGTGGGTAGACTTTGCGTGACTTGACGCACGGGTCCCGGTTTGGACGTGCGGCGGCCCTCCAGTCGCCCGGCGGTACGGCACCAGGGCTGGACCGGCGGGGAAGGGTGGGATGAACCTAGGTCCAGCGGTCGTGGAAGGATGCCGGAGGGGCCTGGCTGAAAACCTCCTCCAGGCCTCCGGAAAGGATGATGGAGAGATGCCAGAGACGAACCCAGGCGTGAACCCGTGCGCGGGTCCAGGCGCAGGCCTGGGAGCTGACCCGGGCCTCGGGCTCCCGCGCCTGCCCGAACTCAGCCTCCCGGAGAGGACCCTGCTCGGTCCGGGGCCGAGCAACGTGCATCCGAGAGTGCTGCGGGCCTTGTCCTACCCCTGCATCGGGCACCTCGACCCCGCCTTCATCGAGGTCATGAACGGTACGGTCGAGCTTCTGAGACACCTCTTCAGGACCCGGAACCGCTTGACCATGCCGGTGTCCGGCACCGGGAGCGCGGGCATGGAAGCCGCCCTGGTCAACTTCATCGAACCGGGGGACACGGTGGTGGTCGGGGTCAACGGTCTCTTCGGCGAAAGGATGTGCGACATAGCCGGCCGGTCCGGGGCCAGGCTGGTCAGAGTGGACGCCCCCTGGGGCGAACCCCTCGACCGCCACCGTCTTCTCGAAACGCTCGCCCGAAACCCCGGGGCCAAAGCCTTGTGCGTCGTCCACGCGGAGACCTCGACGGGCGTCCTCCAACCCCTCGACGGCCTCGGCCGGGCGTGCCGGGAACACGGGGCCCTGCTCATCGTGGACGCGGTGACCTCGCTGGGCGGGGTCCCGGTGGAAACCGACGCCTGGGGCCTGGACGTGGTCTACAGCGGGACCCAGAAATGCCTGTCGTGCCCTCCCGGCCTGGCACCCCTGACGGCAAGTGAACGGGCAGTCGAGGTCCTGAAGGCCCGCAGGACGAAGGTTCAGAGCTGGTATCTCGACCTCCCCATGCTCGTCTCGTACTGGGGCACCGACCGCTTCTATCACCACACGGCTCCCACGAACATGATCATCGGGCTTCATGAAGCTCTTCGCCTCATCGCGGAGGAAGGTCTGGGGACCAGGCACGCCCGCCACCGCCGGAACGGCAGGGCCCTCCTGGCCGGCCTTAGGGCCATGGGTCTTGAGCCCTTCGCCCGAGAGGAATTCCGAATCCCCATGCTGCTGTCGGTCAAAGTGCCGGACGGGGTTGACGACCTCGCGGTGCGCAAGGACCTCCTCGAGCGGTGTAGCGTGGAGATCGGCGGGGGGCTGGGGCCGACCAAGGGCAAGATCTGGCGTATAGGGCTCCTAGGTCATTCGTCTCAGCGTGAGAACGTCACTCTGGTCCTCGGAGGGCTCGAGGCGGCTCTCAGGAGACAGGGCTTCACCGTCGACAAGGGCGCCGGCATCGCGGCGGCCGAGACGGCCTATGAGGAGGAGTAGCGTGGGCAGCTTCGATTTGGAGGGTATCTTCGCCCCGATTCCGACCCCGTTCGAGGGCGACGCGATCTCGTTCACTCGCCTGGCTGAGAACGTGACGCGCTGGAATGCGACCCGGCTGGCCGGTCTGGTCGTCCTGGGTTCGAACGGCGAGTTCGTCCTCCTCGACGAGGGCGAGAAGGAGGCCCTTGTGGCGCGGGTCCGCGAACTGGCCGAGCCCGCCAAGAAGGTGGTCGCGGGGACGGGGTGCGAGTCGACCCGGGCGACCGTGCGGCTCACGAAGGCCGCGGCCGGAGCCGGGGCCGACGCCGTCCTGGTCATCACGCCCCACTACTACAAGGGGGCCATGACGGAGGCCGCCCTCGAGCGCTACTACAAGGACGTGGCCGAGCAATCGCCGGTTCCCGTGCTCCTCTACAACATGCCCCGCAGCACCGGGCTCAACCTGACCCCGGGCCTGGCCGCCCGTCTCGCCGCCCATCCCAACATCGTGGGCATCAAGGACAGCGGCGGTGACATCGCGCAGATAGCCGAGATCGTCCGGACCGTTCCCGACGGGTTCCGCGTCTTCGCCGGGTCGGCCGGTTTCCTCCTCGCCGCGCTGGCCGTCGGGGCGGTGGGCGGGACCCTGGCCCTGGCCAACATCGCGCCCGACCAGTGCTGCGATGTCTTCGACCATTGGCGGGCCGGTAGGACCGAGGAGGCAAGGCGGCTCCAACTGCGGCTCCTACCTGCGAACCGGGCGGTCACGGCCCGCTGGGGCGTGGCCGGTCTCAAGGCGGCCATGGACATGCTGGGCTACTTCGGCGGGCTCCCCCGCGCCCCGCTCCAGCCGCTCGAAGAGCCGGAAAGACTGGAGCTCAGGCGCATCCTGGCCGAAGCGCGCCTCTTGTGAAGACTTCAAAACGGCAGGTCGCTCGGGTCGGGGTCGGGTCGCTTGGCTTCACGGGTATATCTGGCCTCGACGTCAGCCCGGGCCGGGCATCCGGCGAGGAACGAACAGAAACGGCAGAGCGGACCAGGTCTAGCGGCGAACTCGGTGTCGGCGGCTATCCGGCGTACGAGGTCCAGGGCGTGGGCCTTGGCCCTGTCCACATCCGGCGCCTCGAGGCGGAACTCGAACTGCGTGTTGCCTTTGAGATAGTAGAGGACGACCTTCTCTACGGAGCGGCTGTAGGCCTCGGTAACCATGGCCTGGTAGAGAGGCAACTGGAACTCGTCTATCAGGTTCGGCTCCTGGGCCGGCACCTTTCCCGTCTTGTAATCGATGATGACCAGCCCCTGCTTACCGGGCACGCGGTCGATGCGGTCCACCTTGCCCCGGACCGTTATGCCGTCCCCCACCTGGGTGGTCAGGAAGACCTCCAACTCGAAGGGCACCACCCGCCGGTCCGCGGCTCCGTAGAACCCCTTGAGGTCGGCGAGGGCCTGCCTCCCGGCCGAAGCCTCGTCCTCCCGGCTCGCGAATACCTCGTCCCTGCCCGTGGCTGTCGCCCAGGCCCGCCGCAAGGTCGCTTCGAGGGCCTGCCAAGACCGGTCGGCCGGCTCAAGCCGGAAGAACGACTTCAAGGCCTGATGGACGACTGTCCCGACGAAAATGGCCACACTGGGAGGCTCCTCCCGCCGCTCGACATGGAGAAGACGGTACCTCCGCGGGCATCGGGCATAGTCCTTGAGTACGGAGGGCGAGGTCATCGTCCGCCCGGGAGCGAGAACAGGCGGCTCGCTCGCGGGAGGAGGAGCGGGATGCCGGTCCGCCTCTCCCCTATCCCCCGGCCCCTCTTCCGGGCTCTCCTCCGGCCCTTCGCTTCGCCCCCGGCGGCACCAGGCGGACGCCCACTCCTCGAGCCCGAGTTCCGGCGAACCGGACCGCCGCAGCCGATAGGCCTCCTCGCGGATGTCCCGGACATGAAACGCCCGGTCCGCAGAGACCTTGAGCTTCCCACTGAGGGAGCCCTTGCAAGACACGACGGCGACCAGAAGGCCGTGTTTCTGCGCGTGCCGGACGGCCCCCACCATGTGCTGGTCACCGGAGACGAGGAAGACCACGCCGATACCGGCCCTCTCGTCCAGGCTCATCAGGCGCTGAACTACTTTGAGGTCCGCGGCGTTCCGAATGCGGCCGCCCGGCGAGAACACAGGGTCAAAGCCGGCCTCGTGGAAAGCGTCCGCCGCCCCCGGGATGTCGTCGAACGGCGCTATTGCTTCCGCCAAGGCGACCGGCCCGCATTGGCGAGCCACGACGAAAAGGTCGGAGGCCAGGTGGCGAACCCCCTCCGGGCCGTAGGCCCGCGTATCCTCGTAGTAGAGGTTCTCGTAATCCACGAACAGAGCCACTCTGGGTCCCACGGTGACGCCGCCTGCCGGCATGGCCATGACGGGCCTCCTTTCGGAGATGAGTGCCACCTCTGGGAAGTCATGACTCGGCTATCGCCGTGTTCTACCCTTGCCTCCGAGGGTCCTGCGGCGGCGCGTGGTGAGACGAAGGTGAGGAAGGCGGCGTGGTGAACCTTACCGTAAAGGCCTGAGGGCAGGCCGAATAGGCCGGCAAGCAGCCTATGAGCACAACGTTCGGCCGAGAGGGGATCCGATGACCGACCCTGAACGTAGCCGGCCCGACGCCGGCCAGGTGCACGACGAGGCCAGTCTCGATCGTTTCCTTTCGGAGTTGGAGGACGTCCTCCACGACCTGTCCGTCAGGACCGGACTCTGCTGGTGGGAGAAGTACACGGGCGGGCCGGGAGAGGAACTTGACGACCTCTACCGCGAGCGTTCCGAGATAATGCGCGACCCCCGGTATGTCGACCTCGCGGAAAGGTGGAAAGGACGGGTCCGCGACCCCGTCCTCGCCCGCAAGGTCGAGATTCTCTCGCTGGAGATGCTCGGGGCCAGGGTGAACTCCGCTCCCGAGGTCTACCTCCTCCACAACCGGATACTGGACCGCGTGATCTCCTTTAGGCCGGTCATCTTCGGCCGCGAGACGTCCAACTCGGAGCGCGGGCGGATACTGCGGCAGGAAGCCGACCGCGCGCTGCGTCGCGAAGCCTGGGTCTCCACCGCGCCCCTGTCCATGGAGGTCTCGACCTGGACCGCCGAACTCATCGGCAGGCGCAACGAGCTGGCCCGGGAGGCCGGCTACAAGGATTACGTACACCTGGCCCTGGCACTAGCGTCTCTCGCCCGCGACGAGGTCGTTTCCATCATTGACGAGCTCGAGACCCTCTCGGCGGGGCCCTACCGGTCGTTCCTGGAGAAAGCCGCCCAAGACCAGGGGCTAGGGGAGATCGAACCGTGGGACGTCAGCTACCTCGTCGAGAAGGTCACCGCGGTACCCACGGACCTGTTCCCCCGGGACCGAATCGTGCCGAGTCTCGAGGAGTTCCTGAAGTCGTTCGGGCGCGAGCCGGGCGACCTCGGCATCAGGATAGTCAACCAAGACATCCCCTTCGCCGGTCTGTGCATGGGCATCGACCCGCCCTCAGACGTAAGGATACTGGCCAACCCACATGACGGCCATAACTACTACCAGACCCTCTACCACGAGTATGGGCACGGCCTTCACGCCGTGTTCGCCGGGGATAACCCCCAGTTGTTCCAGGAGGAGCCCGGGGTCTTCGCCGAAGGGATGGCCGAGGTGTGGGCGTGGTTCACGTCCTACCCCGAATGGCTCCGACGCATGGGGCTCGACGAGGAAATGAGCCGCACCGTGGCAAAGAACCAGGGAGTCCGGATGATGGCCCGGCACAGGGCCCTCGCGGCGGAGGTACTCTGGGAGTTCCGGGCCTATCAGAACCCCCGGCAGAACCTCACGGACCTCGCGACGGCCATGGAGTCCCAGTACCTCCTGTCGACGGCCCGGCCCGTACATCGCTGGGCGGCGAGCGCATTTCCGGCAGGCTACCCGGTCTACAAGCAGAACTACATTCTGGCCGACCTCATCGCGGCGGCCACGCACAGGGCTTTGAGGGAGAACTTCGGCGAGAAGGTCGTCGGGAACCCCAAGGTGTTCGACGCCCTCCGCGACACCTACTGGAGACCGGGCGCGGCGAGACCATGGAGAGAACGGCTCAAGGAGTTCACGGGCCGGGATATCGAGGCCCGAGCCCTCGCCTACTAGGCCGGTACTAGGAGCCGGGCGTCGATGCTCCGGGCCCGCGCTTCTGCCGGGGAACGGCACGACAACATCAGGATAAGGAGCCGAGGCCAGTGTACAAAGCTCTAGCTCAGACCGACCCTGAGGTCTACCAAGCCGTAACGGCCGAACTGGCGCGCCAGCGACAGAACCTCGAGCTCATCGCCTCGGAGAACTTCACGAGCCCGGCCGTCCTTCAGGCCCAGGGCTCGGTGCTCACCAACAAGTACGCCGAGGGCCTTCCGGGAGCGAGGTACTACGGTGGGTGCGAGCACGTCGACGTGGTGGAACGCCTCGCCATGGAGCGCCTGAAGAAGCTCTTCGGGGCCGAGCACGCCAATGTCCAGCCCCACGCCGGGGCGCCGGCGAACACGGCCGTCTACCTGGCCATCCTACAGCCGGGAGACACCGTTCTCGGAATGGACCTGGCCCACGGCGGTCACCTGACCCACGGGCACCCCCTCAATATCTCAGGCCGCTACTACCATTTCATCCCCTACGGGGTCGCCCGCCGAAGCGAGCTCCTCGACTACGAGGGGTTGGAGGTCCTGGCGCGGCGGCACAACCCACGGATGATCGTGGCCGGGGCGAGCGCCTACCCGAGGTACATCGACTTCGCGCGGCTCCGGGACATCGCGGACGCGACCAAGGCCGTTCTCATGGTCGACATGGCCCACATCGCCGGCCTGGTCGCGGCCGGAGAGCACCCTTCCCCGGTTCCCTACGCCGATTTCGTCACGACCACCACCCACAAGACCCTCCGCGGCCCGCGCGGCGGGGCGATCATGTGCAAGGAGCGGTTCGCGAAGGCGATAGACCAGGCCGTCTTTCCTGGCCTCCAGGGCGGGCCTCTCATGCACGCTATCGCCGCCAAGGCGGTGGCCTTCAAAGAGGCGGCCACGGAGGAGTTCAGGAACTACCAGAGGCGAGTCAAGCGCAACGCGGCCAAGATGGCCGCGGCTCTCCTGGATCACGGCTTCCGACTGGTCTCCGGAGGAACGGACAACCACTTGCTGCTCGTGGACGTGACCGCGGGAGTCCTCGAAGGGCGCGACCTGACGGGGGCCAAGGCCGAGCAGGTCTTGGCGAAAGTGAACATTACGGTAAACCACAACACCATTCCCTTCGATACGAAGCCGCCCAAGGTCGGGAGCGGCATCCGCATCGGCACGCCGGCGGTCACCACCCGGGGCATGGGCGACAAGCAAATGGCCGTCATCGCCCGCGTCATCGCCGACGCCCTGCTGGATCCGGACAACGAAGCGGTTCTCGCGCGGGCGCGTGAGACCGTGGCCGGGTTGTGCGACGAGTTCCCGCTCTACCCGGGCCTGGAAGACCTCCTGGGATGAACAGCCGTAGTGCCGGCGAGCGACCGGCAGGGCGGCTGCTCCTCGTGTTCGCCCACCCCGACGACGAGGCGTTCTTCGCGGCCGGCACGGTGGCCAAGCACGTCGCCGCGGGAGGCGAGGCCGTACTGGCCTGCGCCACGAGGGGGGAGCAGGGCAGCCAACCGAAGGTCCCCGTGTGCCCCCAGCCCGAACTCGGGCGGGTACGGGCCCGCGAGCTCGCGGACAGCTGCCGGGAGATGGGCGTGAAAGGCCTCGAGTTCCTGGGCTATGAGGACGGACGCCTGGGAGAGGCCGACGTCGCCGAGGCAACGGAGCGTATCGCTCGGCTCATCGAACAGGTACGCCCCGACGCGGTGGTGAGCTTCGGGCCTGACGGTATCTACGGCCACCCTGACCACGTGGCGGCCAGCGTCCTGACGACCGCGGCCTTCGACTCGGTGTTCGGCGACGCGGCCGGCGCCAAGACCGCTACGGCCCCGGCGCCGCGTGGCCCGCGCCTCTGGTATGTGGCCCTCCCCTCAGTCTTCTGGCGCTACCGCCCGACCGAATGGGCGGTCTCAGCCGACCCGGCGGCCGGAGCCTCCCCCGAGGATCTCCTCAGGGCCGGGCGCCACCCGGTCGTCGAGGGCGTTCCCGAAGCGGTCATCGACATCGGGGCCTTCGTGGAGAGGAAGATCCGCGCCCTTCTTTGCCACCGCAGCCAGCGTCACAACGTGGAGAGGGCCTTTGGCTCGCTGGTGGACCTGGACTCGGCGGGGCTGGCTTCCCGGGACGCGACCGCCTTGCTGGGGCGCGAGTATTTCTCCCTCGCGCGCGGGCCGCGCCCGAAGTTCATTCTGGTCGGGAGTCTTCTCGACCCGGGAACTTAGACTCTCCCCGGGAACCTAGACTCTCCGCCGGCTACTCCCGGTTGGTGAACCCCAGGCGGTTCTCTAGACCCATCCGAAGCCCCTCGACCCGCCGGTCCGTGAAGCCGAACTCGCCGGCCAGGGTCTCCGTAGCCTCGGCCAGACCCAGACCCCGTGACTTGAGCTCCCGAGCCCGGTTGACGAACCGCTCGAGCCACACCCGCTGCTCGGTCAGGGCCTCCGGCCCCCCGACAGGACCGTGTCCCGGCACGACCGTCTTGACGTTCCAACCTTCGAGAGTCCTCAGGGCAGCCAGCCACTTCTCCGCGGTCATCCCGCCGATGTAGGCGGGCCTCCCCCGGAAGACGAGGTCTCCCGCGAACAGGACTCCGGCGGACGGCACGAAGACCACGGTCGAGCCCCGCGCGTGGCCACCCAGTTCCCGGATGATGATCTCCGGCCCCCAGGGAAGCCGGATGCCCGACTCGAAGACAAGGGTCGGGTCCTTGGGTTTGACGCCTTCGCCGGCCATGGCCTCCGCCAGCCACACACGCTCCTCGGCGAGGCCGCGGGCCGTGCCTTCGCTGACGATAACGCCTCCCGGGGGAAAGTCCGTGCTGCCGATGGTGTGGTCGGCGTGCTCGTGGGTGAAACAGATGGCGGTCACCCGCCCGCCTTCGGTCTCGGCCGCCTTGAGGAGCGCCACCCCGTCCGCCCTGGTGACCAAGGTGTCCACGGCCAGCGCCCCGAGACCCGTGACCACGTAACCCGCGTTCACCGCTCCGTCGGCGCTACTCCCGGCGAAGACAGGCCCTCCGACCCTAGCGAACCGGGTCAACTCAGTCGCCCCCTTTGACGTTCCCTTCGTCTCCCGAAGGAGCTCCCGGCCGGGAGGCGAATAGGGTGGTGCACCGCCCGCGCCAGGTTGCGCGGGACCTCGTCGCCGCCCGATTGGGGGAACACCTACGAGCTCGGGCTCAGGCAGCGCCCAGTCGACAGCGCAGCCGGACGCGGTCGCTGCCCGGCTCTCCGTGGGACGGGACACCCCCCGGGTCCGGCGCACCATCTTTCAGCTCGCCTGGCCGGTGTTCGCTGAGAACATCCTCTTCACTCTGACCCAGGTGGTCGGCATGATCATGGTGGGACACCTGGGACCCGAGGCCATCACCGCCATCGGTCTGAGCATGCAGCCCCTGTGGCTGGTCCATGGGTTCTTCATGGGCCTGGGCGCCGGCACCACGGCTCTGGTCGCCCGGTTCGTCGGCGCGCGCGAGCCGGCCGACGCCGACCAGGCGGCCCACCAGTCCTTTCTCCTCGGCACCGCCCTGGCCCTGGTAGTCGGAGTCGTCGCCTTCCCCTTCACCCGGCAAATCGTGGCTCTGATGGGCGCCGAAGCCGGTGTTGTGGAACTCGGTTCACTCTACCTCCAGTATCTCATCCCCGGCCTTCTCCTCATGATGGTTTTCACCGTCCTGACCGCCGCGCTACGCGGGGCGGGAGACACGCGCACCCCGATGTGGATAAACGCCGCCGCCAGTGTTCTAAACTTGGCCCTGTCCTGGGTGCTCATCTACGGCGGCCTCGGGCTCCCGGCGATGGGCGTGGCCGGCGCCGGACTGGCGGGAAGCATATCCCGGTCCTTCGGTTGTCTGGTTCTCCTGGCCCTCGTCTTCACCGGTCGGACGGTCATCAGCTTCCGAGAGCCCGCGAGCAGGCTCAAGTGGGCGTTCCTCAAGCCCGACGTCGAAGTGATGGCCCGGGTCATCCGCATAGGCGTTCCGGCGGCCCTCGAACGCCTGGTCTCGAGCCTTGGCATGCTTTTCTACACGCGCGTGGTGGCTGCCCTCGGGACGGTGGCTTTCGCCGCCCACTCGCTGGCCCTCAACATCGAATCCCTGTCCTACATGCCCGGTATCGCCTTCTCGGTCGCGGCCACGACGCTCGTCGGGCAGAACCTCGGCGCGGGGAAGCCCCAAGAGGCCGAGAGCAGCGGCTGGGAGTGCAACCGCCTGGGAATGTGGGTCATGGGCGTCATGGGGGCAGTGTTCTTCGCGTTCCCGGCCGCCCTGCTCCGCCTCTATACGGACGACGCCGCCGTCATCGCCCTAGGGGTTGTGGCGCTCAGGGTCGTGGCCTTCATGCAGGTGCCCGAGGCCGTAGGGTTCATCCTGAGCGGCGCCCTGCGCGGGGCCGGCGACACCCGGAGCGTCCTCTATATAGCGACGATCGGCGTCTGGGTCGCCAGGCTCGGGACGTCCCTGGTCTTTGTGACCTGGCTCGGGTGGGGGCTCCTGGGAGCGTGGCTCGCCATGGCCTGCGACTGGGTCGTGCGTTCCGGATACCTCGTCTATCGCTTCCGAGCCGGGACGTGGAAGAAACTCACGGTCTGACCCGGGCCCAGCCCCCCGCCCGCCGACGGCAGGAAGAACCTGTCCCGGAGCGAACTGCCTGTGCACATACCTGCGTACACGTCGGGCCGGGTGAGGTCCCAGGCTTGCGAGCTTGGAGTGGTCGGCCCGACGGGGGGAGGTCCTCGACGTGAAGCGCGTGGTGAGCATCAGCCTCGGGTCCTCTGCCCGCGACAAGAAAGTCGAGGCGGAGTTCCTCGGGGAGAGGTTCCTCATCGAGCGGGTCGGCACCGACGGGAGCATCGACAAGGCCAAACAGCTACTGGCCGAACTCGACGGGGAAGTGGCCTGCTTCGGCATGGGTGGTATCGACTTCTACGTGAGGTCGGGGACGAAGAAATGGTGGCTCAAGGACGCCCTGCGCATCGCGTCGGTTCCCAAGAAAACCCCGATAGTCGACGGCGGCGGGGTCAAAGACACCCTCGAGCGGAAGGTCATCCTGGACCTCGAGCCGGTCTACGGCATCCCGGTCAGGGGCAGGAACGTCCTGGTAGTGTCGGGTGTCGCCCGCTACTCCCACGCCGAAGCCTTCCTTGAGGCCGGGGCCAAGATCATGCTCGGGGACCTGATGTTCGTCCTCGAATTGCCCTTCAAGGTCTGGACCTTGCGGGGTCTCAGTATCCTCGCCCATCTCATAGCTCCTCTGGCCACCCAGATGCCTATTTCCATGCTCTACCCCACGGGCGAGAGCCAGCACAAGCCCAAGCCCAAGTTCCGCGACGCCTACGACTGGGCGCACATCATCGCCGGCGACTATCACTTCATCCACCGGTTTATCCCCGAGCGTCTCGACGGCAAGGTCATCCTGACCAACACCACGACGGACTCAGACCTCCGCGAGCTCAAGGAGAAGGGCGTCGCCTACGTGGTCACGACGACCCCGGAGATGGACGGCCGCTCCTTCGCGACCAACGTGATAGAGGCTTTGCTCGTGGCCATTTCGGGCAAAGGCCCGAACGAACTGACGCCGGCGGACTACTACGACCTCATAGAGCGAGCGAACATCAAACCGACGGTGACCAGGCTCAACTGACCCGAGGCCGTCGA
>QZJP01000095.1 GCA_003599345.1 Bacillota bacterium | reverse complement strand
GCCAGCGCGTCGAGAGCGTGGCCCCGCTGCTCCGGGGGAGTGTCGGGGCCCGACAGAACCGCAAAGGCTTTCGCCCCGAGGTCCACGGCCTCCCCGATGTAGCCGGCCACCTCCGCCACGGCGGCCCGGCGCCGGCCCTCGTCCGCCGAAGAGAGGTTCAGGTTCCTCGCCAGTTGGGCGACCTGGGCGCTGTAACCGACCTCCAGACCGGAGAGGGCGGCGATGCGCGCCGCGCGGCGTCGTTCCTCCGGGTCGGCCACCCACCCCAACTCCACGGCGTGGAAGAACGAATCCCGGGCGATGACGCCGAGCGTGTGCGCTATCGGCCCCCGGCCGCTGGCCGCCTCGGGAAACGAAGCGTAGTGGACGACCGACGGTCTAATGACCGAGTTCATATCCCACAACGCCCTCCGGTACCCCCTCGAGTGACCTAAGCTCTTACCACCAGCGCGCGGGGCACTTGTTCAGGTTCTCGACCCCGTCTTTGGTGACCCGGTAGATGTCCTCCACGCACCCGGTTCCAAACTCCTTCTTGACCAGCATAGGCTCGAAGCAGAAGACCATGTTCTCCTCCAGCTTGGCCGGGTTGCCGGGGAAGAACGAGGGCGGCACGTGAGTGGTCGTCCCGATGCCGTGGCCGCGGAAGTAGAGGTAGTCCTCGTAGCCGTTCTCCTTGGCCACCTCGATGGCTATCTTGGCGATGTCGCCGATGACGGCGCCGGGCCGCGCCGCGGCCATGCAGGCCTCGTTGATGAGGACGTTGGCCTCCATGAAATGGCGCTGCTCCTTGGTGGGCTCACCCACGGCCCGGTTCCGGGAGCAGTCGGAGTAGTAGCCGCCTACCCGGCAGCCGAGGTCGGTGTAGACGAGGTCGCCCAACTGAAGCTTACGGTCTGTGGGCGCGGTGTGCTTGAAGCCGGCCCGGGGTCCGCTGCTCATGGCGATGGGGAAGGCGGTCTCCTCGGCGCCAAGCCTGAACATGGCCTCGTTGGCGAGGCCGGCGAGCTCATACTCGCTCACGCCGGGCTTGCAGTTCTCCATCACCGCGGTCAGGGCGGCGTCGGCGCCCGCGCAGGCCTTGCGGATCTGCTCGACCTCCAGACGCGACTTGATGGCCATCGCCCGGGGGAGAAGACCCGTCACCTTCTTGACCTTGGCCTTCGGGAAGCGCTCTCTGATGAAGGCCACCACGTCGTCGGCGTAGTCCCCGCTTACCCCGTAGGTGGCCTCGGCCAGACCGCGTTCCTTGAGCATGTCCTCGAGCTGGTCCCAGATGGTCCAGGCCTTGTCCACGGTGCGGGGATGGGCGGCACACCGGACGTCTTCCATCCACACTTGCTGGATGCCGGAGTGCATCGGCTCACCGTGCATGATGGCGTTGGTGGCCATACCCACGGCTTCCCTCGCTGGAATGACGACGACCGAGTCCCCGCCGTAGAAGTCCTCGAAGTTGGCCAGGTACCTCACGGCCGCGCGGTCGGCGCGGTTCCCGTGGACGAGAAGACAGTCGATCTTCTCGGGCTCCATCATCTTCCGTATCTTGTCAATCCTCTGCTCGTACTCGGACACCGGGAACGGCAGTTCCAGCCACTTGCTCCGGTAGTCCCACATGTACGAGACTCTGCCCCAGCCGAACGGCATGGGTCGCACCACTTGAACGTCATCCCCTTCGTTTGTTCTGACATCGCGCCCGCTGAACGGGCCGCCTATTCGGCGATTTCACCCGCCCTACCGCCCCCGGCCGGGGAGGCCGGAGAACGTCTCAACCGCCTTGGCTGTCGCTCCCCGGAGAAGGTTCACGTCCGACGAGTAGGCGAGGTAGCGGTACCCCTGGGCGACGAGACCCTCGGCCGCGGCCGGGTCCTTGACGAAGATGCCCGGGACCACGTTCGTGTTCTTCAGGTGCAAGGCGACATCGCGGTAGATACGGCTGAGCGTCTCGCCGGCTCCGGGCCCCTTCAGGTCGAGCGATTGGGTCAGGTCGTTGGGTCCGACGTAGGCCACGTCGATACCCGGCACCGAGACGATCTCGGCCAGGTTCTCCACGGCCGGCCCACTCTCGATGTGGACCACGAGAAGGACCTCTTCCGCGTCGGCCCTGGCGAAGTAGTCTTCGGCCGGCCGGAACCCGTAGCGCCCGGAACGCGCCGCCCCTGCCTTCGGACGGTCGCCCGCCGGCGGGAAGCGAGTGGCCCTGACGGCCTTCTCGGCGTCGGCCCGGCTCTCGACCATGGGCACGTGCACGCCCCCCACGCCGAGTTCGAGAGCCTGGGCGATGAGGGCCGGCGAGTTCTCCGCCACTCTGGCGAGGGGACATCCCCCGGCCGCCTGCACGGCCCTGACCATGTTCTCGGCCGTCTCGATGCCGATGGCCCCCGGCTCGAAGTCGACGACCACGAAGTCAAAGCCGGCCAAGGTCATGATCTCGGCCACGGCCGGAGAGGGGAGTTTGGCGAACGACCCGAGAACGAGCTTGCCTTCGGCCAGCTTTTTCTTGACGAACTCCATCGAATGGTTCCCCCTCCGTATCGGTCGCGCCCTGACGCCGCGGGCGCTTTCAAGCCCCACACGCCGCGGGCGTTCTCAGGCCCCGCGCGTGTAGATGAGCCCTCGAGTCACGTCCACGACCCGCGTCGCGAAGCCGGCCTTCTCCAAGGCGGGAGCGCCGCGCCCGGTTGTCAGGAAGGTCGCGCCGCTGCCTACGGCGAGCCCGCGGTACATGACCACCCGGCCTCCGACCATGGTCATCACCGGACGCCGGGTCTCGAGGTCGGCCATCGTCAGGTCGGCGTCGAAGCCCTCGGCCACCCGGCCCTTCCCCTCGAAACCGAACATCAGGGCCGGGTTGTAGGAGAACTTCCGGGCCAGGTCAGACAGGCTAAGGGCACCGAGCTGCACGAGGGCCAGGCCCCGCTCGAGTTGGACGTTCCGGGGAATGGAGCCGCCGTCGGTGCTCATGGCGTCGACAACGAACTCGTCTCCCCCCGCCCGGCGGGCGGTG
This sequence comes from Bacillota bacterium, assembly GCA_003599345.1. GTDB lineage: Bacteria > Bacillota > Sulfobacillia > UBA995 > UBA9673 > SURF-36. The sequence continues at coordinate 9,239 of QZJP01000095.1, read as the reverse complement.
GCCAGCAGAAAGGCGGCTTCGGGGGAGTTGACGGCGAAGGACACGAAGGCTCCGGCTCCGGCCGCCCGCCACCCTTCCACGCCCTCCTCGCCGGTCTTGAGGACGACCTGCCCGCCTTGGGGCACGTTGGCCGAGCAGTAGCCGTCCCGGATGGCCTGGACGAGACCTTCCTCGGTCTCGGGGTAGCCCGCCATCCGCAGGCAGGTCCGCGTGACGGCGCTCTTCGGCACCCCGTCGATGCAGGCGCCGAAGGTCCCATTGACGGTTCCCATGTAAGCCTCACTCACCAGGTGCGGGGCCTCGTGAGTCAGGATGTCGACAGCCTGGGCCACTTCCTCGGAAATGCTCATCTTCTGGCCGCGGCAGTACGCGTTTATGTGGGCGATGTGGGCGCGCCCGTCGCCGATTATCTCCACAGCCTCCCTGAGCCCCTCGATGTTGCTGCCCGTGGCCGTGGTCCCGACGTGGAAGGCGAAGTAGCAGGAGAGGTCGTTGGCGACCTCGCGGACCCGCGCGGTTGCCTCCGGAGTCAACGGCAGGTGGCCGCCCACCACTTTCAGCCCGATCGCCCCCAGGTCGAGCGCCCGCTCGGCCTCGCCCCTGATCTCGTGGGTTTTGGGGTCGGTCGTGGGCATGTTCAGGTCGGTGCTGATGCGGTGGAGTCCGGCCACGTTCAAGCCGGCCCCGCTCTGCCTGGCTCCCTCCACCGTCTCCTCCATGGGCCCGGCGAAGTCGACGGCCGTCGTCACCCCCGCCAGGGCCAGCATCTTGTGGCCCACGGCGTTGGGCGGTGAACCCATGTGCACGTGGCTGTCGATGATGCCGGGGAATACCGTCTCACCGTGACAGTGGTAGACGTCGGCGGCCGACGCGATCGGGATACCGGCCTTCACCGCCGCGACTCGCCCGGCCTTCACAGCTATGTCGACCGGTCCCTGCATCCAGCGCTGGGGGTCGATGGGGTCGACGAGGCGGGCCCCCTTGATCAGGAAATCGTAAGCGGCCATAGCGGTCCTCCCCTAGATTCTCAGCTCTCGTCGCTAGCCGGCGACGGCCGCTCCGAGGTAGGCTCTTTGAACTGTCTCGTCGCGCCTGAGCTCCTCGGCCGTGCCGGAGATGGTCAGCCTCCCGGTCTCCATCACGTAGCCCCGGTCACCTATCTCCAAGGCCTCGGCCGCGTTCTGCTCGGCCAGGAGGATGCCCATGGTCTTGTCGGCCGTGCTGATGTCGCCGATTGAAGCGAAAATGGACTCGACAAGCGCGGGAGCGAGCCCGAGCGACGGCTCGTCGAGCAGGAGCAGTCGCGGCCCGCCCATGAGGGCCCGGCCGAGAGCCAGCATCTGCTGTTCACCGCCGCTCATCGTTCCGGCCGGTTGCGAGGCGCGCTCCTTGAGCCGGGGGAAGAGGTCGAAGACCAGGGCCATGCGCTCCTTCACCACACTCCGGCGTCTCTCCACATAGGCTCCCATCTCGAGGTTCTCGGTCACGGTCATCTCCGGGAACACCCTCCGCCCTTCCGGGCAGTGGATGATGTGACGCCCCGTGACCCGGTGGGGTGGGAGGCCGTCTATCCTCTCGTCCTGGAACCATATCTCCCCCCTCGAAGGGGTCAGAAGGCCGGATACCGTCTTGAGCGTGGTGCTCTTGCCGGCTCCGTTGGAACCGAGCAAGACGACTATCTCCCCGGCGGCCACCTTCAGGCTGATGCCCTCGACCGCTTTGATGCTGCCGTAGCCGACGTGAAGGTCCCTAATGTCCAGCATGGCTCACACCGCCTTTCCTGCGGCCGAGGTAGGCCTCGATGACTTCCTCGTTCCTCAGGATCTCGGCCGGCAGGCCTTCGGCCAGCTTCCGGCCGTAGTTGATGACCACTATCCTGTCGGCCACGCTCATGACCACGTTCATCCGGTGCTCGATAAGGATGACCGAGATACCGAGGTCCCTCACCGTGCGGATGACGTCGCAAAGCTCCTCGCCCTCTTCCGTGCTCAGGCCCGCGGCAGGTTCGTCGAGAAGAAGGATCTTGGGGTTGGCCGCCAGGGCCCGGGCAATCTCGACCCGGCGCTGGAGGCCGTAGGGCAATTCCTTCGCCCGGCGCTGGGCCACGTCGGTCAGTTCGAGGAGATCGAGGAGTTCGTGGGCCCGATGGCCCATGGTTATCTCGTCGCGCTTGGCCGGACCCAGCCTGGCCACGTACTCCCAGGTGGGCCGCTCCATCGTCCCGTGCTCACCAACGAGCACCGCTTCGGCCACGTTCATGGTCGGGAAGAGTCTGAGCGTCTGGAAGGTCCGGCTGAGACCATCCCTCGTGCGCAAGTGGGTGGCCCGCCGGCTTATCTCGTTCCCGTCGAAGTAGATCCGTCCGGTCGACGGGACGACACCGGTGAGGGCGTTGAGGACGGTGGTCTTGCCCGATCCGTTCGGGCCGATGATACCAAGGATCTCGCCTCGCCTCAGGTCGAAGCTCAGGCCGTCGACGGCCGCCAGGCCGCCGAAGGTGACCCGCAGGTCCTCCACTCGCAGGATGGTGTCGGCCTTCGGAGCCTCCGCAGGGGTCGCCTCCAGCCGCCGAGCCATCGCCTTGCGCCATAAGCCGGCGCTGTGGCCCTTGAGGACGAGTCCGGCCAGGACCTGGCCTCCAAGGCGCCACCGGCCGAGGATGCCGTTGGGGAAGAGGACGACCACGGCGGTCAGGAGCGCCCCGTAGGTGAGGACGCGGACCGTGGGAACCGCGTGGAGGAGCTCGGGGCTGATGTGAACGATGGCCGCGCCGAGGAGGGAGCCCACTATGTTCCCGCGCCCGCCGACCATGTGCATGGTTATGACCATGGTCGACTGGAGACTGGTGAAGTTCTCCGGGTTGAGGTAGGTCATGAAGTGGGCGAAGAGCGAACCGGCCACGCCCGCCATGCCGGCGCCGATGGCGAAGGCCAGGACGCGGTATGCCGCGAGGTTCACCCCGCTCAGTTCGGCCGCGACCGGGTCGTCGCGCATGGCCGCCAGGGCCAGGCCGAACTGGGAGACCTGGAGCCGGTAGCACATCCACGCCATTAGGAGCAGGAAGGCCACAGCCAGGCCGTAGTACATGTACACGTTATCGAAATGCAGCCCCAGGAGCACCGGCTTGGGTATCTTGGTCAGACCGAGCGGTCCGCCGGTGAGGCCCTCCCAGTTGCGGATGATGTAGTGGACAACCTCGCCGAATCCCAGGGTGGCTATGCCCAGGTAAAGCCCCTGCAGGCGGAGGACGGGTGCCCCGATGACCAGCCCGATCGCGAAGCTCACGAGCAAGGCAACCAGAGCCCCAACGATGAAGTTCACGTCGAAATGCCTCACGACCAGGGCCGAAGCGTAGGCGCCGATACCGAAGAACCCGGCCTGGCCGAAGGACAGGAGCCCCGCCGTCCCGGTCACCACGGTCAGGCTCAGCGTGAGGATGGCGTAGATGGCCCAGATGACGGCCAGATGGACGTAGTAGCGGCTGCCGAGGAGTAGGGGGAAGGACAGGGCGAGGCCGACCCCGAGGACCACGAGCAGGGGCCAGAACCGGGAGTTCACGGACCTGGACTTAAGAGACTTCAGGGCGCCGACGACGTTCATCCCGGATGCCGCGGCCATGCCGCTACACCTTCTCCCTGATGGAATGCCCGAGAATGCCGGACGGGCGTATCAGAAGCACGAGAAGAAGAACGCTGAAGAGGATGACTTCCTTGTAGTCGAAGGAGATGTAGGCGCCGCCGAGCGCCTCGGTCATCCCGATGAGGAAGCCGCCCAGACCAGCACCGGCAACCGACCCCATCCCACCGACGATGGCGGCGATGAACCCCTTGAGACCGACCATGAAGCCCATGGCCGGCTGGGCGTAGCCGTAGTAGGTGCCGGTCAGAAGGCCGCCGGCCGCGCCCATGGCCGATCCGACGGCAAAGACGAAGGTTATGACCTGGTTCACGTTGACGCCCATGAGCGCAGCCGCCTGCGTGTCCTGGGCCACCGCCCGCATGGCCTTGCCCATCTTCCCCCACTTGACGTAGGCCTGGAGACCCACCATGAGCCCGATCGCAAAGAGAAGGGTCACTACCTCGGTGAAGGAGATGCGGGCACCGGCCACGGTGTAGAACTGCTGGGGGAACAAGATGGGATAGCCGCGAACCTCGGCTCCCCAGATGACCTCGGCCGCTGCCTGGAGGAAGATGCTCGCCCCCAAGGTGCTCACCAGAGCAAGGAAAGGCGGGGCGCCTTTCTCCCTGAGGGGTCTTACCACCAAGCGCTCGACCAAGACCCCGACAAACCCGAGCACAACGACCACGGCCAGGAACGCGGCCAGGAAACTCTTGCCCACCAAGCCCAGAACGGTGAGGCCGACGAAGGCTCCGAGCATGAAGATGGAACCGTAACTGAAATTGATGATCCGCAGGACGCTGAAGACCAGCGAGAACCCCACGGCAACCAGGGCGTACAGACCTCCGACGACGATCCCGTTGACGAGTTGTTGGCTGAAAATCGCGATTACCCCCCAGTCGGTCCGGCCGGAGGGCGGGAAGGCGATCCTTCCCGCCCTCTCGGCAGGCCCAGCCCCGCTCTTACAGACCGCAACCGGCGGCCAGGCGGTCGCCTCGTTCTCGTTGAGTTACTGCCCGGTCTCGAGGCTGACCCACGCGCCGTCCCTGACGACGATGGGGTAGAACACGTCGCTGGCCGGCAGGCGATTCTCGTCGTGCGTGCGCTCGACGAGGATTCCCTGGAAGCCGCTGATGTTGCCGATGACCTCAGCCACGGCCTCCACGTCGTCGAAGTTTCCGACCTCCTCGAAGGCGTACTTGTACATCATCACGATGTCGTACGAGTTGATGTGGTACGTCTCGAAGTCGGCGTAGCCGAACGTTTCCTTCCACCAGGCTGTCTTCTCCTGGCGGATGGCGCTGTCGGAAGGCGGGTAGGAGTCGAAGGATACGACGCCTTCACCCTGCTCGCCGGCGATCTCGAGGAACTGCGGGTAGACGCAGGTCGCCTGGACCAGGATGGGAACGTCGTAACCCAGGTCGCGCGTCTGCTTGGTGATGAGCGCGCCCTCGGTGTAGTGGCAGTTCAGGAATAGAACGTCGGGGTTCTCGGCCATCATGGCGGTGATCTGCGAGCGGAACTCGCGGTCACCCTGGGTGTAGGAGGTCACCTCGACGGCTTCGAGCCCGTAGTCGTCAAGTATCTCGAGCTGGGCGTTGGTCACGTTCCGACCCCAGTCATCGCTCACGTTGATGATGGCGACCTTCGTCGCTCCGAGGGTCTCCTGGGCGTAGGCCGGCATGTACTTGGCGTAAACGCTGATGGGGTTGGCGATGATATAGACAAGCTGGTTCTCAGTGACAAGCGACCCGGTCGAGGCGGCCGGCGACCACAGGATCAGGCCGGCGTCCTGCAGGATGGGAGCGGCGGCCGAAACGCTGGCCGTGCTCGACGGGCCGACGACGGCGATGACCCCGTCCATGGCGGCCAGGCGCGAGGCGGCATTGGCCGCGTTCTCCGGCCGGCCCTCGTCGTCGATGATCTCCAACCTGACCGGGTGTCCGAGAATGCCGCCTTCCTCGTTGATGACCTTGACGGCGGCCTCGGCACCCTCCTTGAACTGGCGGCCCTGGTCCGCCTTGCTGCCCGTCAGGGGTGCGATGAGGCCGAGGATGACTTCTTCCTTCGGCTTAGCGCACCCGGAGAGGACGAGCGAGAAGGCGAACACGGCGATGAGAGCCATGGCGATGATCTTGCCTGTGCTAGACCTCAAGTCTTCTCTCCTCCTTGGTCCGGTCTCTAGGACTCAGCCATCTGGGACTTCAGGTGCGGGATTATCCCGCCGGCCCGGATGTACTCGATGAGGAACTCGGGAAGAGGTTGGGCCTTCAGCGTCTTGCCGGTCCCCTCGACGAAGACCTCTCCCGTCTCCAGGTCGGCCTCTATCACCCCCTTGTCGGGAATCTCGTCGACGTCCTCCAGCATCAAGCAGGGCAGGGCTATGGCGACAGCGTTGCGGTAGAAAATCCGGCCGAAACCCTTGGCAATGATCAGAGCCACGCCCTTGTCCTTGAGGCACTGGGTGGCGATCTCGCGGCTGGACTCGCAGCCGAAGTTGCGTCCGGCCACGATGATCCCGCCCGGTTCGAACTTCTTGCCGAACTCCGGGTCGGCCCCATAGAGGACATGCTGCTGGAGCACCTCGGGGTCTCCGGTGATGAACTGCCCGGGGGCGATCAGACTAGTGGCGATGTCGTCGCCGAACTTCCATACCTCGCCCTTGACCTTGGTTGTCACGACGCGCCCCTCCTCACGCGAACTTCCTGGGATCGGTGATCCGGCCCTCGACGGCCGAGGCGGCCACAGTGGCCGGGGAAGCCGAGTATATCTCGGCCTTGAAGCTGCCGCGGCGGCCGGCGGTGTTGCGGTTGCTGCTGCCGATCTCGACCTCGCCGTCGGCCAGCATGCCGAGGTGGAGACCGCAGTCAGGTCCGCAGCTCGGTGGCAGGAAGACGGCGCCGGCATCGGCCAAGGCGGCCACTAGACCCTCGTCGAGCGCCTGGCGGAACACTTTCTGCGACGCCGGGCAGACGAAGAATCTGACGTGGCGGGCTATCCGCTTCCCCTTGACGATGCCGGCGGCGATGCGGATGTCCTCCAGGCGGCCGTTGGTGCACGTCCCGACCAGGGCCTGGTCTATCCTCTTGCCCTCTATCTCACGAATCGGTTTCACGTTGTCTATGCGAGGCGGGCAGGTCGCGAGGGGCTCCACGTCGGACAGGCGTAGTTCGTAAACTTCCTTGTAGCCGGCGCCCGGGTCCGGGCCGAAGCGCTCGAGCGGCTTGTCGGTCACGGTGCGGAGGTACTCCAAAGTCGTGCCGTCGGCTTCGAAAATCCCCGCCTTACCGTCCATCTCGACGGCCATGTTGGCCATAGACAGCCGGGCGTCCATGGTGAGGGACCCAAGGCCTTCTCCGCCGAACTCGAGGACCTTATAGCTCGCCCCGGTGGTCTTCAGGTCACGCAGGATGTGCAGGATGGCATCCTTACCCATACACATGTCGGGCAGCTTGCCGGTGAGGTTGACCCGGATGGTCTCCGGCACCTTGAACCACAGCCGGCCGGTGGCCAGGATGGCGGCGACCTCGGAGCCGCCGACACCGGTGGCCAGCGCTCCCAGAGCGCCTAGCATCGTGGTGTGGGAATCACCGCCCACGAAAAGCATGCCGGGAAGACACATTCCCGCCTCGATGGGCAACTGCAGGTGAATGCCGGTGCAGACGTCGTTGAGAGGAACGCCCTGTTTCTCGCAGTACTCCCGGCCCTTCTTGTGGACTTCGGCGTAGTAGTGGTTCGGTGCGGGGGCGAAATGGTCGAGGGTCACCACGAATGGGACTTTGAGTTCCGTGACTCCTAGTTCCTCGAGGAGTTTGGGTATCTCCCTCACTCCCCCGTCGTGGGCCAAGGAGCCATCAACCGACGCGATGACGAATTCCCCGGGTCTGACCTCCTTTCGTCCTGAATGGCTGGCCAAGATCTTCTCGGCCATCGCCTGAGCCACCACTTAAGCACCCCCTCGGGCTGTAGGGCTGCCTTCGGTCGCCCACTCCGACCCACATTCGCAGCTACCTGCCCTTGTGTGTCGAACAACCTTGTGGCGTTTGGGACTCGCGACCCCAGAGATTCAGTTGCCAACTTGCGGCGCAGCAGGACTTTTGTGAGTAGACGCGGAATACGCTGCGGTGTGCTGTTCGACATACAGGCGTGTATCCCTTCATGCGTGGCGCATCTTCTTGTCCGGTACCTCGCTCGGGAGCTTCTGTCGCTCAGGTGGCCGGCAGAGCGGTTCTATAGGACCGGCGGAGCGGTTCGGCGGGGCTGGCTACGGCCGGGGCACGGTCTGTAAGAAAGGATAGAAGAACTTCTCAGTAGAAACATCGTTTGGCCTATTGCGCGTGCAAGCAAGAATGTAAGACACATCGGATGACAGCCGGAGGGAAGGTTGTGGCCTACTCGCTCCAGGATAAGGTCTACAGCGAACTCAGGAAGTCTATCCTCCAGAGGAAAGTCGAGTCAGGCCATCACTTCACCGAGAAGGAAGTAGCCGCCAGGTTCGGGGTCAGCCGCACGCCGGCCAGGGCGGCTTTGAACCGGTTGGAGACGGAAGGACTTCTCAAACGCGACGGTCAGGCCCTGGTGGTGGCCAGGCTCACGCCGGAAGACGTAAGGAACCTGCTCATTGTGCGTATAGCGCTCGACGGCGTGGCCGCGCGATTGGCCGTGGAGCACATAACCGACTCGGAGGTTGAGGAGCTCGACCACCTCTGCACCCTCATGGAAGAAACAATAGCCGAGCATCCCCGCGAGTCGGCCGACAACGACCGCAAGTTCCACGAAGCCATCGCCCAGGCGAGTCGCAACCCCTACCTCAGCCTGTTCCTCCGCCAGAATTTCGATAACCTGCACGCCTTCCGCCTGTTCTCCTACTCCTCACCAGGGATGACCGAGCGGACAATAATCGACCATCGAAGTATCTACCAGGCCATCAGCCATCGCAGGGCCGACGAGGCCGAAGCTCGTAGCCGGGAACACGTCGAGAACGTCCTAAAGACCATCGTGGACGCCCTACAGGGCCAGGCGATACAGTGGTAGTCGGGTGATTCGAAGCCCAGCCCGACCTACCCCGGGTCCAAGCACCCGACCACGTCAAACTGCGGCAGGCAGATCCACAGGCGGCTCTCATCATCTAGTGTCGCTGAAGCGCACGTTGAGATGCAGGCGCACCAGCCGGTTGTCCCAGCCGACCCAGACCACGGCCTCAGCCGCATCCACGGCCATGTGACCAAGGACGGCGGGGCAGTCACCGGGCGGCGATAGCCGTAGGCGCTGTTCCTCTCTGCCTGTGGACGTCGAGACCACCCACAGCCAACGGCCGTTCACGGCGACCAGATGGACGAGAAGCCGTCCGCCGTAGGAGACCGCCCGCATCGGGGTTCCGTCCGGAAGGAGGTCCCGGAGGCCCCGCAGGAACTCCCGGTCCCCGGCTCTGACCGTCTCCCGGTAGCGCTGTCCGTAGTCGCTCTCGAAGCCGACGCCGGCAACAGCCATGGGGTGGAAGACGTAGTTGGGCCCCTTCTCGACGACGGCCCCGACAGGCTTGCGGCGGCGGGCGGCCCACTGGCCGCGAAAGACGGAACGGCTCGGGCGGCACGGCGCCCTGGAGCGAGGGCGCGTGTCCC
>QZJP01000030.1 GCA_003599345.1 Bacillota bacterium | reverse complement strand
CGCCGTCGCTCAGAGTGAGGGTGACCGTCAGGCCGGCGACAATCTCGCTCGCGGCCACTTCCTCGCCGTCCCGGGTGATGTCCACCTCGGCGGCCGCGGTGAAGGTCTCGGCCTGGTCGTCATGCCAGAGGGTTATCGAGTCGAGGTCGCCGCCCTCGGTCAGGGCCACCGTCAGGACCATGCCCGTGACCTCGGTCACTTCGGGCGGCTCGGTTCCGGTCTCGCCGTTGATCAGGAGCACCTGGCCGTCCTCGTTGAGGTAGAGAGTCACGCGCAGGCCGGGGGTCACCGCCGTGAGGCTGGCTAACTCGTCGTCCAGCATGACCACCACGCCGGGCGCCAGCTCGTAAGTCTCCTCGTCTCCGTCGTCGCCGGGCAGGCCGTCCGAGGTCTCGGGCACGACGGTGATGGTCGAGGGCAAGGTCGGGTCGGCCGATATGTCGAGTTCGACCACCGTGCCGACCACCATACCGCGGTCGATGGGCGTCTCGATGAGATCATCGAGCCGGTTCAGAAGAGCGGCCGTCTCGGCCCGGCTCACGGGCTGGTTCACCTTCAGGTTGCCGCCCGAACCCCGGACGATGCCGAGCTCGACCGCCAGGGCCACGTAACCCCAGGCCCAGGACGGGACGGACGCCGCATCCTTGAAGAAGATGGGTGCTCCGGCACGCTCGGCGGCCTCGTCTCCCAGGCCGGCGGCCTCGAGCAGGACGACGATGACCTCCAGGCGCTTGGCTGGGCTGTTGGGCCGGAAGGCGGCACCATGGGCGCTCTGCATGAGTGGCCAGAGGTAGTCATGCTGGATGGCATAGGCCAGGCATTCGTGGGCGCCGGGCCAGGTCGGGATGGCCGGGTAGTCGGGGAAGGTCGAAACCAGAAATCCAGCGACCTCCTGCGGGTCGAGGTCCATGGCCTCGTCCTCGAAGCCCATCAGCCTCGTCGCCAGGACCACGACCTCCAGCCGCGTCACATGGTTTTTCGGGCCGAAGAAACCCTTGCCGTAGCCGTTCATAATCCCCTTGGCGGCCACGGTTGAAATGTCCTGCCAGGCCCAGTCGTCGCTGCCCACGTCCGAGAACCAGGGTGGCCCGCCCTTGGCCCGACCGTGAGCCTTGCCCTCCTTCTTGGCAACGTCCAGACCTCCGGACGCCGTCGCGGCCAGGGCCGGAACGGCCGCTAGGGCCAGCACGAGAGTGACCACCGCCGCGACTGCCAGAGGGCGCAGCCTACGTGTTGCCATGTCGGTCTCCTCCAATCGGTCTTTGGTCTTGTCGGCCGGCTCCTGCCCGGTGCCCCTCGAGTCGGGGCTCGGGTCCGCGACGCCGGCTGGCTTGTCCACCCTACAACAGTCGAAATAGGGCGCCGGGAAATGGGGGTGGGACTGGGTGGGCGAGGGGACGTGGGCTTGGCGTTGACGCAGAAGATGGAGCACAAGGGCGGGCCCGCGCGCGGGCGGGAGGGAGCAACAGGGGAGAGGCCAACCTATCGGGGCAAGTCCCTTCTGCGTGAGGATGGCGAACGGCCGCGATATCCAGGACTTCGCCTCCGATCTGCCCGGGTAAGACAACTTCTTACGGGCGACGCAGGTCGCTGAGTCACAGGACCGGGTACCCTAACGGGCTTCCATGTTACCATCCCGGCCATTCCTCCCAGGTCACGGGCTACGTATATGCGTCTCCGCCCAGCCTATATCGTCCGAAACGTGAGGCTTCATTTCGCTGGTGGACCCTGGGAACCTTCGACCCCTTGGGGACTTGCGGGCCAGGGCCGGCCGATGCCGGCGTCGAATTAGCTGCCGTCCTCTCCCAAGGGGTAACCTCCGTGGCCGGGCGCGTACTCCCTGGGAGCTGGACAGGCACGGAGTTGTGTACCCCCGCAACCCTCGGGCGTTGTTCAAGGCCGCAAAGACGCAAGGAGTGGGGAGGAAGGGCGAGTGGCGAGCTGGCTCTGTCACCTGTTGACGGCGCTCCGGGTGGCCGACCTCTTCTCCGGCGAGGACGAGCGGGACGCCGTCTACCTGGGCTCGCTCGCGCCCGACTGGACCGGGCTCACCCGGGCCGTGCATCGCCGGGACTCACACTTCAAGACTGCCGTCCCGGGGCAGTACCTGGTGGACAGCTTTGTGGGGGACTATTGTCTCGGCTTCGAGGACCGGCTGGTGCGGGCCTTCCGATGGGGCTACGCCGGCCACCTCATGGTGGACCGCCTGTGGGCGCGAACTCGCCTCCGAGCCCCGGGCCGAGGTGGTCCTGGACCTCCTCCGACACGCCCGGCGGCTGGAGCCGGTGCTCGGTGCGGCCGAGGGGCTGGTCCGCGCCGAGGAGATGGCGCTGGTGCTCGAAAAGGCCGAGACCCTCTACCGGGACCCCTGGCCGGAGAGTCCACCGACCTTCCTGGACCCGGGGAGAGCCCGTGAGGTCGTCCGGGACGGAGCGGAGGAGCTCCGCAGGGCGTGGCTGGGGTCAGGGGGGTCTTCCCCGTAGACCTTGCGGTAAGCCTCGCGGTAGGACTCCAGGTTAAGGTTGAGGGCGTCCCCCTGGCCTCGGTCTTTCTCGGTCTGAACGCAGAAGACATAGACGTCGGCGTTGTAGGTCGACTTGCCGCTATAGCCTTGCTCTGGGGTCCAGGTCTGTCCCCACTGCGGGCTGGTGACCGGCATCTTCGACTTCGACCAGATCGACCTTGAGGAGGCCGTGGACACCCTGATACCCACCTTCGCGGACGCGACGGCCTTCCTGCGCAACCATCGCTGCACTCTCACCTGCATCGCCGAAGAGGACCGGTCGATGGATGAGTGTTGGGAGGAGGTAGGCATCAGCCCGTACCTTCTCATACCTCACGCCGCCCTGCTCCATAACGAGGCAATCAGCGAGGTCGCCAACGAGGTCATGGACCGCGCCACGGGCGGGGCTGCGGCTCGGCTGGGGCATCCTTGGCGGTCTCATCACCCTCACGGCCGTCTTCATCGGCCGCCTGTGGTCGATGGGTTCGCGGAAGATGTAGACCTTGGCCGTGCCTTTCAGTCCCGGGTGCTGGAGGGAGCTGTCGAACCATGCGCGTCCTGGTCATCGGTGGGACCGGGTTTGTCGGCCGCCCCGTGGTGAGGCGACTGGCGGCGATGGGTCACGAGGTCGCGGTGTTCCACCGCGGGGAGACTGTCGGCGAGGGTGGTAGTGAAGGGGCAGTTCTTCATCTCCTCGGCGATCGCCGGAACCTGGCCGACTACACCCCCGATTTCCGCGCCTTCGCCCCCGAGGTGGTCGTTGACATCGTCCCCCTCACCGAAGCCGACGCCCGGCTCGTGGCTGATACCGTCCGGGGCGTCTCCCGTCGCCTGGTCGCCGTGAGCAGCCAGGACGTGTATCTGGCCTACGGGCGTCTTACGGGTCTTGAGCCCGGACCCCCCTTGCCCGTGCCGCTCGCTGAAGGTGCCCCCCTCCGTAGCCGGCTGCATCCGTACCGCTCCCAGGGCGGGTCCTACAAGAACTACGAGAAGATTCTGGTGGAACGCGTGGTGATGGGGACACCGGACCTGGACGGCACGGTCCTGCGCCTGCCGATGGTCTACGGGCCCGGCGACCGCCAGCACCGTCTCCACAGGTACCTGCGAGCCATGGACACCGGCAGCCCCACCATCGCCCTGCAGGCCGACCTGGCTGGTTGGCGGTGGTCCCGCGGCTATGTGGACAACGTGGCCTTGGCCGTGGCCATGGCGGCGGTCGACGACCGAGCGGCAGGCCGGATCTACAACGTGGCCGAGCCGGACGCTCTTTCGATGGAGGAGTGGGTCCGGGCCGTCGGCGAGGCGACCGGGTGGTCGGGGTCCGTGGTCAGGGTTCCCCGGGATGAGCTCCCGGAAGACGAGCGCACATCCATGTTCACCGAGCAGGACCTGGTGGCCGACACGACGGCCATTCGCGGGGAACTCGGCTATCGCGAGGACATCCCGCGGGTTGCGGCCCTGCGCCTGACGGTGGCCTGGGAGAGAGCCAACCCGCCGCCACAGGGCGGGCCGGCCTGATGGCTCGGCCAGAATAACCGTCGCAGTTCCCGTCCCCCTGTAGGGCCACCGCTTTGAACCCCACGACTTCCTCATGCGTTTATGATGTGTGCGACCAGACATCCGCTGCCGGCCTTCCGGCGAAAGAGTGGTCTAGGTGATTCGACTCCTTGACGTCGTCAAGTCCTAGGCCCTTGGGCAAGGCCCGGTCACGCCCCTCTCAGCTCTCCGGCGGAGAACAGCAGAGGGTGGCCATCGCCCGGGCGGTCGTGGGGCGCCCTAGGGTGGGATGAGCTTCGCCACCGCTTCCCCGGCCCTTCCGGACTCGGTTCCTCCGATCCCGGGTCTTGGCTCCGGGCGGACGACCTTCCGGCCCTGGCCCGGCTTCCCGGGGTGAGCGGGGTCGCGGTGTTGTGGCACAGCACGGCGCAGGTGGACGGCCACGGGGCCATGATCCTGCTCGCTGTCAATGACGTCTACGAGGACATGGCCGGGCTTGCGCCGGCCGGTATCACTCCCGGAGCCCCGGACCGCATCACGGAATCGGGAGACGGCTGGGTTTGGGTTCGCGGGGCAGGCCATGATTATGGCTGAGGCCCGGCGCCCGGAGTGGGCTCTCAGAATGACTCTCGGCGCAACGAAGAATGCCGGCTCGGCTGGAGCCAAGTCGATGTACCGGTCAATGACTTGCATGGCCTGCCCGATCTGCTCCTCGACGGCCAACCTTTCGCTCTCGGACTCGCTCCCGTGAAGGCCGAAAAAGAAAGGCTCCCACAACCCCGCCTAGGGTGTTGTAGGAGCCATCAGCGTGACGGCCGGTCGAGGCGCCGCGCGCCGCCTCTACCTCGCCATCGTCCCTCCGCGCCTCTACTTCGTCCCTGTCCTGCCTTCCCGGCTGCCGGCCGACCCCGCCGCGGTAAGCCTGGCCAGACCCCAGGCGACGGCAAAGACCACGGCGGAGCCGGCGAGACCCGACAGCGCTGTCGCCAGGGCCGGGGAAGCGACCCCGGGCATGACGTAGTCGGGAACCGGGGCGGAAAGCACCTGCCTCGCCGTCTCCTCGAAACCCTCCTGTGCGGCCACGTACTCCAGGCCGTCCGGGTGCGCGGAGGCCAGAAGCGACAATCCTCCGGCCACCACCGCCACCACCGCCAGAGCGACGGCCAGGTCACCCTTACGCCTCAATCCGGTCAGCCCCCTCGCTCATCGTATTCCCTCCGTTTACCACGCTTCCGGTGGCTTGGCGGCTCTTCGGGCGCCAGGCGCCCGGCCTCACCTTCCAGAGGTAGGCAGCCACGGCGGCGGTGATGACCGCCTCCCCAAGGCCGATGATGGCGTGCCAACCCAGCATGGCGGGCAGGACCGCGCCAAGGGGCGCCGTCCCGCTCAGAGCCAACTCGGTGGAACAGGCCGCGGCCGCGGCCACAACCGAGATCCAGGCCCCCACACCGACGGCGAGGCCCTCGCGGGTGACCCGGCGCAGGGCCAGGTAGGCTCCGTAGCCCGCAAAGGTGGCGATGAAAGCCATGTTGAGGACGTTCGCTCCCAGCGCGGTAACGCCGCCGTCACCGAAAACCAGACACTGCACCACGAGAACCGTCGTCATGACCAAAGACGCGGTCCAGGGGCCCAACGTGACCGCCGCTAGGACAGCACCGATGAGATGGCCCGAAGTCCCCCCGCTCACGGGGAAGTTGACCATCTGGGCGGCGAAAATGAAGGCCGCCATCACTCCCACCGTCGGAAGCCGGCGCTCCTCGAGATCGGCCCTGGCCCGCGTGAGCGAGCAGGCGACGAGTCCCGCGCCCACTGCGGCCGAGCCGGCCCACGTCTTCAAGTCCAGAAAGCCGTCCGGAATGTGCACTCTCCCAACCTCCTCGCCCGCTTTCGTGCGGGGCTCAGTCCGGCGGGAAGCACGGCGGCCAACCGGCTTCCCGCCTCCTCGACCAGCGTGGAGACCTCAAACCCGCGCGCGCCACGGTCTCCGGGTCCCAGAGCAGGCGCACGTCCCCATCGGCCACCACCACCCCCTCTCGCAGGAAGGTAACCTTGTCGGCCCAGCTCGCGGCGAGCTCGACGTCATGGGTGACCACGGCGAGCGTAACGCCGTCGCCGTGAAGATCATCGAGGACGTCCAGCAGGGCGTCTTCCGCGAGCGGGTCGAGGTTGGCCGTGGGCTCGTCCAGAGCGATCACCCGCGGGGCCATGGCCAGCACCCCCGCGATGGCCACTCGCTTGCGCTGGCCGTAGCTCAAGTTCTGGGGGGGGCGGCAGGCCAGAGTATCCCAATCCAGGTCGACCCTGCGCAAGGCCTCGCGGGCCCGCCGGGTGGCCTCTTCCTCGGAGCAACCGAGATTGCGCGGGCCGAAGCGGAGGTCCTCGGCTACCGTCGGCGAGAAGACCTGGTCGTCGGGGTCCTGAAAGACGAGCCCGACCATGCGCCTCGCCCAGCGCTCGTTGTCGGGCCCGATGACCCGTCCCCAGACCTCGACCTCGCCCGAGGAGGGCCGGAAGAGCCCGTTCAACATGAGGGCCAGCGTGCTCTTCCCGGCGCCGTTGGGGCCCAGAATGGCCCGGCGCTCCCCCTGCTCCACCCTCATGTCCACGCCTGAAAGCGCCCGGGTCCCGTCGGGATACCGGTAGCACACGTTACGCAGGACGAGGGCCGGGCAGTCTTTCGAGTTCACGGAAGGCTCCTTTCGAGGATCAGCATGAGGGCGGCCGGGAGCGCAGCGAGGACAGCCCAGGCAAGGCTGGCCCAGAATCCCCGACCAGGCCGGGCACCGAAGCCGAGGCGGCGAGCGGGCCGTCCGGCTGGACCGAGCCCGGGCGCCGCCGCGCCTCCGCGCGGGCGTCGGTCGGGGCGCCGGCCCCTTCCCGGGGCACAATCCACGCTCCTGGCGAGCATGGCCAGGTGCACCCGTTCGGCCCGGTCCAGGGAACGGACGAACAGCGCTCCGACGAGGGAGGCGAAAGCCGCCGCCGCCTCGGGCCGCCAAATCACGGCTGGTTCGAACCCGCGGGCCAGCCTGGCGCGGGTGAGACGCCGGACCTCCTCACTGAGAACCGCGGCGTAACGCAAGGTGACGTCGGCGAAGGTCAGGATGGTCCGGGGAAAGCCCAAACCGGCCGCGCCCGTGAAGAGAGCGGCCCGTTCGGCCGAGAGGGTGAGCAGGGCCATCGCCAGGATGGCCCCCATGAGGCGGAGGATGAAAACCATCACCCGGGAGATGTTACCCTCTCCGGACAGGACGAGAGTGGCTGCCGTGACCAGCGCGAAGGGAAGCGCCATGAGCAGCCTCCGGCCGACCTCCGCGGGTGACAAGCCTACGACGGCAAGAGCCTCGACAAAGACGATTCCGATGCCCGCCGCCAGTGCCACCAGGCTTGACCCCGAGACGAAGACGACGATGAGCGAGAGCGTGCTCAGCCACTTGACACGCGGGTCGGCGCGATCGGGCCACCCACGGGCGGCACCGCGGCGCCCGGAAGTCCCGGACACGGACGCCCCTCCGATGTGGTAGCACTATTCTGCGAATCGTGTTACCCGTGTCCTTTTCGCCCTCGCCACCCGGGTTCCTCCTTCAAGCGTCGCCGGCAGTGCCGGCTCCAACCGAACCCCGGTTCCGTTTGGCGTAACGGGAACCTTTACGTTCCTCTTCACCACGCGGCCGAACAGCCTCCCGACTAAGGGCCTTCGCTCAGGCGCTCGACCACGTCCGAGAGAAGGTCGCGGGGAACTAGATCCACCCACGCGTTGAGGAGGCTCCCGGTGACCAGGCCGGCCAGGAGACCGGCCGGCCCGGCCCACCATAGACCCGGCCAGCAGACGGCGCCCACGACGCCGAAAACCAACCCGAGAAGAAGCATGGCCATAAGACCCTCCGGACTCAGGTTTCCGAGGGCGAAGAGGGTTAGGGAACCCTGTGCCGGGTTGGCTAGCCAGGCCCCGGCGACGCTCGCCCACTCCACGGCGACCCCGAACCACGAAACCGAGACCCTCACGACCGTACCCCTCCTTGTCCCGCGGAAGCAACCGCGCGCGGCCCGCAGCCGGGGAGTGTAAGACGCTCGGCCGAGGCCAAACAGCCGGCCCGCAGCACGGCCAGAACCTGGGCCGCTTCGCCGCCAAGGCCACCGGGCCGGCCGGAGTCGGCGTAGACACGCAGGCCGTAAGCCAAGGCCCGGCGGGCGTGAACGAAGGCGAGGAGGTCGCGCCAACGGCCAAGCCAGCTTCCCAGACCCGGACGAGACCAGGTAACGCCGCGGGGAAGGCCGGCGGTCAGACTGACTGCCAGCACCGGGTCGGCCGCCAGATAGCGGCGAATGGCCCGGGCCGACAGCAGCGCGCCGAAGGCCAGAGCCAGGAGCATGGCGTAGGGCATGACAAGACCGTGGCCGTCGAGGGCCGGCAAGCTGGCCAGCCACGACCCCTCCAGGCCTTGGGCCGGACCGCCGAACGCGTTCCAGAGGTAGTGGTCCCACATGGCCCAAAGGCCAGCGAGCCAGGGAAGAAGGCGGGTCCACGGCCGCCTCCGTCCCAGCCAGAAGGCCAGACCCAGAGCGATAGCCACCGTGCCGGTCCAGCCGGCGTGACCGTAGCAAAGCTTCTCTCCCCAGATGTCGGTGGTCAGAGTCGGGAAAAGGTGTAACACCCCCCAGCGCGGCCCGACGTGATAGTCCCACTCCAGGCCCAGAGGGGCTCCGCCGGCGGCCGTAGTGTGGAACAAGGTCTCGGTGAAATCAAAGCCGGCCCCGACAGCCACACCCAAGATTGCCACGTCCAGCGGACCGAAGACGGGCGCCCGCCTCCGGCACAGCCACCAGAGAAACAAGACCACCGGCAGCATCTTGACGGTTTCTTCGGTTACCGGGGCGACGAAACCCGCCCCGAAGTCACCACCCCACAAAAGGAGGTTTCGCTCGACCCAGCGAGCCAAGCCGGGAAGGACTTGCGCGGCGGCAAGCAGACCCCGTTGAACCAGAAGAGCCAAGCCCATGACCGGTCCGGCACCGGCCAGGAAGGCCAAGGCTACCAGGCGCAGCCGAAGCGCCCGCCATGGCCAGGTGAGGAGGGTGACCACGATCAGGGCGTAAAGGGGCCAGAATAGAGCCGGCCAGACAACGCGGCCGAAGACCAGGCCGCCCACGACTGAAGCCGCGACGGTGCCGCCGGCTAGGACCGTGAGCCAGCGGGGAAAGGCCGAAGTCAAGAGAACCATCTCCTGTCGGGCCGGCCCAGCAAAGTCGGAGTTGATCGCACGGGATCCGCCGGAAAAACAACGATTTCTTTATTTATGCAAGAGGGCCAACCACATAGCTTAGATGCGCCGGCGGCAAGTCCTGTATCCTCAACCAGGTTTCGGCGGGCTTGCCAAATTCAAGAGAGGGCGGGCCTGAAGCAGGGGTTACAGCCGGGACCGCGAAATCTCTGCGGCCGCCCGGGCGAAGGAAGGTCCGCCGGCACAGACATAAGAAAGCCAGAAGCCTCCGGATAAGGTGACCAGCGGGTGTCCTCCCTCAAACGGCTGCTGGTCGGCGAGCCCCTGCGGACGGAGCGGCTCGCCACCGAGCGCCTGACTAACCCGAAAGCCCTGGCTGTCTTCTCGTCGGACGCGCTGTCGTCGGTGGCCTACGCCACGGAGGAGATTCTCCTCACCCTCTTCCTGGCCGGGTCGGCCGCCCTGAACCTGAGCCTGCCGGTCGCCTTCGCCATCGCCCTGCTGTTCTTCGTCGTCGTCTTCTCCTACCGGCAGACGGTCTTCGCCTACCCGACGGGTGGCGGCTCGTACATCGTGGCCAGGAGCAACCTCGGCCTCCTCCCCGGTCTCACGGCCGGGGCGGCGCTCCTCATCGATTACGTCCTGACCGTCGCCGTCTCGGTCTCGTCGGGCATCGCCGCCGTGACCTCGGCCGTCCCGGCCCTCTACCCCCACCGGGTGGCCCTGGCCCTCCTGGCCGTGGCCATCCTCGTCGCGGGGAACCTGCGCGGGGTGCGGGAGTCGGGGAACCTCTTCTCCGCCCCCACCTACCTCTTCATCGTCAGCACCCTGACGATGATCGCCCTGGGCGTCTTCCGCTACGCCACCGGGACACTGGCCCCGGTTACGGCGCCGGTCCCGCCGCCGGCCGTACCGGTGCCCCTGACGACCTTTCTCATCCTCCGGGCCTTCGCCTCGGGATGCGCCGCGCTCACGGGAACCGAGGCCATCTCCAACGGGGTCCAGGCCTTCCACGAGCCGGTGTCGCGCAACGCGGCCAAGACGCTCGTCTGGATGGCCGTCCTGGCCGTGACGATGTTCCTGGGCATCACCTTCCTGGCCCACGTCCTCGGCCTGACGCCCCAGACGGAGACGATTATCAGCCAGGTCAACCGGAGTGTCTTCGGCTCCGGAGCCCTCTACTACGTCACCCAGGCGGGAACGATGCTCATCCTTGTCCTAGCGGCCAACACGAGCTTCGCCGACTTCCCGCGCCTGGCGTCGATCATCGGGCGCGACGGCTTCCTACCGCGGCAGATGGCCAACCGCGGCGACCGCCTCGTTTTCTCGAACGGCATCATCCTCCTGGGAGTCCTGTCGTCGCTGCTCATCGTGTACTTCGAGGGCAAGACCCACTCCCTCATCCCGCTCTACGCCGTCGGGGTCTTCCTCTCGTTCACCCTGTCACAGTCGGGGATGGTCATCCACTGGTGGCGGAGCCGCAAGGAAGACCGCCAGTGGCTCACCCACGCCCTGATCAACGGGACGGGGGCCATCGTCACCGGCGTCGTCTTCGTCGTCATTGCCGTGACCAAGTTCACCGGCGGGGCGTGGGTCGTCGTCGTCCTCATCCCGGTGACGGTCGGCCTGTTCCTCGCCATCCGGCGGCACTACGACGCCGTGGCCCAGGACCTCCGCATAAGCCTGGAAACGAAGGTGAAGCCGGTCGACCACATCATCGTCGTGCCGGTGGCCGGCATCCACCGGGCCGTGGCGGCGACGATGGCCTACGCCAAGTCGTTAGGGCCGGAAATCCACGCAGTGCACGTGTCGGTGGACCCCGCGGAGACGGAGAAGCTTAAGGCCAAGTGGGAGAAATGGGACCCCGGGGTGCCGTTGACGGTCGTCCCGTCCCCTTACCGGTCGCTGACCGGCCCCCTCGTCCGCTACATCGACGGGCTGCAACGTAAGGAGAAAGTCAAGTTCGTCACCGTGGTCATCGCCGAGTTCGTGCCGAGACACTGGTGGCAGTTCCTCCTCCACAACCAGTCGGCCCTCTGGCTCCAGGCGGCCCTCCACTTCCGCCCGCACACGGCCATCGTCAGTGTCCCGTTTCACCTGAAGCACTAGTCATAATGAACGAGGCTGGCCCCGATGGCCACGCTCCCCTCAAAGCTCGATGGGCACTCCTCTAGGTCGCCGTGGATTGGAGCGCGCTTCCGGAGCCCATGATGGAAGGCCGGCCCTTCGCGGGGCGTAGGTGCTCGGCCCTTCCATGAGGCCGTCCTCCTCTTCGTAGGGGCCACCCAGCAGGAGTTCTACGACGAGGCGGTCGCTAGCGAGGCCATCACTGCCGCAGACACGGCTGACCGGCTCCGTTAGACGTGGCGTCAACGCCACCTCGCTCCCTGAAGGTGGCTACGGGCAGACCAAGTTCGAGGAGGGTCTCCTCAGCCTGGGGTAGAAGGAAAATGCTGCTCACCGCAGTTCACCCCGTGAGCAGGTTGTAGAGCTCGCGGGACCGCTTCTCGACCTCGGGAGGTACGCGGATCGGGATCCCACGAACGAGTCGTACGAGGTGTCCTTCAGGAAACATTGCTAGCGCAATCCCAGCCTTGCAGCAGTAGGTGAGGAGTGAGATATTCTGTCCATGGTCACCACGTATGGTTTCACCCTAGCGTTTCGGCCGGTCGCCTAGACGCTTGGGAACCACGGGGTGGCCTTTCCTTTTGGCTCTCCCGGCGGACTTACACTCAGCAATAGGGTGGGGGAGAAACGTGGCGCATGTGGATTGGGAGGAATCGTGAGCGGGTGAGTCGCCGCATGGCCCGAGGATGGCGCCACGCTCGAGTGGCGTAGGAAGTGGTAGCGGAGCCCTTGCGTTGTCGAGGCTTTTCTGCGGGCCCTGGGGATGCGGTCGCCTGGGTCTGAGTTGCAGTGACGACGGCTCCGAACGGGCCGTGGCCGGCAAAAAGGGGTGAGTGAGTACAAAAGCCATGGTGAAGGAGAAGTCCGTGTTCTATGAGGAGCTCACGCAGATAGGCTTGCAGGAACTACAGGAGAGCATGAGCCGGGCCCTTGGGCTGGCAGTTGTGGTCGCGTATCCGGACGGCCGTCTGCTTACCAAACCGTCCAACCTGTCTTCTTTCTGCGCCATGCTTGACAGCAATCCGGAAGCGCAGGCCAGGTGCGCGGCTTCGCGTGAGGTCTCTGCGAGGACTACTGTGGCTGCGGGGGAGGAAGTCTTCCACACCTGCCACGCCGGGCTGGTGCATTTGGCGGTTCCCCTACAGGTGGCCGGAGAAACGGTAGC
>QZJP01000089.1 GCA_003599345.1 Bacillota bacterium | reverse complement strand
GACCCGGCCACGGCAAGGAGGGTCGCTGCCGAGAGGGGCACCGGTCCCAGCCCCGCGAGGAGGGCCACCCCGGCGAAGCCCACGAGCAGCCCCAGGAGCCTCAGCCCGGTGAACGGCTCCCTTGACCCGAGAGCCGCGATCAGGGCGGTGAACAGCGGTGTGGTGGCGTTCAGGATGGAGGCAAGCGACGCGGGAAGGTGGAGCTCGGCGGCCGCGATACGGCGCTACGGTTAGCTTCTTGCGTGAGTTGACACGTACGGGAGGCGGTGCCGACCGGCGTGAGAGAGGGCGGCCGTAGAGCCCGCAGCGGCGGGCAAGCCGCCTCACCGCTCCTAGAACCAGAAGAAGTACGGGGCCTCGGTGTACTTGGGGAAATCCCGTGGGAAATCGCGGCGCAGTCGCTCCAGGTCCTCCGGCCGGGGGCTCGCGGCGCAGGCGGGCCTAGGGCTGGCGGCCCCTGGCGCCGCCGAGGCAGCAGCGGCTGCGGCCGCCAGCAGGATGTCGTCGATATCCCTGTAGCCTAGGACGAGTTGCACGATGAAGGGTCTCGGGGCGGAGAGGACGACGCGGCCCTCCCGGATGAGGTCGGTAGGCGAGCCGGCCGGTGAGCCGGGCCCGCCGGCCTCGCGGATGGTGTAGCCCGCAGGCAGCAAGGGCTTCCACCGCGTCACCGCGACGAAACCCGCCTCGGCGGGGAAGTAGTGTTGTTGCGCCCCCGCGAGGAGGGCCAGGCGCGTCAATGGGTGGCCGGGGGCCATCGCCAGGTGTGTGCCGGCGAGGCCGTGCGAGGCCGTTTCCCGCCGCAGGGCCTCGAGGAGCATCCCCGCCGCCCCTTCGTCGACGGCGCCCCCTTCCCTGACCAGCAGCCGGTCCTTGTCCCGCTGCAGGCTCGCGAACGCATATCCGGCGCGGCGCCCGGCCCCGTCCCGGAGAATCCAGAGCCGGTGGGCCTCCCGGTTCCGGACTGTCCACATCCAGGCGTCGGCGGTCCTGGCCGCCGAGCATGGGCTTACAGCCACCTGCTCCATGTACAGGGCGTTGACGGTCTCCAGGTCCGCGGGCGCGAGCGTCTCCGCGGTCGCCTCCGCCAGGGCGGGGGCCGCCTCCGCCGGGGCGGGGGCCGCCGCCTCGAGAGCCGGCAACTCGGTCCGTAGGGTGGGAATGACCGGCGCGCAGCCGAAGCGGGGGTAGAACCCGGGCACGCCGTAGAAGACGGCAATTGCCCGCCCTCTCGCGGCCAGGAATCCTAGCGCGTCCCGGACCACGGCCGCCCCGTGACCGCGCAGGCGGTGGTCGGGGTGAGTCGCCACCAGGGTGAGTTCCGCGCCGTCGACCCATCCCTGCCGGCCGCGGACCGGCCTTGGCAGAAGAACCGTGCAGGCAACCACCTGTCCCCCGGCGACGACCAGCCGCACCCACTCGGGCTCGAGGCTCGGGTCGCTGGCGGTCAGATGGTCCCAGATACCCAGCTCGTCGTCGGGATTCGACCACACGGCGGCGAGCAGCCGGCGGACGGCCGGGTAGTCGTGTTCCCGGGCACCCCGGACTTCCGTTTGGACGGTCACCGTTCAGGCTCGCTCGTCTCTAGGGCCAGGCTGTGAACTCCTCTCGCAGCTATCCCGAGTCTACGGGGATCCCGCCCGAGGGTCAAGGCGGGCTCTCTCTCGCGACCCCGCTCGTGTCGCTGGAGGGGGCTTCTCCCTCGCAAGGAACAGGGAGTCTGCTCCTCCTCCAAGGTGTCAGGACGTCCAACAGTTACCGCCCCCCGCCCTTTCCTCATCCCCTGCCCCTTCACCCCCGCGGGCATAGTCTGGACCGCGGGGGGAGGGCGCACCGGACCGCAGAGCCCGGGCGCCTGGAGCTACGGAGGGCGGGTGCGGACCCGGACAGAGAGGAAACCCACCGGGTCGGGGCATGAGACTGTCCGAACTCATGGGGGACCAGCCTTACAGGCTGTCGGCCGGGAACCCTCACGTCCAGGTGACCGGCCTCGCGCACGACTCCAGGCAGGCCGGTCCGGGCTACGCCTTCTTCTGCCTGGCGGGC
This sequence comes from Bacillota bacterium, assembly GCA_003599345.1. GTDB lineage: Bacteria > Bacillota > Sulfobacillia > UBA995 > UBA9673 > SURF-36. The sequence goes on along the minus strand of QZJP01000089.1, from coordinate 10,593 downwards.
CTGAGACGGGACGGACACGACTTCGCCGCGGACGCTCTGGACCGCGGAGCCGTGGCCTTCGTCGCCGAGAGGGAAATCGGGGTTCGCCGCCCGCACGGTCCTGCGGCCGGACCCGCCGTCCTGGTCGTTCCGAACAGCCGCAAAGCCCTGGCCCTGGCCGCCTCAGCCTACTGGGGCCACCCGTCCTCCAGGCTCCGAGTGTTGGCGGTGACCGGGACAAACGGAAAGACGACGGTCAATCACCTGCTCGAGGCCATACTTCGGGCGTCGGGAAGAGCAACCGGGCTCATCGGGACGGTCGAGAACCGCACCGGCGCCTTCACCGTCCCGTCGGACCTGACCACGCCGGACGCTCTCGGCATTCAGGCTAACCTTGCCACCATGGTCGCGTCCGGGCTCAGCCACGCCTGTATCGAGGTCTCGTCTCACGCTCTGGCCGGGCACCGCCTGACCGGATGCGAGGTCGACGTCGGAATCCTGACCAACGTGGCCCGCGACCACCTTGACTTCCATGTGAGCCTAGGCTCCTACGTCGAGACCAAGCTCGCCCTGTTCAGGGGGCTTGGCGGAGGGTTCGGAACCGGCCGCGGGAAGCGCGGACCGGTCTACGCCGTCCTGAACTCCGATGACCCACACTTCGACCGCTTCCGCCTGCGACTGACCTCACCCGCCCTGTCCTACGGGATCATGCGTCCCGCCCACGCCAAGGTCACCGGGGCCGTCCTCGGGGCCCGGGGTTCGCTGATAAGGGTTCACTTCGACCGCCGGCCCCCGGGCCTGCCTGCCGCCGGCTGGGTGGAGCCGGACCCCGGGTGGCCGGAGACCGGGACTCTCCGGATGGCGTGCCCCGGTCGTCACAACGTGAGGAACCTTCTGGCGGCGGTCACCGCGGCCTGGGCGGAAGGTTGTCCCTGGAGCGCGGTCGCCGAAGCGACGGCCGGCTTCTCCGGGGTCAGGGGCCGATGGGAGATCGTCGGCTCGCCCGACGGCGTCACCGGCGTGGTGGATTTCGCCCACAACCCGGACGGCCTCCTCCAGGCCCTCGAGACCGCGCGCCTCGTCGCTCGTGGGCGGGTCATCCTGGTCTTCGGCTGCGAGGGGCGGAAGGACCGGGGCAAGCGCCCGGTCATGGGGGCCATAGCGGCGAGCATGGCGGACCACGTCATCCTCACTATCGACAACACGTTTGACGAGAGCGGCCAGCAGATACTCGCCGACATCGAGGCCGGCCTGGCCGACCCCGCGGGGAGCCTCGGGGCGGCTCTGGGCGCCGTGCGGAATCGAATGGGCCTGGCCCTACCGGAAACCGGGCGCGGGCGCCGGGCGACCTACGAGATTGTGTTCGACCGCAGAGAAGCCATCTATCGCGCGGCGGAGGTCGCGCGAAGCGGCGACCTGGTGATGGTGGCCGGCCGGGGGCACGACGCCAAGCTTGTGTTCGGGACCAGGGTGGAGATTCTCGACGACCGGGAGGTTCTCCGTGAGGCCCTCGAATACGCCCAAGGGGCCCGATTCCCGCTACTCCCACTCGATGGTCGAGGGAGGTTTGGAGGTCACGTCGTAGGCCACGCGGTTGACCCCCGGGACGGAACTGATGATGCGCGAGGCGATGCGCTCGAGGAGGTCGTGCGGTAGCCTGGCCCAGTCGGCCGTCATCCCGTCCTCGCTGGTCACAGCCCGGACGATGATGGTGTAGGAGTAGGTCCGCTCGTCGCCCATGACCCCGACGCTCCTGACGCCCGGCAGCACGGCGAAGTACTGCCAGAGGCGACCCTGGGAGGACCGACCCGGACCCGCCCCCGGACCCGCCCCGAGGCCCGCCCCGAGGCCCGCCCGCTCCACTTCCTCCCTAACGACGGCGTCTGCCTCGCGGAGGACGGCCAGCTTGGTCCGGGTGACGGGGCCGATGATCCGGATGGCGAGGCCCGGGCCCGGAAACGGCTGGCGCCAGACTATCTCCGGGGGGAGCCCGAGCTCCTCGCCCGCGGCCCGCACCTCGTCTTTGAACAGGTTCCTCAGCGGCTCCACCAGCCCGAGGGACATCCTCTCCGGCAGACCCCCGACGTTGTGGTGGCTCTTGATGACGGCGGCCAGCCCGGCGACTCCCCCGCTCTCGATGACGTCGGGGTATAGAGTGCCCTGGATGAGGAAGCCGCCCGGACTCACGCCGAGCCTCGTGGCCTGCTCCTCGAAGACCCGGACGAACTCCTCGCCCACTATCTTTCGCTTCCTCTCGGGTTCGCGGACGCGGGCCAGACGCCCCAGGAACCGGTCGGCGGCGTCGACGGCGACGAACGAGTCCCCCAGGCGCTCGCGGAACGTCCGGATGACCATGCCCGGTTCATCCTTGCGGAGAAGACCGTGGTCGACGAAGACCGCTGTCAGCCTGTCGCCCAGCGCCCGGTGGGCCATGGCCGCCGCCACGGCCGAGTCCACGCCCCCGGACAGCGCGACGATGGCCCGCCCGTCGCCGACCGCGGCCGCTACTTGCCTCACGCCCGCCTCGACCATGGACCCGGGCGTCCACGTGGGCCCAAGACCCGCGACGCCGAACAGGAAGTTGCCCATGATGTCCCGGCCCCGGGGCGTGTGCACGACCTCGGGATGAAACTGCACGCCGTAGAGACGGCGGCGCTTGTCGGCGAAGGCCGCGACCGGGCTGTTCTCGGTGTGGGCCAGGACCTCGAAGCCCGGCGGAGGCTCGAGAACGAGGTCGCCGTGGCTCATCCAGCACTCCGTGCGCCGCTCGATACCGGCGAAGAGCGCTGGGCCCACTTCGGGCTCGTCGACCATGAGCAGCGTCCGGCCGTACTCCCGGCGCTCACCGCGCACCACCCGGCCTCCGAGCAGAAAGGCCATGAGTTGCATCCCGTAGCAGATGCCGAGGATGGGAACTCCCGAGTCGAAGAGGGCCGGATCGTAGCGGGGGGCCCCGTCGCCATAGACGCTCGCCGGACCTCCGGAGAGGATGACCGCACGCGGGCGCCGGGCCAGGAGTTCGCTCATGGGAAGGCTGTGCGGGACGAGTTCACAATAGACGTGGTGCTCGCGGACTCGCCGGGCGATCAACTGGCTGTACTGAGCGCCGAAGTCAAGCACCAGGACCAGTTCTGAAGCGGCCATCAGCTATAGACCTCCGGCCGCAGAGTGAAGATGTAGGGCACATTGCGGTAACGGCCGCTGTAGTCCAGGCCGTAGCCGACCACGAAGGCGTCGGGTATCTCAAATCCCACGTAATCGAGGGGCACCGCGGTTGTCCGGCGGGACGACTTGTCAAGAAGCACGCAGACCCTCAGCGAGGCCGGTTTGCGGGTCTGGAGAAGGCTCACGAGGTAGCTCAGGGTCAGTCCGGTGTCCACGATGTCCTCGACGATGATGACGTCCCGTCCTTCGATGCTCTCCTCGAGGTCCTTGAGGATCTGCACGACGCCAGAGGTCTTCGTGGCCGACCCGTAGCTTGAGACGCTCATGAAGTCGAAGGACGCCGGCACGGTCAGGTTCCGGGCGAGATCCGCGAGGAACACCCAGGCCCCCTTGAGGACCCCGACCAGGAAGACGTGCCGCCCGCGATAGTCACTGGATATCTGTCTTCCCAGTTCGGTCACCCTCGCCTGGATGGTCTCGGCCGGCAGGAGGATTTCCTGCCGGACCTCCTCGACGTAGTCCGCCACCGCTTCCCGCCCCCAGCTCGCGTCCAACCTCGCGTCTAGTATGTCTGGCCTTGGCTTCTAGCGGGCAGATTAGCCAGGCCGCCATGATTATCCTCCAGCCGCGCCCCTGTAGCCCCACCCCTCCAGCCGCGCCGGGCGGCCCCGGCGCTCCCCGACAACCCGAGGCCCCGTCGTGACGCGGCGACCCGTGCCGGGCAGGATTTGCTCTAATGGCACGGAACTGGTCACGTTGTGACGGGAGTTGGCGGAAATGGCCGGGTGCCCGCTGGCCGGCGGAGCCACGACCTGCAGGGCCACGACCTGGAGGGCCTCGACCTGGAGGGCCTCGACCTGGAGGGCCTCGCGCTACAGGGCCTCGATCTTCAGGCCCTCGGCCTCGAGGAGCGTGGGAAAGCCGGCGGTTCTCCTCCTGGGCATCTTGCTCCTGGTGGCCTACGCCCCGCTCGGAAGGGCCGGCGGGCCGGCCGGCGGAACGGCCGGTGCACTGACCGGCTCGCCCACTGTGTGGGCCGCTTCCGCCGCCTCTCCCCCTCCGTCAGCCCCGGGCTTACTTCAGGTCACACCCGGTAGCGGGTTGGTCTCTCTAACGTGGCGGCCCCCACCGTCCCCGGACAGCCCGGTGCTCGGCTACCGCGTCTACCGCTGGTCGGCCGCCTCCGGTCCGGAGCCGAGTCTCGTGGGCACGGTACTCCACGACACGACTGTCTTCTTCGACTACACGGTCCTCAACGGCCGGCCCTACACCTACGCCGTGGCGGCCATCCTCGACAACAAGGCTGAAAGTCCCCGCTCCGCGGCCGTGACGGTAACGCCTCTCCCGGTCGACCTTCACATCTCGCTGACCATCAACGAACGCACCGCCGAGGTCAACGGTCAGGCAGTGACGCTCGACTCTCCGGCCCGGACCGTCAACGACCGGACGATGGTCCCTCTCAGGTTCATCGGAACCAGCCTCGGAGCCGACGTGCGGTATGACGCGGGACCCAGGCGAGTCACGGTCACCCTGGGCTCGCGCGTGGTCCGGCTCTGGATAGACGAGACCGAGGCCGAGGTCGACGGGAACGACCTGCCTATCGACGCCCCACCGGTCATCAGCCAGGGCCGGACACTCGTCCCTGTACGGTTCCTGGCGCAGGCGTTCGGGGCGACGGTCGGCTACGACCACCGCTCCAGGCGGGTCACCGTCACCATGGTCGACAAGGACTCATCCTTCAACTCGGCGACCACGGTCGTCCCGGGCCAGCCCGTGACCGCCGCCATCAGCGGGGCGAACGACGTGGACGTCTACCGCCTGCACGTTCTGCCCGGGGAGACCTATAGGGTCAGGGTCGAGGCTCTGACAGGGGGGCTCGACCTGGTCGTGACCCTCCTCGATCCCACGACCGGGGAGGCCGGCTCCGTGGACGACTGGCCGCTCGGCCAACCGGACCCGGAAATCGCCACGCGACCGGCCGTCGCCGGAGCGCAGCTCTTCGCCAGGGTGCAGGTCTCCGAGCCCGCCGGGTTGGAGGGCGGGAACTACCGGCTGATTCTCGAGAACCGCACGGAGCCCGGCGATTCTCCGGCGGGGGCGACCCTTCTGCCGGTCAGTGACGGCACCGCCTCGGGCGGGCCTGGGGGCGTGGAAGGCGCGCTCGCCTGGCCTTCCGACGTGGACCACTACCGCTTCGAGGCCGCGGCTGGTCAGGCTTACCGTTTCTCGGTCGCCCCCCTGCCGGGAACGGGCCCGCACGGGGAGACGGTCTTCGGCGACCTGGCCGTGGACCTTCTCGCCGGGGCCGTCGCGGGGGCGGTCCCCGGGGCCGGCGAGGATTGGGTGGTCATCGCCGGCGACGACGACCCGCGCGGCTTGGATGCCGGTGGAGCCACCCTGGTCTGGGAGTGTGTGACCGGAGGCGATTATGTTCTCGCCGTGAGGTCCCGGACCGGCCGGCCCGGCCCTTACGCTCTTCGCGTCTCACCCGCCGAGCCCGATGCCCCTGGCGGCATTACGGGCGCCCGCCAGGTCCTTCCCGACCACACTGCGTGGAGCGAGTGGCTCTCGCACCCGGAGGACCAGGACTGGTTCGTCTTCATGGCCGCCCGGGGTACCACGTACTACGTGCATGCCGGCGACCCGGCCGCCGGGTGTGACACCGTCCTCACCCTGGTCGACCGCCAGGGCTCGGTCCTCGCCGTGAACGACGACGCCCCCGGCTTCGGCTGGCCCCTCGGCGGCTCCATGGTGTCCTGGACCGCGTCCTACGACGGGCCCGTCTACGCCTGGGTGGCCCCCTACGCCGGCCACAGCCTGGGGCGCTACTGGTTCTCCGTCACGACCGCCGCGCCCGAGAACGACGACCACCCGCGCTTCGCGTCCGCGCTCAGCCCGGGTGACAGGGTGACGCGGTCGCTCACCGAGGCGGATAGTGATTGGTTCACCTTCGAGGCCCGTGCCGGGGTCACGTACATCATCGAGACAGGCGACCTTCAGCGGGGGTGCGACACGTGCCTCGAGCTCTACGACCAGGCGGGGCGAGTCCTGGCCTCGAGCGACGACGTCTCCGCCGAGTCCGGCAACTTCGCCTCCCGCATCGAGTGGACGGCCCGGACCTCAGGCACGGTCTACGTCCGCGCGTATCCCTTCCAGGACAGCGCCGCCACGGCCACTGGAATCTACACGCTCACGCTTTCCGTGACGCCCTAGGAATCCCCCTAGCATCCTGGCAATCTCCTTGGCGCCCTAGCCCAGAAAGAAGGGGCGCGCCCCTTAGTTCGCGATGTCCGGCTCTCCGTCGCCCGGCCGGCTCGCGGCCGAGCCGGTTCGAGAATCGGAACGCCCCCACAGGCATCCGGGGGGCGTTCCGCTCGAGGCCTGTCACGGCGACACGCAAGCACGCGGATGCCAGTAGGTCCGCGGCAACCGCGCTAGAGCACCGGCCTACATCGGCCTACATCATCGGCGGCATGCCGCCCATGCCGCCGGGCGGCATCCCGGGCGTGGCCGGTTCCTCCTCGGGCTTGTCAACAACGAGGCATTCGGTCGTGAGAAGCATTGCCGCGATGCTCGCCGCGTTCTGGAGGGCGGTACGCACGACCTTCACGGGGTCGTTGATGCCGCTAGCCGGCAGGTCCACATACTCCCGCTTCAGGGCGTCGAACCCATAGCCGGCTTTGGTCCCACGGACACGTTCCACGACGACCGAACCCTCGAACCCGGCGTTCTCGGCTATCTGGCGCATGGGCTCCTCGAGGGCCCGGCGGACGATGTCGATGGCGACCTTGACGTCACCGGTCTCCTTCATGCCCGTCAGGGCCTCGGCCGCGTCGAGATAGGCCCGGCCTCCGCCAGGGACCACGCCTTCTTCCACAGCGGCGCGGGTGGCCGAGAGCGCGTCCTCGAAGCGCGCCTTGCGCTCCTTGAGCTCGACCTCGGTCGGAGCGCCGACCTTGATGACCGCGACTCCCCCGACCAGTTTCGCCAGGCGTTCCTGGAGCTTCTCGCGGTCCCAGTCGGAGTCGGTGTCCTCGATCTCCTTGCGGATGCGGGCGGCCCGCTTGTCGATGTCGGCCTGGGAACCGTAGCCCTCGATGATGGTGGTCTCTTCCTTGGTGATACGGACCTGTCTGGCCCTACCGAGCATCTCGAGACCGACGTTCTCCCACTTGATGCCCAGTTGCTCGGACATGACCTTGCCGCCCGTGATCGTGGCCATGTCCTCGAGCATCGCCTTGCGGCGGTCACCGAAGCCGGGGGCTTTCACCGCCGCGCCGGAGACGGTCCCGCGGATACGGTTGACGACCAGGGTGGCCAGAGCTTCCCCTTCGACATCCTCGGCCACGATGAGGATGGGCTTACCGCTCTGCGATACCCGCTCGAGCAAGGGGATGAGGTCCTTGGCCGCGCTGATGCGGCGGTCAGACAAGAGGATGTAGGGTTCCTCGAGGACGGCCTCCATCTTGTCCGTGTCGGTGATGAAGTAGGGCGAGATGTAACCGCGGTCGAACTGCATGCCCTTGACCGCTTCCCAGGAGGTGGTCATCCCCTTGCCCTCCTCGACGGTGATGATGCCCTCCTTGCCGACCTCATCCATAGCCGACGCGATGATCTCGCCTATTTCCGGATCGTTGCCGGCGATGGCCGCGACCTGGGAAATAGCCTCCCTCGTTTCGACGGGCTTGGAAGCGGCCTTCACGGCCTCGACGGCCTTGGCCGAGGCCATCTGGACTCCCTTCCACAGAAGCATCGGGTTGGCTCCGGCGGCCACGTTCTTCAGCCCGGCCTTGACCATCGCCTGCGCCAGGACGGTGGCGGTGGTCGTGCCGTCGCCCGCGTCATCCTGGGTCTTGGTGGCCACTTCCCTCATGAGCTGAGCCCCGGCGTTCTCGAACGGGTCGGGGAGTTCGATGTCACGAGCCACGGTGACACCGTCCGACGTGACGGTGGGCGGGCCCCACTTCTTGTCGAGGACCACGTTGCGGCCACGGGGTCCAAGAGTTACCTTGACGACGTTGGCTGTAGTGTCCACCCCGCGTTCCAGGGATCGCCGGGCCTGTTCGTCAAAGGCCAGTTGCTTTGCCAATCAGGACTCCTCCTTTCGGGTGATTCCGCATCCCGGGCAGGTCGCGTCACAACACGCCCAGGACGTCGTCCTCGCGCAGGATGAGGTACTCCTCGCCTGCGATCTTGACCTCGGTTCCGCCGTACTTCGAGAACAGAACCTTGTCGCCGACCTTGACCGACAGGGGGACGAGAGTCCCGTCGTCCAGCCGGCGGCCGGAGCCGACAGCCAGAACCTCCCCCTGCTGGGGGCGTTCCTTTGCCGTATCGGGTAGGACTATTCCGCCCTTGGTCTTCTCCTCGGCTTCAATGACCTTGACCACGACACGGTCCGCCAACGGCTTGAGGTCCAATCCAACCCCTCCTCTTCCCATCTAGAAAGCTTGTTAGCACTCCGGGCGAGAGAGTGCTAACCGAGAGAAATCATACCTAACTAGGTCCGGGTTAGTCAAGGCCACGGGCCACCTTGGCCCTGCGTATCTGTCAAGCCGACGTGGGCGGGAACCCCACCCCGGCCTCCCGTAATGGAGGGTACGCCGAGAGAAACATACCCGACCGTAGTCGTATTTGATTGTTTTCCGTGGAGACGAGGGACATGGCTGCCTTCGCCCGCGCGACCCCGTTCCCGCCTTCAAGTGACAATCTCCCCCGGAAGCAGTGTCTTCCATACGCGACAACCGCCGCCAGGTCTGTCGCGTGAGGGCTGCCCGGAGTCCGGATCGAGGGCTGTTGACAAGTCCCTTCGAACCTTCTCCCTCCGGGCTGGCGCAGCGCGCGGCGGTATCTGGTGGAGCATAGTCACGGCCAGCACCGTCGGCTACGGGGACATCTCCCCGGCGACCGGCGCCGGGAGGCCGGTGAGCCGGGTGTCGGGGGCTACCCCGCGGACCCGCTGGGTCGCCGGTCTGTCCGCTTCTCGTACTCCCTGAGCGTGCAGAGGCTCCCGGGGTCGGCGATGAGGTCGATGGCGAGAACGCCGTCGAGGTGGTCGATCTCGTGTTGGAAAAGCTCGGCGAGGTCGCCCTCAGCCTTGAGGCGCTGCGGGCGGCCCTCTACGTCGGTGTAGTCCACGGTCACGCGCCGGGCCCGGCGGACCTGGAAGAAGAAGCCCCAGAAGGAGAAGCAGGCGTCCCAGACGAGGATGGTCTGGGGGCTGCGATAGGTTATGCTGGGATTTGCCAGAATGAGGGGGTAGGTTACGGGCCTGTCGGACGCCGTCACCGGCACGTCGGATACCGTCCCCGAGGCCAGGACCGTATCGGGAAGGGGGTCGATGACCACCATTCTGACCAGGGCTCCGATCTGCGGCGCCGCAATTCCCCGCCCGTAACCGGTCCGGAGCTGGAAGTCGTGAAGAGTGTCGATCAGGTCGGTCACGAGACAGGCCGTGCTGGAGACGTCCGACTGGCCGACTTCGGCCGAAACAGCCCTCAAGAGCGGGTTCCCGAGTTCGAGGATCTCGCGAATCAAGCTCTCACCCCTTGGGGTTATCCCCGCTAACTAAGGTCGGAGTCCTGGCACGGTCATTGCCCTTGAGCACGCCAAGACCGCCCACAGTCTCCACCTCCCTCGCGCTTCAGGGATATCGACTTCTGCGGGGAACCCCTATTCTCCCTCTATCGCCGTCAAGGCGACTCCTGACACGACTAAGGATGCACCGTTTGCCGCTAGGACCCCGCAGTTCCACACTCCCCGCCCCGTCCCGTGAGAATCTCCAGCCCGTGGCCCAGGGCAGGCTTAACGGCGGCCAGGTTCTCACGGACGCCCTTGGGGCTTCCGGGCAGGTTGATGATGAGAGTCCTGCCCCGGATGGCCGCGATCCCCCGGCTGAGCATGGCCCGAGGCGTCTTCTCGAGGCCGGCCGCCCGCATGGCCTCGGCCAGGCCGGGGGCCAGGCGGTCGGCGATGTCCTGCGTGGCTTCGGGCGTTACGTCCCGGGGACCGAAGCCGGTGCCGCCTGTCGTGAGGACCAGGTCCGCGCGGCCCTCGTCGGCCCACGCTTTCAGCCTCTCGGCGATGGCCCCGCGTTCGTCGGGAACCACCGTGTAATCGACCACGGGCCAACCTAGCTCGTTCTCGACCGTGTCACGGATGAGCGAGCCGCTCACGTCTTCCCTCTCACCCCGCGAGCCCTTATCGCTCGCGGTCAGCACGGCCACCCGGAAGGCCCCCTCCAGAACCTCGAGGGTGTCGCCGGCTGCCACCGGGCCACCCTCGAGAACCCTGACGAACACACCCTCCCGGGGCATGACGCAGTCTCCAACCTGCTTGTAGATCGCGCAGCGGTCGTGGCATTCCTTGCCGATTTGGGTGAGTTCGAGAAGGGCCTGCCGGGCGCCGGGTGCAGCCTGCCGCTCACCTGGCGCAACGTGCCTCTCATCG